>JAFTBM010000060.1 GCA_017455205.1 Bacteroidales bacterium
CAGCTCGGCACCCTGCCAGGGTCGGCTCTCTATGCGCCGACCGTCGGCGGAGTAGAGTTCCACCGAGGTCTCGGCATGCCCCTCGCCGCGCCGCAGCACCAGCTGCCCTGCCGTGGGGTTAGGGAAAATCTCCACCTGTGGGGCAGTCTCCACGCCCGCAATACGCTCCACCTCGATGGTGAATCCCTGTTGCAATCCCTCGCCGAGGCGGATGCCCTCGGCCGCAGCAGCCGAGGCCGCCACCTGCCCGAGGCTGTAGCCCATCGTGTAGCCGCCACCACTGCCGCTGCCTGTGGCAGCACCTCCAGCGGCCACCGTCCCGCTCTGTGCGGCGGCAGCCGCACAGAGCATCATCGCTGCCACTGCCATGCCCAGCCTTCGGGCACCAGCGACCAGTCTCTCTTTCTTTTTGCTCTTTCTGTTCATCTCTTATCTATGATTTACATGTTACCACAACCGAAAAAGGGCGAAGCCTCGGCTGCATACACCACAAAGGTATGCAACCGAGGCTTCACATCGCCACCGTAGAGGTGCGACACCCCCACGGAGACGCGGCACGCCGCCTCTCTACAGCCCATACAACCCCTCGCAAATGGGGGGGGGGGGGCTGATAATCAATATGTTACAAGAAGCATTCAACTTGCATTCTCTCCACTTTCGCACTGCAAAGATACAACATTTTTCCCAATCCTGGGAAAAAGTGAATGGTGAAAAGTGAATGGTGAAAAGTTTTTTTTCATCCCAATGATAGATGACCTGCGGCTGTTCCCTATTACAGCTACAGAAGAACGACCAGCACACCGAGTCGGGTCAAAGCAATTGGATACGATGATGCATGATAGAATGACAGACGAGATGATAGCCCGCTACCCCTGCGGGAAGGCGACCTCGGAGGAGGAGGCAATAGTACTCGACTACATAGCCGAGAGCGATGAGCACCTCGACGATTTCATCGCTATAGCTACTGTTATCGAACTGCACGAAGATGGCAGGAGAAGTGTGCAGAGAAAGCCTCGCGTGCACCAGCTATGGCTGGCGATAAGTGCGGCGGCTGTGGTAGCCCTGCTGGTCGGCGTGGGCATTGCTTGGCTTCATAGTGCAGGTAGCGGCGAGGCAATCGGCGTGGAGCAGGCGCCAGCCTACGCTGTGCAGGACACTATTGGCAGCACTGAAATGGAGGAGAGCCTATGAAGTGCGGCATAGGGAGGGCGGCCATCATAGGCTTCGGCCTGATTTTCTGCCTTCAATTTCCAATGGTCGGTCTGACGCACGCCCAAGTGGTTCCCGATGGCTACCGCCATCAGAAGCAGTTGGAACAGAGTCAATATAGGGACTCTACGCGTGAGGGATTTCTCCGATATGTGGAGCAGGTGTGGAGGGAGTATCGGCTGTTTGAAGGCGAGCATTCGCCGCAGAGCGTCAAGCCTGCTGGGCAGCCACACATCGACACCGCCCGCTGGGAGGGGGACACCCTGACGGCAGAGCACCGGGCATCGCACGGCGAGTTGGATACAGCGGAGAGGATTGGCATGGCGAAGGCACTGCCGCCGACGGCTGCGACTGACACGCCCTTGCGTGTATATGCAGTGCCATTCTATGGGCGGAGGCTCGAAATCTCCCTGCCAGAGAATATCGCGGGGGTAGCACTCGGCGGGGTCGGCGAGCGGCAGGTGGCACGCTACTGGAAGAGGCTCGACGGCGAACGTGCCGACCAGTGCATTGCCTCGCTTGACCGCCATCGCCACGACCTCTACCTCGGCGACTGGGGACTTTTCGACCTCATACGCCATATTTCAGCTGCCATATATCCAGGCCAACCCAATGAGCAGGCCGCCCTTGGGGTTTACCTACTCAATGCCATGCACTACGATGCTCGATTAGGCCGCGTGGGTGAGCAGCTGGTGATGCTCATCCCTACGGGTAGTCGCCTCTACGATATACCCTATATTGAGCTTGGCAACACGCGCTACTATGCCTTCGGCGAGTTCCCCCGCAAGGGCAAGCTTCGCAGCTACGAGCGACAGCCTGCGTATGCCCGCCAGACGGTAGACATGCACCTTGAACACTCCCCCAGACTGGGCGGTGCACTCGCCACGAAGGCGTACAGCTATGCTTTCGAAGGAGGCAAGGTTGAATTTCGCGTCAATCAGCCCCTCATAGACTTCTATGCCCGTTACCCGCAGACAGAGCTGTCGGTCTATGCCACGGCGGCGATGGAGGAAGCCTTTGCAGCTGCCGTGGAGCGGGAGATGCGACCGATGGTGGAGGGGATGCCCCCCGTCGAGGCATTGAACACACTGCTTGAATTCATACAGCATGGATTTGCCTATCAAGCCGACCGCAGCCAGTTCGGACGCGAGAAGAACTTCTTCTGCGAGGAGAACTTCTACTACCCCGCCAACGACTGCGAGGACCGCGCCGTGCTCTTCGCCCGGGTGGTGGGGATGCTGCTCGGCTACGACGCGGTGCTGTTGGCCTACGACGACCACGTGGCCACGGCAATTCGCGTCCCAGGGCGGAAAGTCAAGGGCTACCATATTGAACTGGACGGGAAGCGGTATATGGTCTGCGACCCGACATACCTCGGTGCTACGGTGGGCGACCTTGGACGCAAATACCGCAGCAAGCGAGCCCAAATAATCCTAACCAAGTAAAATACCTAAAAACAAATACACAATGAAACGCAAAATGATGATGGTGGCCGCAGTGGCCACGCTGCTCCTCGGAGCCTGCAAAAGCAACCGCAACGTGGTAACGCCCGAGACGATGGGCAACAGGGAGGTGGAACTTCCCTGCGCGCAATACGACCGCGACTCGGAGGAGTACTTCACTGGCATGGGAGTGGGTGAAAACCTCAACATGCAGAATGCCCGCATGGCCGCGTTCAACGCAGCCAAGAGCATGGTCAATGGCAAGCTTGGTGGTCTGGCCAAGGGGCTTTCGACCGACTATGTGCGCAGTCAGGCTGGCGGAGCGCAGCAGGACGACGTGCAGCGCATCGCCGAGCGCGAGATCACGGCAGTGATCGAGCGAATGCTCAACGATGCCGAGCAGACCTGCGAGAAGCTCTACCAGACCCCTGCTGGCACCTACCAGAGCCACATAGCCATCCGCATCAGCAAGAAAGAGTTGGCACAACGGACTGCCACCGCCCTCAGCGAGGATCAGAAGCTTGAGGGGATGTTCCACCGCGACCAGTTCCGCAAGTGGATGGAGGAATACATGGCGAAACACTCGGGAAATTGAGAATTGAAAATAGAGAATTGAGAATATAGGTTGATGCAAAAGACGTTCTTCACCATCATACTAATGCTGACGGCAGTGCCGCTGTGCTGGGCACAGCGGCTGCCGTCGTGGATGAACGAGCTGCCGAAGGCCAGCAACAGCACCATCGTCTATGTGCGGGAGTCGGGAGAGGGAAAGACGCCGTCGGAGGCTATGAATGAAGCACTGCTGCGGGTAATGCAAAGCGCAGCACTGCGCATCGGGCGTCCGTTTGATGCCTATGAGGTGGACATAGCCCTTGCCAAAGGCGGCGACTATCGGGCAATCAGCCGCCAGTACAACATCCCCATCAACAAAGTCGACGAGTACGAGACCCGACTGACGGATGGCACCATCCGTGTGTGGGTGCTGTGCCAATTAGCCACCAGCGGCAGTGTGCCTCCCCAGTGGGAAAAGATGCGTCGCAGGGGGGAGGTGAACAGCTGGGTGTCGCTTGTCAAGAGCACAGTGGTGCCAGGACTGGGACAGATGGGCAAAGGCTACACCGCCGAGGGTTGGTTCACGCTCGGCGGTGAGCTGCTGCTGGTGGGCAGTGGCGTGGGCAGTTACTTCATGGCACAGAATCAGCTGGATGTGATGCACGATGCTACCACCGCATACGCTGATTGGAACGCGGCTCGAAGCACCTACAACACCCTGCAGACAGTTTCCTACATCGCTTGGGGCAGCGCTGCCGTGCTTTACGCCTTCAACCTCTACCGTGCCTTCACCATGCAGCCCAGGCGCGCGTCGGGCATCGCCTTCGCCCCGTCGATGCTGCCGACAGGCAACGGCACTGCCCCCACCCTTTCATTCACTTTCAAATTCTGACGCTATGACACTCCGTAGATTAAGACCTTGGCTAATGTTTGTAGCCACCACCACCGTGCTGATGCATTCGTGCATCAAGGACTTGGAGGTGGAGGGAATCTATCCCGAGGGGAACGTGCGAGGACGAGTGGTGGAACGCAGCTCGCAGCAGCCCGTCGGTGGGCTTGCGGTGAAGCTCATCTGCGACGGAGCCACACTCGCCTCCACCACCTCG
Organism: Bacteroidales bacterium; assembly: GCA_017455205.1. GTDB lineage: Bacteria > Bacteroidota > Bacteroidia > Bacteroidales > P3 > Colimorpha. The sequence continues at coordinate 4,310 of JAFTBM010000060.1, forward strand.
GCTGATGATGGCAGGTTTACCTTCAGGCTGACAGCGGAGAGGATGGCCGATGGGTGCCAAGTGGTGGTCAGTGCCGACTCGTTGTATGCTGGATGCAGTGCCGATGTGCCCAATGGAGGATTCGGTCGGGAGGAATACGACCTCGACGTGCTATTCGTCGAGGGGCCTGGGCTTCCTGTGGTGCATACCAAGTCGGTAGCATCTGATGCCGTCGGCGCCACCACAGCGACGCTTGCTGGCAGTGTGGAGGACGACCTTCGCTCGGCCGTCGTCAGCCGTGGCTTTGCCTACAGCACCCTGCAATATCCCACGCTGGCCAACGGGAGCGTGTCGGCCGGCGGAGGATTGGGCGATTTCAGCGCCATCGCCACAGGTTTGCAACCTGGCATCACCTACTATGTGCGTGCCTACGCCACCAATGGCGTGGGTACAGCCTACGGCGAGCAGCAGAGCTTCACCACCCTTAGTGGTCTTCCCATGGTCGCAACCGCAGCCGAAGCTTCGCTACTCGGCGTCAGCTCCGCCCAGTGCGGTGGCACGGTAACAGGCGATGGTGGCTTTGCCGTCACCGCTCGTGGAGTCTGCTGGAGCGTCGCTCCATCGCCCACGGTGAGTAACCTGCACAGCAACGATGGCACCGGGTTGGGCGCCTTCGTCAGCACCCTGACGAGCCTGCAACCAAGCACCACCTACTATGTGCGTGCCTACGCCACCAATGCCAACGGCACCGTCTACGGCGAGCAGCGCACCGTCGCCACACCCAGCGGGATGCCCACTGTCACTACAACATCTGCCAGCAGCATCACCGCCACCTCTGCCGTCTGCGGCGGCGAAGTGGCCACCGATGGGGGCTATGCTGTCGCCGCCCGCGGTGTCTGCTTCAGCACCACACCCGAACCCACCACCTCAAGCCCACACACCACCGATGGCAGCGGCACAGGTGCATTTGTCAGCAACCTCACATCGCTATCCGCAGGCACCACCTACTACTACCGCGCCTACGCCACCAACGCCACAGGCACAGTGTATGGTGAGGAACGGACATTTCGCACCAGCGAATTAGGTGCCAAAAACCGATAGCGCCCAAAACACCTTATCGAAAATCTCGTAATGGGAAAGATTTTTTTCTTGTGGAGGGAGGGACTTGGTCCGTATCAACTCCGTGTCATCTCCGTGTCACCTCCGTGTCACCTCCGACTCCAGTCGGACCAAACACGGACCAAACACGAACCAAACACGGCTCGAACACGGCTCAAGTCCCTACCAGCAGCACTGCTGCTTGCGAGGTATCCCAGAAGCCTTGCATTTGCAGCCCCTGGCGATGATTGTCCGCAAGATATTTTGGGCACAATTGAAAAAGTTGAAAAAAACGGCTGGAAATATCCAGAAAAAACAGCGCATTTGCAGTCAGCAATGAGATGCAACATAATAGGATAAATTAAAAAACAACAGATTAAGAAACAGAAATTTAGCAAGAGAACGGACATCTATATATAATAGCAATTCGTGCTATTCTTGATAACCAAATTTCCACATCGTCCCCATAAGTGGGGGCTTATCAATGCAAGAATAGGTCGACGAAGCGCCGTGCATCGGCGTGGAATGGATCAGTTTGCATTGAAGGGCGTGGAAACCCTGGTTATCAGACGAAAGTTACGTTCCACGCTTTTCTTTTTGCTATGTGCCTATGCCGATGAGACTTACGTTCAGATACCGCTACACTGACGACCGTCAGCTGGTGGCCGACCTGCTGGCCGACGACGGGCGGGCAGTGGCCTATCTGCTCTACGACGGCTTTGAATCTCTGCTTCGGAGCAACGCCGAGAAAGCCTCGGGGCTGCTCTCGGCGGACCTGCGGCGGGGACTGTCGGCCGAGACGGTCGACGACTTCCTCCACGAGTTCTACCTCTACCCCCGGACCGATGGCTGGGCGCGGCTGCGCCGCTACGACACAGCGTTGCCGTTCGCGAGCTGGCTTTCGGTTGTCAGCTACCGTTTCTTCAAGAATCATGCCCAGAGCCTGCGCGACAGCCTGCGGCAGCGACCCTTGGCCGACCGCGACGACCTGCGGCTGGTGCAGGAGGGTGGCCAGCGGGCGGCGGCCATCATGATGGACATCCGCCAAGCTCTCGCGGACTTGCCGTCGGGGCGCGACCGCGAGGTGCTGGAAGCCCTGCTTCTGCGCGACGAAGAGCCTGCCGCCGTCGCCGCGCACCTTGGCATCGGCGTGGACAACCTCTACAACATCAAGCGCCGCGCCCTTGCACGGCTGGTGGCCAAGCACCTGCAAGGCTACAAGGAATGCCGAGGGAGGTGATAGATTGCAGAGTTGAAAACCCTATATGGTAGTAGGATATGGGAAAATGTAAGTCAAAGGTGTCTCGCTCTGGTGTCTCTCCAGATGTTCCAGTGTCTGCTGGGTCATGGCGTTGTTCTTATACACTTATCAATGGAACGCCCAGAGTGGTAGATATTTTGGCGAGAATAGCCAATGTAAAGTTGTGGGTACCGCCAACCCAGCGGCACACTTCGGCTTCGGAGCGTCCTATTTGTTTGGCAAATTCTTTTTGCGTCATTCCTCGTTCCTTCAAGATGCCATCTATTTTGTCGGCAATCTCGAATGACCAGTCAACACGCTGCTTAATATCCTGCGGCGTGGATGCAATCATTTCGTTGAAAAGATCTGATGTTTTGCTCATGGGTCGAAATCTGTTGTGTCAATACCTGAAATCAAGCAACAGCGATACCTCGTTCGTAGAGAGACTCCGGGGCAAAACCAACTTCATTGTTCCAATCAACGGTGAATGGGTCAAGCGTGAAGTTGCGGAAATAGTCCATATCCTGCAACTTGCGGCAGATGCCCTTTTGCATCAGTGGCGTAAAGTCTACCAATTTTACTGCACCGTCATTGAAAGTGAGTTTCAGGATATAGTCGCGGACATACTCCGCAGAGGTAACGCACAAGATAAAATAGTCTTCCATAACAAATCAATCAAGAGGTTCGATATTAAAGGGGACCTTCGCATTCTTAAGGTTGTCCCAGTTTTGAAGAAGCTCCTCTTTATGCAGGTCGAGCCATTCGTATACAAGAGACAAAACTCTTCTGGGCAAAGTTCCCTTGACGAGTCCATCCTTTATAAAAACGATGGCCTTGTAGTTGTTGTACCACACGTGGAAATGAGGCGGATTGTGGTCGTCAACATACATATAGATGATAATCCCGTAAAATTTGCTTATCTCTGGCATAACAAGTCTATTTTTGATTTGCAAAGATACAACTTTTTTTTTGAATTAAATCCTCTTGTGAGGTTTTTTACAAAAAACAGTATATAATATGAACACAATACACATAATAGCAGAAAGCATCGTTGCTCTCGTTGGCATGGGGCTGAGATTTCCTGTATTAATAAGGACTTTTTGTGTAAAGTATTGTCGATGGAACATGGTGTTCTTGTCGAATTAGCTGAGAAAACGAATTGCAACTTTCAAAAATGAGGCAGTTGGAATTTGTTTCGTTGATTCTTTACATATAATAAAATGAAATGAAAAAGACAAATCACAAAAAAGTAGAATCGGTTGCGCAATATCTTCTGCTTATTGAAGGAATTCGGAGAGAACACGAAATTAATGGTGAAATGAAGCCTATCGTGTTTAGGGGTGAACCACAATGTTTTAAACACGTGCGGGCTTCGATATTTGCAGGTGATACGGGAGAGAAAAATGCTGTTTGTGTTGCAGACGAAGTGTCAATGATAAGTCATGCAAAGAAAGAATATCCTCATGTATTTAAGGAGTGTTTGACAGAACTAGATATTCTAACCACAATGCAACATTATAGATTACCGACTCGAATGATTGATGTTACGACAAATCCTCTTGTGGCATTATACTTTGCGTGCGAGAAGGATTTTCAGAGGAATGGACGAATTATGTATGCAACCGGCCTTGAATACAAAGAAGAAGAAATACTACAAATAGTTGCAACACTTGCAGGTGTTACAGTAAATGAACCGTTTTCTGTAAAAGAACTAGAGTTTCTGATACGCAACAGATGCCCTTTTCTGGATAAAATATCCCGAAGAATTACCAAAGAAACGGTTTTATTCCAGATTATTACACAATCGTTCCTATTTGCCCCTACGTCGAGCAATGCGAGAATAAGGGCACAGCATGGAGCATTCATTATGAGTGCCTTTGCATCTCCTCACGGTAATTTGAAGAACGAGTATGAGTCGTTACTTCATAGAGGTGATAATATGTGGAAAGAAAAAGAAATGAATAAAATAATGTTTCTAAAAACTCACTGCTATTTAGATGAGTTGTTTATCCCTGTTTACTTTACTATTCCAGCTAGAAAAAAGGATAAAATACTATATGAGCTAGATAAAATTGGGATAAACAAAGGAACAATCTATCCAGATGCTGAACATCAAATGATTTCCATTGCAGACAATCAAGTCAGAAGAAGAATGTATGAGAAAAAGAATGTCGAACCAATGTCAGAAGAAAGATGAAAAAGACTTTAATATTATTTCTAATGGTTGCGACAGGCGTTCGCTTATACGCCTACAACTTCTCGGCGGTATGTAGTACTGGGCAAACGCTGTATTATAATATTACCAGCGATTCAACAGTTGAAGTTACTTTCCCTGCACGAGACCGTAGGAGTACGGGAACATATATATATTATGGGTATAGGACAGATAGTTACTGGGATAGATGGACATATTTGACCAAACCAACGGGTTATTTGATAATTCCAGAGACCGTAAGCAACAATGGAGTGGCTTATACCGTAAATTCTATCGGACAATCTGCTTTCCAGCAATGTTATGACCTGGATTCTGTGTATATAGGCAATCAGATAACGAGCATTGGGAATTATGCATTTAATAATTGTAACTCATTGAGTTATGTTTATTTGGGCTATTCAATAGAAAGCATTGGATATTGCGCTTTTAATGGTACGAATGTGAACTATTTATATTATGATTGTCCCAATGTAAGCCCATCTATAAATGTGGTGAGCATTGATGTTAATGAAAATATTATTGGTTCGGTATTCTCGGCAGTTGCGTCCTATTCAAGTCAAAGGGTACTAACAGATCCATTTTATTCTATTCGTACACAAGACTCATTGACAATAGAGTTTGGTTCACATATCATAAATATTCCACAATGGGTAATATATCGTCAAAGTTTTTCCTTTAGTTATGGAACAAGTGCAGGGAATATGGTCCATACCTATCCGGAGAGTTATTGTATGGCTGAGACCATTATCCTTGGCCCTAATATTAGAACAATACCAGATCACCAGTTCTCGGGATTACGGCTTTCAACAATAGTACAAATAGGTAGCATTGACTCTATTGGTGCACATGCATTTGACGGCTGTAATCGACTGTCTCTTCCTCAATTTTCTGATAGTTTATCCTATATCGGCGAATATGCATTTCATGCTTGTACAAGTATTCAGGGTAATATCAGTTTCCCTTCGAAGATTAAAGTGTTGAAGAATAATACTTTTGATGGGTGTTCTCATATTAATGACATCACGCTCTCTGATAGTATACAGAAAATCGGAGATTTTTGTTTCTCTAATTGTTCTGATGTAAATAGTATTCATTTAGGTTCGGGTATTGATTCCATTGGAAATAATGCATTCTATAATTGTCATGGGAGTGGAATCCTATCAATTCCCGCCAATGTAAGGTACATAGGAAATAATGCATTTGTAGGATGTTCTGGTTTTAATACCATTCAGATTCCAAGTACGGTTAATTGGATTGGGGAAATGGCGTTCGCTAATCTAATGAACATAAATCAACTTACTTTTGATAGTGCAAAATATATAGGGGCATCAGCCTTTATTAATTGTTCAAATATCGACAGCCTTTTTTTAGGAGATAATCTAAGATTGTTAGGCAATTCTGTCTTTCAAAATTGTATAGGTATACAAACTTTGATTATTCCTGATAGCGTAATTTGCATTGGAGCATCGTCTTTCCAAGGATGTTCCGGGATAATGCATTTGCAGCTTGGACAAGGTCTTGTTTCTATCGGCAATAATGCTTTTGCGAATTGCTCAAATATTCAAGAGTTGAATATTCCCACAGAAGTTGACTCTATTGGTTCATACGCTTTTAGTGGATGTTCTAGTATAACTCACCTGATGATTCCGGACAATGTAAGTTATATTGGAAACAATGCGTTTGATGGATGTACGGGAATTGAAACACTACAAATCGGAAGTGGTGTCAGCACCTTAAACAATAGTGTTTTCTCTGGTTGTACAGGGATACAAATCCTCTCGATTCCTAATACAATTAAAACAATCGGACAATCGACTTTCAGTAATTGCACATCTCTTGATAGCGTATATATTGGTAGCGGGGTCACATCGATTGGCAGTGGGGCATTTGCAGGTTGTAATAACATTAGGGCAGTCTTGTATAACGCAAAGAATTGCACTACTCCTTTATGCTACCAATCTAACCCGATGACAAACGCCATCTCCTCTCTTGCTTTTGGAGACAGCGTACAGAGTGTTCCCGATAATGCATTCTATAACTGCGATAATCTACAGAATATCTCGATCACGGCTCAGACGATTGGGAACAACACATTTGCTAGTTGCGACAATCTGCTTTCTGCCAATATTAATAGTAAAAACATCGGAAATAACGCCTTTGCCAACTGTGACAGACTTGTTTCTGTGACTCTTGGTGACTCCGTGCAGACGGTCGGGGCGGGGGCGTTCAGCGGGGACTTCCGGTTGCAGACGGTGACGATGGGAGACAATGTCGCCTCTTTGGGCGACAGCGTATTCCAAGGGTGTGTGCGCCTGACGAGGCCGGAGCTTCCTGCCAACCTGCAAAGCATAGGCACACGTGCTTTCGACGGATGCAGCGAGGTGAGCGGCAAGCTGACATTTCCCGCAGGGGTAACGAGCATCGGCGACTACGCCTTCAACGGCATAGGCTCCGTCACGGAGATAGAGATGAAAGGCAGCACACCTCCGACCATCTACTCCCACACCTTCGCTTCGGTCAGCAATAGCACGCCCGTGGCGGTGCCCTGCGGCTCGGTGCTCAACTACTACACCACCGACTACTGGGAGAACTTCTCCAACATCGTGGAGGCGCCGCCATTCCTGCTGTCCGTGGCCACGAACAACGAGGTGCTGGGAACGGTGGAGATAACGCAGCAGCCCACCTGCAGCAACCACACGGCGCGTATCGCGGCCACCGCCAACACAGGCTACCACTTCCTGCGGTGGAACGACGGCAACACCGCCAACCCGCGCCAAATCACGATGACTCAGGACAGCAGCTTCACAGCCATATTCGTAATAAGCAATAGTTACATCACCGTGGAGGCCAACGACCCACTGCTGGGTACTGTCAGCGGCACCGGTCTTTACGGATACAACGCCCCCGTGACCCTCACGGCTACGGCATACGACGGCTACCACTTCCTGCGGTGGAACGACGGCAACACCAGCAACCCGCGCTATATGGCCGCCATCTGCGACACCAGCTTCACGGCCATCTTCGTGAGCAACGTGAGCATCATCACCGTCAACAACGCCAACCCCGGCTGGGGCAACGTGGGCGGCAGCGGCGTGTACTACTACCAGAACCTCGTTAGCCTCACCGCCACGCCACTCTACGGCTACCACTTCGCTCAATGGAACGACGGCAACACGCTGAACCCGCGCACCGTTACCGTCGCGCAGGACTCCTCGTTCACGGCCTACTTCGCTGTGAACACCTACAGCATCGTGGGCACGAGCAACAGCACCGCAATGGGCAGCGTCAGCGGCGGCGGCAGCTACACCTACCTGCACAACATGTCGCTGACGGCGACACCGGCCTTCGGTTACCACTTCGTGCAATGGAACGACCAGAACACCGACAACCCACGCACCATCACGGTGACTCGCGACAGCAGCTTCACCGCCCAGTTTGCGGCCAACAGCTACACCATCACCTCCGAACCCAACGACCCGACGATGGGTAGCGCCTACGGCAGCGGAGCCTACAACTACAACACCACCGCCACGCTGACGGCAGTGGCGGAATACGGCTACCACTTCACGCAGTGGAGCGATGGCGTGACGGACAACCCGAGAACCGTTACCGTGCAGCACGCTGCCACCTACACCGCCCAATTCGCCATCAACAGTTATATCCTCACCGTGCAGAGCAGCAACCCCGCAATAGGCACTACTAGTGGAAGCGGAAGCTACAACTACCTCACCCCTGTCAATATCACCGCCAACCCCAATGCGGGCTACCATTTCTCCCAGTGGAGCGACGGCAACACGGCCAACCCGCGCCTGGTGAGCGTTACGCGGAACGCCACCTATACCGCCCAGTTTGCCATCAACAGCTACGCAGTGAGCACCACGAGCAGCAACAGCAGCATGGGTGGAACATCTGGCAGCGGCACCTACAGCCACGGCAGCACCGCCACCCTGACAGCCACAGCCTTCTACGGCTACCACTTCGTGCAGTGGCAGGACGGAAACACCGACAACCCCCGCAGCATCGTGGTGAACGACTCGGCACATTATACCGCCCACTTCGCCGCCAACAGCTATCTGATTACTGCTGGCAGCAGCAACGTTACGCTCGGCAGCACCACCGGCGGCGGCTCGTACAACTACCTCTCGCAGGTAGCACTGACGGCGGTACCCGTGCCGCACTATCACTTCACCATGTGGAACGACAGCGTCGCCGACAACCTGCGGACCGTCACCGTCACGCGCGACACCACCTTCACCGCTCACTTCGCCATCGACAGGCACACCGTCAGTGTACGCACCACCGATGCCCTGCAGGGTACCACCAGCGGCAACGACACAGTGGACTACGGCACAGCCATCTGGATAAACGCTACGGCACACTACGGCTACCATTTCACGCAGTGGAGCGACGGCAACAGCAGCAACCCGCGGCGTGTGGTGGTGCAGCAGGACACCCTCTTCACCGCCCTCTTCGCCCCCAACCAGTACACGGCCACCTGCCAGACGGGCGACAACCTTCGTGGCACGGTGGACAATGCTGGTGGCCAATACGATTACCTTACGCGACTCACCTTCACCGCCACCCCTCGCTACGGCTACCACTTCCTGCGTTGGAGCAACGGCAGCACTGAAAATCCCATCAACCTGACCCTAACCGCCGACACCACGCTGACCGCCCTCTTCGCCCCCGACATCTACTGTCTCGCCCTCGCCAGCAGCGACACAACTCTTGGAACCGTACAAGGCAGTGGCAACTACGAGTACCTCACGCAGACCACCATCACCGCCACAGCCGCACCACACTGCCACTTCGTCCAGTGGAGCGATGGCAGCACCACCAACCCACGCCTCGTAACGCTGACCCGCGACACCACATTCACCGCCCTCTTTGAGCAGTACCAACAATTCCATATCACGGCCACTGCCAACGACAGCCTACGCGGCACCGTGCAAGGCAGCGGGCTCTACTATCTCGGCGGGACGGCAACGCTCACGGCCACCGCCGCTGCACACTACTACTTCGCAGGGTGGAGCGATGGCATCACCAGCAACCCGAGGATGGTTACCGTTACTGGCGATATGGCCTTCACTGCCCTATTCGAGCCTGTGATGTACACCCTCACCATCACGGCCAACGACTATGCCATGGGTAGTGTCAGCGGCACAGGAAGCTACCCCTATGGCAGCACGGTGAACATCGCTGCCCAACCTTTCGACAACTACAGCTTCATCAGTTGGAGCGATGGCAGCACCGATGCCACGCGCAGCCTCGTGGTCAGCGAGAGCCTACAACTCGAGGCGCAGTTCGCACCAGCGGGCGATGTCGGAATAGCAGGGGTGGAGCAGACGGCCTACGTTGTCTATGTGCTGCACGGGCGTATCATCGTTGAAGGTGCGAAACCCTCCAGCGTGCGGATATATGATGCCGTAGGCCGCCACCACTCACCCGATGAGCTGCTGCCCCATGGCGTGTATATGGTGCATATCGGCCAATGGACAAAGAAGGTAGTGGTGATATAAAGGTTATCGGTTATGGAAAAAGTTTGCAAAACAATCATCAGCGTCAGCCTAATTTTTATCTTGTGTCTCTTAACTTTTAACAGTGCTAGCGCACAAACACCGAAGGCAGACTATGAGGCTTGGAAACAGCAAGCCAGAGGCGACTACCAAGCGTTTCACCAGCAGCAGACCGATGCCTACCAAGCATTCCGCAAACAGGCCAACGCAGAGTATGCCGAGTTTGTGAAGACGGCGTGGACTTCCATAGGCTTTCATCCAGCGCTCACACCACCTTCGGAGCCGAAACCTCCACTCCCTCCAGTGGCACCTCCCAATGTGGACACCACTCCGAAAGTGATACCACATGAGGAAATTGTCCCTCTCCCCTCCCCTATGCCAGTGCCCAAAGTGCCAGCACCTGTACCAGAAACACCCACTGGCGAAACCACCGAGATCGCCTTCTACGGCACCAGCCTCGCCGTCCATATCCCTATCGGAATGCCACTCAGCCTGAAGAGTCCCGACGGCGATGAGTTGAGCAAGGCGTGGACTACACTTTCCGATGGCAGATGCGATGCACTATTGGCCGACTGCCTACAGGGGAAAAAAGCACTGGCACTGGCCGACTGGGGCTATATCAAACTGTTGGAGACGCTGTCGGAACACATCGCGGGGAAGGGCAACGCTGCTGTCCTGCTGCAACAATGGCTGCTAACTCAATCGGGCTACCACAGCCGCATGGTCAGAACAGATGAAGGACGGCTACTACTGTGGATGCCTTTCGACGTACCAGTCTACGACCGCCCGTATATAGAACTCGATGGCGTGCAGCACTTCCTCATCACCGAAAGCGGGCGCGATGAGAGTGGGCTGCAGGTGATGGATAAAGCCTTTCCCAGCGAGAACATAGCAAGTCTCCGTGCAGCCCAGCAACCACGGCTGGCCTATGTCGCCAGCGGAAAGCGCACACTGCAATCCAGTAGATACCCAACCTTGGTACTCCAGGCCGAGACCAACCGCAACCTCATCGCCTACTACAACGACTACCCCAAGCTGGTGGGGGCATGGGACGTCTATGCCAATGCCTCGTTGAGCAAGGAGGCAAAAGAGCAGCTCTACCCGAAGCTGCGGAAGCTACTATCTGGGAAAAACGAGCTGGAGAAGGCCGAGCTACTGCTCAACTGGGTGCAGACAGCTTTTGAATACAAGACCGACGATGAACAATTTGGTGGCGAACGCTCGCTCTTTGCCGACGAGACGCTCTACTACCCTTACTGCGATTGCGAGGATCGAAGCATCCTCTTCAGCGTGCTGGTGCGCGACCTACTGGGACTGGATGTCGTACTGCTGCACTTCCCCGGCCATCTGGCCACTGCCGTGAAGTTCAACTCGGCTGTGGAGGGCGACTACCTCGACCTCAACCACGGTCGCTTCATTGTCTGCGACCCTACTTATATCAACGCCCGCGTCGGCATGGCTATGCCGAACTGCCTGCAACAGGAAGTCAAGGTGTATACACTCACCCTATAAGCACCATCCAAAATCGGGCTGCCGCCCTACTGGAAGTCGCCCCTGTCCACCACCAACTCGCATCCCGTGGAGGCTATCCTCGCCGCGAGGCAAGCGCGGCACTCGGCAGCCTCGTGGCCAGTGCAGAGCTTATTGTCGTAGAGGGCATATTCCTCGCGATGCTCTTTGGGGCTGAGGTTGGGCATCACCACGTTAGCTCCCGCCAGTATGCCCCGTTCGCGTCCCTGCGGATGCAGCGTGCCGAGTGCCGTAGTGGCTGGCAGCAACACGTGAGGGTGCATAATGCGGATGATGGCCAGCAGCCGCAGCGTAAGTTCCACACTGCCCGCCTTTCGGTCGCCAAACGGGGTGCCGTGGGCAGGAATAAAGGGACCAATGCCTACCATCTCGGGGCGGAACTCGCTGATAAAAGCAAGGTCCTCCATCAGCGTCTCTACCGTCTGCCCTGGTGAACCCACCATGAACCCAGCTCCCACCTGATACCCCAGCTCCCGCAAGTCGCGAAGGCACTGCATGCGATGGTCGAAACTCATCTCCACGGGGTGCAGGCTGGCGTAATGCTCACGGTCGGCAGTCTCGTGGCGGAGCAGGTAGCGGTCGGCTCCTGCCTTGCGCAAGCGTTCAAAGCTCGCCCTTCCACGCTCGCCCAGCGAGAGGGTTACCGCACAATCAGGCCACTCCCGCTTGATATTCTCCACTATGCGGCACACACGCTCGTCGGTAAACCAACCATCCTCGCCACCTTGAAACACGAAGGTGCGAAAGCCCAACTCATGACCCTTACGGCAGCAGGCCAAGATCTCCTCTTCCGAGAGTCGGTAGCGGCTGCACTTTGCACTGCGACGGATGCCGCAATAGAAGCAGTCGTTCTTGCAGTGGTTGCTCACCTCGATAAGCCCCCTCATGAAAACCCTCGGCCCATAGACCTCGTCGCGCACACGCCGAGCCTCGGCCATCAGGGCATCCACCTCATCGGGAGTTGCCTCGGTCAGCAGCCGCCTCGCTTCATTCAACGATAAACTCATAGACCGTGTCTCTTTCCACATCCTTATACACCGTCAGGGTCTTGAGGTGCGTACCCCGCGCAAGGTTCATCGGCCCCACGTAGATGTCAGACTGCCGTGTGGGTGTAGATCCATCGGTGGTGTAGAAGACGTAAGTGTTGGGCACCTCGGTGTTGATAGCCACCGTGGCCGTCTGTTCATTCACCTTCCGCATGGTCAACCTCGGGGTGAACTCTCCTTCGCCATAGTTGTAGCCTTTGACTCGCAGACGATCCTTGTGTTCCTCCACCTTGCGGCGGAAGCGATTCCAGTCTTTCTTCTCGCGCGGCGACCACACACACTCGCTGATTGCCAACATGCGGGGCAAAAGCATATATTCGGCTTGCTGCGAGGTGGGGATAAACTCTGTCCAAAGGTTGCACTGGCCACCCATCACTCGCTTCTCCAATTGGCTGTCGACACCCGCTGGCACTGGGTCGAACTCATAGACCTTGGCCATCGTGGTATACCCACCGATGGCAGGTGGCTCGAACCGACGGTCGGCCTGATAATAGTCGAGGTAGCAATGCTTCGTGGGACACATGATCACCTGGTAGCCCGCACGCGCTGCCGTCAGCCCTGGTTGAACCCCGCGCCACGACATCACCACCGCATCCTTGCTCACCAGCGGATTGTCCTCCTCCACCTCGCCGTCCGATGTCCATCGCCCCTCTTTCATACCCATAATCTCATCCCAACCGATAATCCGTTTTCCTTTTCCTGCCACATACTGCTGCACCTTTCCCACCAGCCAACTCTGCAACTGCTCTTCGCCCGTCAGGTGCTCGGTGCGGATGCGCCGCTGGCACTTCTGGCATCGCTTCCAATTTCCCTTCCAAGCCTCATCGCCCCCAATGTGGATATACTCCGAGGGGAACATCTCGCACACCTCGTCCATCACCTCGTAGAGGAAGGTCAGCACAGAGTCGTTGCCTGCACAGAGGATGGCTTTCGGTGGCCAATAGCGCCCCAGGGCGACGGCATAGGCCGTGTCGTCGCAGGCCAGCTGGGGATAGGAGGCTAAAATCGCACTGCTGTGGCCTGGAAGCTCCACCTCGGGCACCACCTCGATGCCACGCTCGGCGGCGTACTCCACGATGTCGGCTATCTCCTCGCGGGTGAAAAAGCCACCATAGGTAGGCCGCTCACCTTCGCGGGCAGGCTCCTGCTCATTCCAAGTGGCGATGCTGCGCTCCACTCGCCACGACCCCACACTGTTGAGCCTCGGCCAGCGCTCGCTGGGCAACCGCCAACCGTGGTCGTCGGTCAGGTGCCAATGGAAGCGATTGAGCTTATATGCAGCCATCACATCAAGGTATTTCTTCACAAACTTGGCATCGAAGAAGTGGCGGCAGACATCAAGGTGCGCTCCGCGCCAGGCAAAACGCGGATAATCCACCACGCGGCACGCAGGAAGCACTATGCTGCTATACTTCACCTTCATCACATCAGTCGGAAGCATCTGCACCAGCGTCTGGTAGGCATAGAAAAGCCCGCGCTCGGTATTGGCCGCCAAGCGAATGCCCGAAGTCGAGACTTCCAGCACATACCCCTCGTCGCCAATAGTGGCATCCACCGTGTCGTTGAGCACCAAATCAATATCGCTCGCACTCCCCACCTCCACCAACGAAGGGTGCATGTGAGCCGACCGCATCGACTTGGTGATGTAGCGCACCGTGGGCGAATTCTGCCCTATGCCCTCTATGCTTATCCTTGGGCTCCCTTTCAGTGCATAACTCCCCTCTCCCACCAGCATCTGCACCGGCTCGGGCACCACGTTATACTCCGTCACCGTGGCCACCCTTCCGCACGAGGCCAGCACCGCCACCGCCATCGCCAAAACAATCTTTTTCATATCTATCCTTGTTTTATGTTTATCCTTCAGCCTATGCATCAACGCCGTGTGATGCGACGGAAATAGACTATCAGCACCGCCATCAGCACCGCCAGTGCCCCCAGTATCACCCAAAACGCCGTGGTATTGGCCACAAACGGGAAAGCCACGTTCATACCGAAAAAGCCCGTAACCAGCGTCAGCGGAAGCATAATCGTGTTGAAATAGGTCAGCACCCGCATAATCTCGTTGGTGCGATTGGTCAGCAGCGAATCAAACGTCTGCGACAAGCCCTCAATCAGTTCGCCAAAGTCCTCCACCTGGTCGAACATCTTCTGGTACTGGTCGAGCAGGTTGCCCCAGTAGTCCTCCATATCAATCTGCCCCGCATCCACAAAGCCCTTGATGCCTCCACTCTCAAACATGTGGAGCACCCGAAGCTGCGGACGGAACGTGGTGTTGAGCAGGATGGTATTGCGCCGAGTGATGGATATCTGCTCGATGATGGCTCGCGCACGACGGTTGAAGATGTCGTAGTTAATCAGATCCACCTCAGCCCCCACGCGCTGCACCAGCGTGTTGGTCTCCAGCATCAACCGATTGAGAATGTTGTAGAGCAACTGGTCGCTCGTGGCCATCACCTCCTGTATCTCGGCATCGTTCTCGGTCAAATCCTCTTGCACCTCCTCAAAAAACTTCTTCACCGCCCAGTGCGCCTTGCCCACCGTGATGATGTAGTCTCGCCCCCAAAATATCTTCACCTCGCGGATGCGGATAAACTTGTTGTCGCGGTCGAAATAGGGAAAATGCAGAATGAGAAAATAATAGTCGTCGTACTCGTCAATCTTCGGACGCTGGATAGTACTGCGACAGTCCTCAATATCAAGGGGATGGAAATGATATTCGTCGAGAAGCAAACGGTAGTCGTCCTCGCTCGGATTGGTGATATCAAGCCATTGCAACGCCTTGTACTGTACCTTTTCTATCATTGCGGCATCTCCTTCTTAATTAGGTTCGACTACCTGATTACTAAACTCCTACATTCGGACTCTGATTTTCAAAACCGACTGCAAAGATACAACTTCCCACGCTAACAGCCAAAAATTTTTCCCCACAGCAGTCAATTTCTTCATTGCAATGCCGAAAACACATTTCACCCATTCGGACTTACCCACGCCTCCTATCAGTTTTCGACTGCCAATTTTCAATTTTCAATTGGGACTTGGTCCGTGTCATCTCCGTGTCAACTCCGTGTCAACTCCGTGTCACGTCCGACTCGATACGGACCAAACACGGACCATGCACGGGCCATGCACGGGCCAAACACGGGGGAAGTGGCTGGGGAGCTGCTGCCATTTTGGCAGGGGGCATGGAAACGGAATTGATGAAACAGAAAACCGCCCAGCGGCAGGGGTGCCGAGAGCTGGGCGGTCGGAGAAGGCGGGTCGAAGTGGGAGGTTACCAGAGGCGAGCACGTTTTTCGGGGGCGAGCCACATGGGGTCGCCTTCCTCCACGCCGAAAGCCTCAAGGAATTCGGTTACTTGCGGCAGGGCCACATTGACGCGGTTGCGCCCGAGGGAGTGGACATCGGTCTGGGTCAGTTGGAGGGCCGCCTTGGGGCGGATATTGGATGCCCAGACGGCAGCATAGGCGAGGAAGAAGCGTTGTGCGGGGGTGAAGCCATCCATCGGGTCGGGGTTCACTTGCTTTTGGCTCATGGCGTTGAGCATGGCAAGGTAGCTGACGTGGAGGCCACCGTTGTCGGCTATGTTCTCGCCGAGGGTGAGCTGACCGTTGCCGTGGTGAAGTCCGAGTTCGGGGTCGTCGAGGGCGATGCAGCTGTCGAAGGCATCGATGAGGGCTTGCTTGTTGCGGTTGAAGTTGTCGGCATCTTGTTCGGTCCACCAGTCGCGGAGGTTGCCTTGGGGGTCGTATTTGCGTCCTTGGTCGTCGAGGCCGTGGGTGAGTTCATGGCCGATGACGACGCCGATGGCACCGTAGTTGGCGGCTTCGTCGGCCTGCATGTCGAAGAATGGGGGCTGGAGGATAGCGGCTGGGAAGCAGATTTCGTTGGTGGTGGGGTTGTAGTAGGCATTGACTGTTTGCGGGGTCATGTACCATTCGTCGCGGTCGACGGGACGGTTGATTTTGGAGAGCATGTAGTCCATGTCGAAGAGGTCGCTGCGGACGATGTTGGCGTAGTAGCTATCGGGCTTGATTTCGAGGCCGGAGTAGTCGCGCCAGCGGTCGGGATAGCCTATTTTGACGAGGAGGGTAGCGAGCTTGGCGTGGGCGGCGGTCTTGGTGGTGTCGGTCATCCAGTCGGCCATGTCAATACGCTGGCCGAGGGCGGTGATGAGGTTGGCGACGAGGGTCTGCATGCGGCTCTTGGCCTCGGCGGGGAAGTGGCGCTCGACGTAGAGTTGGCCGAGGGCTTCGCCCATAGCGCCATCGACCACGGAGGTTACGCGTTTCCAGCGGGGGCGCATCTGTTCGCGGCCGCTCATCAGGCGTCCGTAGAAGTCGAAGTTGGCTTCGACGAAGTCGTCGCTCAAGTAGGAGGAGGCTGCGCTGATTTGCCGCCAGGCGAAGTAGGCTTTGAGGGTGGGGATGTCGGTGTCGGCGAGGACGCGGCTGACCTCTTCGAAGTATTTGGGTTGGGCGATGTTGAAGGACTTCGTGCCGTCGAGCAGCCCCATGTGCGCGAAGTAGCCGCGCCAGTCGATGTTGGGTGCGAGGGTGGCAGCTTGGTCGAGGGTGTGGCGGTTGAAGGTGGCCTGTGGGTCGCGGTTTTGGATGCGTGTGTTATGGCTGCGGGCCAGACGGGTTTCGAGGTTCATGACCGAGGCTGCGAGGTTGGCGGCTGGGATTCCAGCGAGGGAGTCGTAGGAGGCGAGGGTAAACATTTTGGTCATCAGCTCGACGTAGCCTTTGCGGATAGCGGGGTTGTTGCCTTCGTCGGTGAGGTAGTAGTCGCGGTCGCCGAGGCCGAGGCCGCCCTGGTAGGCCCAGGCGATGCACTGGTTGGCGTCGTCCTTGTCGGCTTCGCCGAAGAAGGAGAAGAGTGGGTGGTTGCCACGGCGGTGCATGACGAGCAGCTGCTGCCAGAGGTCGGCACGCGACTGGATGGCGTTGATTTCCTCGAGGTAGGGCATCAGCGGGGCTGCGCCTTGCTGCTGGAGCGCGGCGGAGTCCATACCGATGTTGTAGAGGGTGGCAATTTTGTCGGCCACCGAGCCTGGAGCGTTCTGCATGGCACTGACCGAGTCGATGATGGCACGGAGGACTTCCTGTGCGGTTTCGGCCAGCTTGTCAAAGGTGCCGAAGCGGGAGTGTTCGGCATCGAGGGGATTGTTTTTCATCCAGCCTCCGCAGGCGTATTGATAGAAGTCGTCCTGCGGGCGGACGGTGGTGTCGAGGTTGGCAGGGTCGATGCCTGAGAGGGGTTTGTTCCCTGGTGTGCAGGCTGCAGCGGCAAGGGTCATGGTGGCGATGGTTAAAAGGGTTTTGTTCATGATTGAAATGTGTTGATAAATTAATTCACAAGCGAATGTTTGAGGATTTGTGCGTGGCCGTAGTAGGAGCGGTGTGTACCATCGGTGAAGTAGAAAGTGATGGCCGTCAGGCGCATGAACTTGATGCGCCCGCTGTCGTCCCAAAAGAGCTCGTCGAAGACGAACTGTGCGGGTTCGCCAGGGGGTATTGGGCCGACGCAGCGTATGTCGCGGGCTGCACGCTTGTATTTGTCCTGCTGGACGCGCCCGCTGGCGTTGTAGGGGGTTATGGTGAGTTCGATGCGCGAGATGGTGCGCGAGAAGCAGTTGTAGAGGTTGAGTTCGAGGCCGAACATATAGTCGCTGCGGGCGGTTTTGAGGTTGAAGATAAAGAGGGATTCGCGGCTCATGCGTTGCATGGTGCGTTTGACTTCGGCCAAGCGTTGCTGGCGCTCGGCGGCGACGGAGTCGGCCTCCAGTTCGAGGGCGATGGAGTCGGCCTGACGGGCGAAGAGGTCGCCCCAGAAGGAGAGCGAGTCGAGGAGGGCGTCGAGGGAGTCGCGCTGTCGGAGGTCGAGACGGTGGTGGTCGAGCTGCTGCTGGGTGTAGGCATAGAGGTCGGCTTCGGATGCGAAAGCTCCCTGCTCGGCCAGGTGCTGCACTTGGTCGAGGGTGAGGGACTGGGGTTGCGGGGTGTTGGTGGTGAGGCGGAAGCTGACGGGCGAGGTGGGCGAGGTGGCGCTGAAGGAGTAGGAGAGCAGATGGAGTGGGGAGTAGTGGCCATAGAGGTGGCCGAGGGTGTCGAAAGCGAGGAGGGAGTCGGCCTTGTCGAGCCTAACATACGACCATTGGAGCAGTTGCGCGAAGCGGTGTTCCCAGTAGCGGCAGGAGACGAGGTGGGGCATCAGATCGGTGGCAAGTGCCACGGGAAGGCGAAACGAGGGTGCGGCGAGGACGGTGTCGTCGGCGGGTTGGAAGAGGATATAGGCACGGCTGCGGCTGCCGTGCGGCCCCGAGAGGTGGTAGCGGATGCCTGTGGTGATGGATTGCCCTACTGCCTTTTCGAGTGCGGACTGCAGCGAGTCGGGTAAAGCGGGAAGGTAGGCATCGGCGAGGCACATTTCCTCGACCGAGGAGAAGTGCCACGGTTGCTGTGCCGAGGCACCAGAGTGGCCGATGGATGTCAGTAGGAGAATCGCTACGAGGATGTGGAGTGTACGATGATGATTCATAATTGCTTAATGGGCTTCAAGCCAGTTATTGCCCACGCCGATGCCCACTTCGAGGGTGAGACCTTCGAGGGGAAGTGCGGATTGCATTTGGCTGACTACGAGGGCGCGAACTTCGGATTCCTCGGGGCGATAGAGGTCGAAGACGAGTTCATCGTGGATTTGAAGGATGAGCTTCGTGCGGAGATGGCGGAGGGTAAGCTGGCTGTGGATAGCGTTCATGGCCAGCTTGATCATGTCGGCCGAGGTGCCTTGGATGGGCATATTGACTGCGTTGCGTTCGGCGAAGCTGCGGGCAGCTGCGTTGCGCGAGGCGATGTCGGGCAGGTAGCGCCGGCGCCCGAGGAGGGTCTGGGCGTAGCCTTTCTGCCGTGCCTCGTCTTTGCAGTGCTCAATAAAGCGCTGCACCTCGGGGTATTGCACGAAGTATTCGTCGATGAGTGCAGCGGCTTCTTTACGCGGAATACCGAGCTGCTGGGCGAGTCCGAAGGGCGAGATGCCATAGACGATGCCGAAGTTGACGCTTTTGGCGTTGCGACGCTGGTCGGGGGTAACCTCGCTGATGGGGAGGTGGTAGATTTTGGCAGCTGTGGCGGCATGGATGTCGAGACCGGCATTGAAGGCATCCAGGAGGTTGCGGTCGCGGGAGAGGGAGGCGATGATGCGAAGCTCGACTTGCGAATAGTCGGCGGCAAGAATCAGGTGGTCGGCATCGGCTGGGACGAAAGCTCGGCGTATTTCGCGGCCACGCTCGGTGCGGATAGGAATATTCTGCAGGTTGGGGTTGGAGGAGGAGAGTCGGCCTGTGGCGGTAACGGTCTGGTTGTAGACAGTGTGCAGACGGTGGTCAATGGGACTTATGAGGCTCGGAAAATTGTCGAGATAGGTGCCAATGAGCTTGGAGAGCGAGCGGTAGTCAAGGATAAGAGGGATGATGGGATGGGCAGAGGCGAGACTGCTGAGAGCTTCCTCGGCGGTGGAGTATTGGTGGGTGGAGGTTCGCGGGGG
Source organism: Bacteroidales bacterium (assembly GCA_017455205.1). Taxonomy (GTDB): domain Bacteria; phylum Bacteroidota; class Bacteroidia; order Bacteroidales; family P3; genus Colimorpha. The sequence goes on from JAFTBM010000060.1 coordinate 24,479, forward strand.
CTTGTCGGTTACCTTCAGTTCATCATATAGTACCTCGCCCAGCTGGCGAGTGGAGCTAATATTGAAAGAGTGGCCGGCGAGGGCAAATATCTGCTGCTCGACGGCATCGCGCTCCTTGGCCAAATCAGCCGAGTACTGGGCAAGGGCATCGGTATTGATGCGGACGCCTGCTTGTTCCATGGCGATAAGCACGTCGACCAGCGGGAGCTCGACTTCGGAGTAGAGCTTCTCCAGTCCAGCCTCGCGAAGGCGGGAGGTAAGCAGCGGATAGAGCTGCCACATAGCCGCTGCCTCCTCGGCCAAGCTGCTGGGGGTGAAGCCTAACAGCCCCGAGGCAATATAGCCGATGGTATGGCGTAGCTCGGGGTCAATTAGATAGTGGGCGATGGCAATGTCAAATGCCTCCCCTTGGAATGGAACATCCAATTCGGCGAGGAAATATTTCAGACTTTTCAAGTCGGCACAGAGGGTGAGCGAAGAGGGAGCCCAGAGCGAGCGGAAGAGGGGGAGGTCGAGGTCGGAGAGGCGGGTGGTCCACACGTGGTCAGCATCGGTGGCGAGGGCTATCTCTGGACCTTTGAAGGCCAGCGAGATGGCTTGCCCTGCAATGCGCTGCAACACATCGGAGGTAAGAGGTTCAAGGGCAAGGGAGACTTTATCGTGGACGGGGGAGATGGCACTATCGAACAATGAAGGTGCAGACACATCTGGGGCTGGGGCTTGGGGGGAGAAGAGCGAGGGGGCTGAAGGGTGGGTGGGTGCGGAGGAGAGGGTCGGTGTGCAGTCCGAAAAGACACGTCGGGCGAACTGGCGGAATTCGAGCTGGTCGCAGATGTCGCGCAGCAGGTCATAGTCAGGTGGGGCAATGGATAGAGCCTCTTCGTCGAAAGCGATGGGTGCGTCGATGCGGATGGTGGCCAGCTGCTTGGAGAAGAGGGCATCGGCGGCGTGCTGACGCACGTTTTCGCGGAGGCGGTCGTTGAGGATATCGTCCACATGAGCAACCATCTCCTCGATGGAGCCGAACTGTGCGATGAGCTTTTGTGCGGTCTTTTCGCCAACGCCTCGGATGCCTGGGATGTTGTCGACGGTATCGCCCCAAAGGCCAAGGAGGTCGATGACCTGCTCGGGCGAGGCCACACCGAACTTCTCGCACACTTCGGCCACGCCCAATATCCTATCGGGTGTCTTGCCCCGTCCGAAGCGATAGAGCTTGATGCAGGGTGAGACCAACTGGGCAAAGTCCTTGTCGGGCGTTACCATAACGATTTGGTCGAATCCTGCCTGTTGGGCGGCCACGCTTAAGGTGCCGATGACATCGTCGGCCTCGAAACCCTCACAGGTGAGCTGGGGGATGCGGAAGGCATCGATGATGCGATGAATCCAAGGAAGGTTTGTTTGAATCTCCTCGGGCATGGGGTCGCGGTTGGCCTTGTAGTCGGGGAACATCTGGTGGCGGAATGTGGGAGCAGGGAGGTCGAAAGCCACTCCGATGTGGGTTGGTTTCTGCTTACGCAGGAGGTCGTAGAGGGTGGTGGCGAAGCCCAAGGCTGCCGAGGTGTTCATCCCTTTGGAATTGATACGCGGTGAGGCACTCATGGCATAGTAGCCCCTATAGACGGCGGCCATGCCATCGATGAGAAGGAGCTTCTTCATTTCAGCGGATTGGCATTGAGAGCATCATATTCCTGGCGATTGCGCAGGATGTTGCAAGCGAGGTAGACTGCCGAGCGGAAGGATTGCTCGTTGGCTTTGTCCTTGCCTGCGATGTCGTAGCCAGTGCCGTGGGCAGGACTGGTGCGGACGTAGGGCAGGCCAGCTGTGAAGTTTACCCCTTCGGTGAAAGACATGAGCTTAAAGGGTATTAGGCCTTGGTCGTGGTAGAGAGCCAGTACGCCGTCGAAGTGGTTAAACTCTGAGCTTCCAAAGAAGCCGTCGCTCGGGAATGGCCCGTAGGCGAGGATACCTTTTTGCTGTGCCTCGTTGATGACGGGAGCCACGGTAGTGGCATCGAAATCGCCGATAACGCCATTGTCGCCAGCATGAGGATCGAGAGCGAGGACGGCTATCTTTGGGCGGGTGATGCCGAAGTCGCGCTTGAGGCTATTGTTGAGCAGCGTGATTTTCTCCAGCAGGAGGTCGTGGGTCAGTGCAGCGGGTACATCCTTCAAAGCCAGGTGGTTGGTAACAATACCTATCCGTATTCGGTCGCATACCATAAGCATCAGCGAGGAGGAACCAAACTGGTGGGAGAGGTATTCGGTATGGCCAGGGAAGTCGAAATCAGGAGCTTGTATGTTGCGTTTATTGATGGGCGCTGTGACCAGCACATCCACCTTGCCCGCCTTCAAGTCGCCGCACGCCCTATCCAGACTCATTCGCGAGAGTTTTCCTGCCACTTCGGTACTTTTACCAAGGTCGATTTTAATCTCTTCCTGGGTGAGGTTGAGGACATTGTAGCGCTTATCCTGTGCCTCGGCTGCATCGTGGATAGAAAAGAACTGCATTTCCTGCTGCACCGATGCCAAGAGGTTCTTGTGGTAGGATGCCACTTTTGATGAGCCGTAGAGCACGGGGGTGCAGAGGTCGAACATGCGGCTATCGCTAAAAGTCTTTATGATGGTTTCATAGCCCACGCCGTTGATGTCGCCGTGCGTGATGGCTACACGGATTTTCTTTTCGTCTTTATTGTCCATGACTAATCTGTTTTTGCTTCTATGTTATTTCTCAACTATATCCGCATTTGTTTATAGTGGTGAAGATACAATCTTCGCCTCCTTGGGATATATTCCGTTATTTTTCAATCATATCTTGCATTTGCAAAAAGGCGTAGAGCAGGCGGATGCCGTAGCCCGAAGCTCCGACTTGGTAGCAATGCTGGGGTTTGGTGAAATAGGCTACGCCTGCAATGTCGAGGTGGATGTAGGGTACACCGTGGGCAAAGTGGGCGAGGAACTTTCCAGCCGTGATGGTACCAGCCTGCGGAGTACTGCCGCAGTTGCGCAAGTCGGCATAGTCGCTTTTTATATATTCGCCATATTCTTCCCACATCGGGAATTCAACCAGCCGCTCGTAGACTTGCTCGCCCACCACTTTGAGCATGGCCATTGGGTTGTCGGCACCTTCCTGCATAGCAGCAATTCCGAAAGTGGATATTGCCCTCACGGCAGCACCGGTCAGCGTGGCTACATCGATAATCAACTTGGGAGAATAGTTGCGACTGGCGTAGGCGATGGCGTCGGCCAGTATCAAGCGACCCTCGGCATCGGTATTGACCACCTCCACGGTGGTGCCGTCGTACATGGTCAGTATGTCATCGGCAGCATAGGCATTGAAACCGGGGCGATTATCGGTCAGTGGGAGCAAGGCTACGAGGTGGACAGGTAGCTGATTGTCGGCAGCAGCAAAGAGTACCGAGGCCATTGTGGCAGCACCTGCCATGTCGGACTTCATCTCCTGCATATAGTCATCGGGCTTGATGTTCAGCCCTCCTGTGTCGTACATAATACCTTTGCCCACCAAGCATATCGGGGCTTCCTTTGCGGCACTACGAGGCTTGTATTCCAGCACGACAAAGCGAGGTTCATCCACCGACCCGCGATTGACGGCCAATAGTCCCCCCATTCGCAGGCTTTCAATCTGTCGCTTGTCCATCACCGTGCACTCCACTTCGTCGAAGTCGGCTGCGATGGATGCCAGCTCTTCAGCGAATCCTGTTGCATTGAGGTCCTGCACAGGAAGGTTTACCCATTCGCGACACCAGTAAATGCGGTTCCAAAGCTTTTGGGCAACTTCAAGTTCTTCAGCTTTCAAGTAGAGGCTGTCTATCACCAGTTCATTGAGGTGGTAACGCTCTTTGTTATAGTAGCGGTCGAAACTGTAGTCGGCCAAGGTCAGCCCTTCGATCATTGCCTCTACCTCTTCGGGGAGTACCCCTTCGCCTGTGATGGCAAGGCGGCTCACCTTGTCTGCCTTCAGCTGCTTGAGCAGACGTGCGGCACTGCGGCGCAACTTTTCTTGGCATTCGGGAGCATTTTTCTCACTATCAAACGAAAGGACATAGATGTGGTAGGGCAGACGGTCGAACACCAACAGTTGCTCACGCTCCTCGCTGCGTCTTGCTTTCAGAAGTTCAATCTCTTTTTTGCCGAGAGGCAGATTGCGCTCTGCGGCTTCATCGCCATAAAGGAAAAGCAGGTCGCCCTCCCAGGTCTTGGCGTTTATACTTTCAAGTGTGTAGGTCATACGCTTTATGTGTGGGTTATCATGATGATTACTCTATCTTTTTTCAACACCTCCACCTTGTCAAGGAAGCGTTGGCGGGTGGGGATGTCCATCCACGCCATCGGCTCGTCCATCACGAGGATAGGTGCCTGTGTGTGAATCATGCGTGCGATGGCTATCCTTTGCCATTGCCCCATGCTCAACTCCGCTCCCCCGTTGAACGCACGGCCAAGCATATTATTATATCCCTCAGGCAATTTTTCCACAAAGTCATCGGCGGTAGCCAACTGGGCAGCATCTTTCACACCCGAGTCATCGGCAAAGCTGATGTTTTCCGCTACCGTCAGGTGGTAGCACACAAAGTCTTGGAACAGCACCCCTACCCTCTTCCGCCAGGCTTCAATAGGGAACTCCCGAATATCTATTCCATTGACAAGCACAGCCCCTTCATCGGGGTCGTAGAGCCTCAAGAGGAGCTTCACCAGCGTGGATTTTCCGTAGCCGTTCTCGCCCTCGATTTGCGTTATCTCCCCCACCTTCGCTATGAGCGAGAAGTGGTCCAACACCATCCTATCCATCCCTGGATAGCGAAACGTGATATTCCTGAACTCCACCGTCTCCACTCTGTCGGGCACTGGCAGCGGCCTTTGTGGAGAACAGAGCGTGGGCTGCATTTCGAGGAAATCGAACAGATTGCCCACAAACAGACGGTTGTCGTAGAGCGTTGCCACCGCCGCGACCAGCCCCGACATATAGCCTTGCCCCCGGCGGTAGGCTTCGAAGAGCATGACAAAGGTACCCACTGTGATGGCTTCAGCCCGCGCCTCTCCAATCAGCATCCACACCACCACAAACATGGCTACCGCCTCCACCACCGCACACTCCATATCCATCACACCCAGCTGCCTCGAGATGTGCAACAGTTTTTCCACCAACTGATGTCTGACACCCACAAAGCGCTTTCTGAAAAAGTCTGCCAAGCCATAGGCTCGCATCTCCTTGGCATAGTCGCGGGCGGAAAGCACAGTGCCGTAGTAGGCAGTCTGGCGGTAGAGTTGCGTGTTTGCTTTGCGAAAGCGGTAAACCCTACGAGCCTTCACCAATCGCACTGCAAAACTTGGAGCCACCGCCACCGCCATCACCACGATCACCCACCCCGAGGCCGTACAGAGCATCGCCACCACCCCCACGATGGATATCAGCTCGCCGAAGAGCGACATGAAGTTGTTCATGATTTGCAGTGGGCGGGCGGTAGCCTCCTGCTGTGCGCGGTGCAGCGTGTCGTAGTACTCGGGGGTGTCGTAATAGGCCATATCCAGTCGAGCCGACTGCCGTTGCATGAGGTCGCTCATATAGTCAATAATCTTCTGCGAGAGTACGTCGCCGTTCACCCCATAAAGGGCGGTTATCACCCTCCGCAAGAAATAGACCCCCACCATCAGCAGCAGGTAATTCAGCGCCCAAGCATAACCCTCACTGCCACCTCCAGCAGCCATCATCCCAACTGCATCCACCAGCAGTTTCAGCACATATAGATTGACCAGGGGCAGCACACTCTGCAGCACCACGTAGACTACTCGCCTTCGAAACAGCCATCGGTCGCACCCTCGCACCAGCAGCAACGCTTGCCACAGCTTTTTCATAGCACCACTATTTTTTTCACCACTTCGCCTTTCAACTCCTCATTCATCTTTAAGCGAAGACTCTCTTTCCGATAGGTTATCTCCTGTCGCAGGGCTGCAGCTGCAAAGCGCAACGTCAGCCGCCCCTCCCTATACCGCAACGTAGTCGTCAGCTTATATATCAAGTCGCCTACTAGAAGGCGGTAGGCACGCTTCACCTCCATCTCGGAGGCAAACTGCTGCATCTCCAACTGCTTGAAGAGCCGATTTATGTAGTAATCAAGTGGACGGTCAGGTTGCATACACTTCTCCTTTCTCTACCGTGAAAAGCTTATGCTCCAAGTGGGGGAGTTCATCGAATATGGCCTGAACACGCCCTGGCTGTGTGTCGGTAAGCATCACCTGCCCAAACCGCTCACTCCCCACCAAGGCGATTAACTGCTTCACACGATTCATGTCAAGCTTGTCAAACACATCATCGAGCAGCAGCATCGGCTTGCCCACACAATGCTCGTCAATATACTGGAACTGCGCCAACTTCAATGCCAGTGCAAAGCTTTTCTGCTGCCCTTGCGACCCGAACCGCTTTACTGCCATCTCGCTACCAAGGCGCATCACCAAGTCGTCCTTATGCGGCCCAACGTTGGTGTACTGCGTATATTTGTCTGCCTGTCGGCTTTCCATCAGTTGCACTTCCAACGGGCGATTGCCGGAGGCAAACTCAAGTTCCACCCTCTCCTCGTCGCCAGCTATCTTGCTGTAGTAGTGGTGGAATATCGGCTCGAAGTCCTTTACAAACCGTCGTCTCGCCTCGCCCAGCGGCACACCGTGTTGGCAAAGTTGCTCGTCCCACACACTCACCATCGCCTCCTCCCACACCCTATCTTCCCACATCTGCTTCAGCAGCCGATTTCTCTGTTCCAACGCCTTCCCGTACTGCATCAAGTGGTGTAGGTAGCCTGCATCGGTCTGTGATAGCACCCCGTCCAAGAACCTCCGCCGCCCTTCGCTTCCCCCCGTGATGAGTGATTGGTCGGCTGGCGATACCATCACCAGTGGCAACCGCCCAATGTGTTCGGCAAGTGTTCGGTAAGGCTTCTTGTTCCACTTCATCTGCTTACCCTTCCCCTTTCGCACCACGCAGCTGGCCATATCCTCGCCATAGTACCCATGGATGGCAAAATAATCTTCCCCTATTCTTATGTTCTGCACATCCACTGGGTTGAAGTGGCTCTTGCAGAACGAGAGGTAGTAGACTGCATCCAGCAGGTTTGTTTTCCCCGCACCGTTGTTGCCCACAAAGCAGTTCACCCCTTCGCAGAGGTGCACATCGGCCTCGCGATAGTTCTTGAAGTTCACCAGTGTCAGCCTGTCCAGTGCCATAGCCTTATTCCATTTGCCTCAACCTATTGGCCACTTCTTCCATCAGCCAACGCGGTGTCGACGTGGCTCCGCTCACCCCTACCCTATTGGCTCCAGCCACCCACTCGTGCCTCACCTCCGCAGCCTCGCCTATTAGGTAGGTACTGGGCTGCACGCCACGGCAATACTCATACAGGTAGCGCCCGTTGCTGCTCTCTGCACCTGCCACGAAAAGCAGCACATCCACACTCCGTGCAAATCCCTCAAGCTGACGTGCACGGTTGGCCACGCTGTTGCACACCGTGTCGTAGGCCACAAAATCCACCGCACCGCGTGCCTTAATATTCTCTATCAGCTGTCGGTAATCTTCCCGTCCTTTGGTGGTCTGTGAGTAAAGTCTTATCGGTCGCCCGAAATCAATCGCCTCCAGGTCGGTAGGGCTGCTCACTATCACTGCCGTCCCCTCTGTCTGCCCATCAAGTCCCGTTACCTCGGCATGCCCTGGCTTGCCGTATATCACTACCTGCCCCCCCACGCGCTTCATCTCCTCATACCCTTGTTTCACTCTCTTTTGCAATGCCAGCACAATGGGGCATGTGGCATCCACCAGGTCTATCCCCAGCCGCTCGGCTGCATTGTAGGTTGAGGGAGGCTCCCCATGCGCCCTAATGAGTACTTTCTGCCCCCTTGCAGCCTCCAACTGTTGGTGGTCTATCACTTCCAATCCCTGGTGCTTCAGCCGCTCTACCTCTGCACTATTGTGCACTATGTTGCCCAAGCAATACAGGTGTCCACGCTGCCGAAGCTCACTTTCCGCTGCTCCTATCGCCCGCACCACTCCCGAGCAGTAACCCGCTTGTTCGTCTATTCTAACCTCCACAGCCAGCACCTCCCTATTAGCTCATACTCTGATTTTCCCGTCGCGCCAGTTCAAGTACCTCTTCATACTCCCCTGGGGTCAGGTCGTTGAAGAAATAGTAGACGGGGTCTACCTTCTTGCCATTCTGCACCACCTCGTAGTGCAGATGTGCACCAGTGGAGATACCCGTGCTTCCCACCGTTCCTATCTGCTGCCCGCGCACCACCTTCTGCCCCACCTTCACCTTCACCTCCTTCATGTGGGCATAAAGCGTCTGAAAACCATAGCCATGGTCTATCACCGCTACCACTCCGTAGCCCGAAAGCCCCTTGGGATTGCGCCCTGCCACCTTGACCACCCCATCGCCTGTGGCATATATCGGTGTGCCCTGCCGTGCCGTCAGGTCAATGCCCGAGTGTAGACGCCGGTAGCGCAATATCGGGTGGAAGCGCATCCCATAGCCGCTCACCACCCGACACATACTTTTCTCTATCGGCATGATGGCAGGCATCGTGGCCATACGCTCATTCTTCGTGCGAGCCATCTCGTAGACCTCATCCATCGACTTCGAGTCCACTGCCAGCCGCTTCAGCAGTCCATCCACTTTCTGCGTGGTCTGTTTCAGCAGGCCGCCATCCTCCAACCCGTCAAACTCGGCGTAGCGTTCCACACCTCCTATGCCGCTGTGCCGCTCCCCCTCGTCCACTGGGGCACTCTCGAAAATAACACGATACAGGGCATCATCGCGCTCCTCCAAGTTCTCCAACACCTTCTCTGCCCTATCCACCCTTTCGCCCAGCAGCCGCGCCTGGCGTTTGTACTGCGCCAACTCGCGCTGCATCGCACGTTCCTTCGGCGAAGAGACAAATTGTAATCCCACCACCACCAGCACCACGCCCAGTACCACGCCCAGCAGAACGTTGAAGCTGATGCGGCGCACCTGCTCCTTGAGCGACACCAGCACCTTCTCATACCTCAAGGTGTGCGGGTTGAATCGATATGTGTGGCGGGGCTTCTGGCTCATAGGCGACGTTTGAGCTCGTTGATAGCAGCCACCAGCCTGACCAGCGACCTCACATGATTGAAGTACCACGTGGCATCGTAGGCCGGTATCCTGAGCATGCTCGACACATCGCCCAACCGCTGGCTGATCACCTCCACTGGCTCCTCTATCGAAAGCTCTTGCCCCACGATGGTCAAGTCCTTCAACGGCACACACTCAAAGTCCACATTGCTCTTGGCCACAATGACGAAGGTGGGCAGGATGTAGAACGTGCGTCCACGGGTGTCGCGCAGCACGGGCAAGTAGTTCTCCGAGCGGATAAAATCAAATATCCCCATGTCGAGGTACACCTGCTCGTATTTGAGCTTGGCATCCTCGTTGTATTGCCACACACGGCGGTTTTCGGTTACTTTGCTGAACGCATCCACCACCTCCTTGTATGCCTCGTACTGCTCCTCGGTGCAGAGGACCTTGACGTGGATTTCCACCGAGCGCATATCAGCCTCGAGCTTCTTGATGCGGCTCTTGTAGTGGCTCAACACACTCACCAGGAATTTGTTGCTCTTGTTTCCTATCTTTCGCTTGATGCCCACCACCACGCGCTCCAGCTGCTCCTCCATCTGTGCAATCCCAAGCGAATTGACGTAGGCTTCCAATATCTGCCTCCGCATCGGCTCATGTGCTTCGGCAAGGGCCTTACGTGCCTTCGCCAGCTCCTTTTCGTAGCTCGGCTCCTTCCCGAGGAGCATCCGCAGGTAGCTCGGCTTCTGACGATTGGTGTAGCTGCGGACAAACTCATGGTAGCCGTGGCTCTCTACCTCACGCTCAATAAATCCAGTGCCAGGCTCTCCTGTATTGACATAGCGGTTGCCTGTGTAGCGCCGCTCTTCGAAGTCGCGCACCCCAAACTCGGTGTAGTAGAAGTGCTGCGACAGCATAATATACAGTCCCTCGGTTACCTTTATCCGCTTATACGGCAATATCTTCATATTCCTCTGTCTTTAGGTTGTTCCTTTTGTTCCACTGCACATCAGCCCCACGCGTGCAGCTGGTTATTCTCCCACTGCATCAAGTGCATCCATCACGCCCTCGCTCATCGTCGGGTGCGGATGGATGGCCTGTTTCACCTGGCTGGCCGTCAGTCCCTGCTCGCGAGCCACCACTATCTCGGCTATCATCTCCGTGACGTTGTCGCCGCACATGTGGCATCCCAGTATCAGGTCGGTCTTGGCATCAATCACCATCTTCACGAAGCCGTCGGTGTTGCCGGCCGCGGTGGCTTTGCCACTGGCCTTGAAGAAGAACTTGCCAGTCTTCACCTCATAGCCAGCCTCTACGGCTTTCTTCTCCGTCAAGCCCACACTCGCCACCTCGGGCACCGTGTAGGTGCAACCCGGCACATTCTGGTAGTTCACCTTCGTGGCTTCACCTTTGACGATATGCTCCACGCAGCACACTGCCTCCTTCGAGGCCACATGAGCCAATGCCGGTCCATGCACCACATCGCCGATGGCATAGTAGCCCTCCACCGAGGTGCGATACCAGTCGTCCACCTCTATCTTGCCGCGCTCGGTCTTTATGCCCACCTCTTCAAGCCCAAGACCCTCGAGGTTGGTTACAACGCCCACCGCGCTGAGCACCACATCCACGTCCACCACCGTCTCGCTGTTCTTCTTCAGGTCCTTCACCACCACGTGGCACACATCGCCTTCCACCTCCACCTTCTCCACCGAGCACGAGGGCATCACCTTCATCCCCATCTTGCGGAACGAGCGACTCATCTGTGCCGCCACCTCCTCGTCCTCGTTGGGCAATATCTGCGGCATAAACTCCACCAGCGTCACTTGCGTGCCGATGCTCTGGTAGAAATAGGCAAACTCGCTCCCGATAGCACCGCTTCCGCACACCAGCATCCGCGACGGCTGCTCGCGCAGCGTCATCGCCTCGCGGTAGCCGATGATGTGCTTCCCGTCCTGCGGCATCGAGGGCATCACGCGGCTGCGCGCACCAGTGGCAATAATGATGTGGTCGGCCTCATACTCTGTGCCGTCCACGCTCACCTTACGCCCAGGCAACACTTTGGCCGTCCCCATCAGCACCTCCACACCGCTCTTTTTCATCAGGAACTCCACACCCTTGTTCATCGTCTGCGCCACTCCGCGCGAGCGATCTACCATAGCATTCAGGTCGGCCTCCACACCCTCGGCCTTCACACCGTAGGCCGCAGCATGTCGCGCATAGTTGAATGCCTGCGCACTCTTCATCAGCGCCTTGGTCGGGATGCAGCCCCAGTTGAGGCATATCCCACCCAAGTTCTCACGCTCCACCACGGCGGTTTTCAAGCCCATCTGGGCAGCCTTCGCGGCAGCTACATAACCTCCCGGACCGCTGCCTATCACTATCAAATCGTACTTCATAACCGTTTACTTTCTTTTTATTGATTATTATTCTAATGATTGCAAACCGAATTGCAAAGTTACACAATTTTCCCGACATACCCAAATCCACCCCAAAATAATTTCTCCACACCCCCCTCCTACCCGCCACCTCACGCCCCGCAATTCCTATCCCCTCACCCTTCCTCCATCCCTCTCCCCCACCGCCAATGCATCGCCACTCCACTCCCTCGTTGTTCACCTTCCACCTGCCCACCCAAACTATCTCACAAGCCACTTTCATCCCCCCGATTACTCCCCTCTTCAAAGCTCATTTCCCTCCCCTCTGCACCAAACCCGCAATCCTTTCCCCAGAAGCCCCAATTGAAGCAAAACAGCACCGCAACATACTCATTACAAGCATAATACAACCAAATTTCACTTTTTTGAAAAAAGGCGAAAAAAGGCCGATTTTTGCACTTTTCCAACTGCCTGATTGTCAGACACTGGCAGTGACCATCTCCTTACCATCTCCTTACCAACTCCTACCCATCCCCTACCCATCGCCTTCCGGGGTAGGATTTGATAGGGAGAAGAGGTGGAGATGATATGCATTTCGGAGGGCGATAGATATACTTCGGAAGAAGGGGACTACACATCGGGGGACTGTGGGAAGGCAAGCCACACCAGGCTCGGGAGTTTGGCCATACCATCCTTCCGTTAATAGTAGCACAGACTGATTTTTTTCAAAAAAGAAAATGGCACTTCCGAAAAAATAATTTTCAACCGAGTTAGGTGGATAAAATATCTAAAAGCATATCATCCAAATCGTTGAAGCATTCAATTAGGAAAATAAGAGGTGATTTTCAGCCGTTTGCCACAAAAGCAAACAAATCAGGGGGATAATGAGATTATTAACATATAGTGTGCTGACAATCAACCGATATGTATTTTATCAACATGAAAACGGATGGAAACCAATTTTTTTGAAAAAAAAAGTTTTGCGTAACGAAAAAAGTTGTATATTACGCAGGGAAAGGTGATGGCATTGATTGGTGTTTGTATTCTAATATTCACTCGATTAAATTTTGTTGTAGGGGGAGGTGCGTCCGAGTGGATAAAAAATCTTTAAGGAAAAAAGATGAGATAGCAAATTTTTTTTTTCAATTGCTGTTCACAAAAAAAGAGTGAACTTTGCAAACGACGAAAAGGAAGCATAGTACACGTAAGTAATTGAGAAACGCGATATGGCTATCAATATGGAAGAAGACTACAAGAGGGTCTGGAGGGAGTGCCTCGAAGTGATAAAGGACAGCCTTGGGCCAGAGAACAGCAAAGCCTACGAGACTTGGTTTACCCCCATAGTGCCGCTGCAGTTGAGCCGTGGGACACTGATTGTGCAGGTGCCGAGCCAGTACTTCTATGAATATTTGGAGGAGCACTACATTGACCTGCTGCGGCGGGTGATAAGGATGCAACTGGGGGCAGGAGGAATGCTGAAATACAGCGTGGTGGTCGACCAAAGCATCGCCAGCCGTCCGATGGCGGTGACGCTGCCTTCGACTGGCCGACAGTCCACCCGCAACCGTCCGAGCGACCTGCCCGTCAACCTTAATAAAGAGGGTTCGCGCGAGCTTCCCAATCCGTTTGTCATCCCTGGCATACAGAAGACGCGCATCAACTCGCAGCTTAATCCCAACTGCACGCTGGAGAACTTCGTGGAGGGAGATTGCAATCGGTTGGCACGGTCGGCTGGCTACGCTGTGGCCGAAAAACCGGGGCAGACCTCGTTTAACCCCCTGCTGATTCACAGCAATGTGGGGCTCGGAAAGACCCATTTAGCCAACGCCATAGGGATGAAAACCAAGGAGCTTCACCCCGACAAGGTGGTGCTCTACGTAACCAGTGAGCAGTTCATGGCACAATACGCCCAAGCGGGTCGCGATGGCTCGACCAACGATTTCATCCATTTCTACGAGACCATCGATGTGCTCATCATCGACGACATACAGTTTTGGGCAGGAAAAGCCCCCAAGACTCAGGAGGCCTTCTTTCACATATTCAACTATCTGCACCAGCGCAATTGCCAGATTATCATCACGTCGGACAAGGCTCCTGGTGAGCTTCAGGGCTTGGAGCACCGCTTGATATCGCGCCTAATGTGGGGGTTGGTGGCCGAGTTGCAGATGCCCGATGTGCAGACCCGCAAGCAGATACTGATGCAAAAGCTCCAGAACGAGGGCATTGAGATGAGTAATGATGTGGTGGAATATATCGCCTATAATATCAGTTCCAACGTGCGCGAGCTGGAGGGAGTGCTCATCTCGCTTATGGCACAAGGGTCGCTCAACCACAAGCAGATAACCATCGACTTGGCACGGCAGATGGTGGATCGCTTTGTGCAGAGCAGCACGCGAGAAATCAGCATCAGCTACATTCAGAAGGTGGTCTGCGACACACTCAACCTGCCTGTGGAGTGCATCCAGCAGACCTCGCGCAAGCGCGAGATAGTGCAGGCTCGGCAGTTGGCGATGTACTTCGCCAAGCAAATCACCAAGTCGTCGCTTTCGGTCATCGGGATGCAATGTGGCAACAAAGACCACGCCACGGTGCTTCACGCTTGCAAACAGATCGAGAACCTGCGCCAGACCGACCGCCACACGCGTGCCTTGGTGGAGGAGTTGGAACGCAAATTTGCCGACTGATGAAGCGTGCCTTCAAGCCAGGGACGATGATCTACCCGCTGCCGGCGGTGATGGTCAGTTGCGGCGACGAGCCGGCGAACTACAACATCCTCACCGTGGCTTGGACGGGGACGATATGCAGCGACCCGCCGATGTGCTACGTCAGCATTCGCCCCGAGCGCCACAGCCACGGAATCATCAGTCGCACAGGCGAATTTGTGCTCAACCTGACCAACGCGGCTTTGGTGCGTGCCACCGACTGGTGCGGCGTGAAAAGTGGGCGTGATTACAACAAATTCCGCGAGATGCACCTCACAGCGGAGGCGGCACAGGTGGTCAAAGCACCGCTCATTGCCGAAAGTCCGCTGAACATCGAATGCCAGGTGGTGGAAGTGAAGCCGCTGGGCAGCCACGATATGTTCATTGCCCGCGTGGTAGCAGTGAATGCCGAAGAGAGCCTCATCGACAAAGGGACTGGCCAGTTCCAGTTCAACCACACCTCTCCCCTCGCCTACTCACACGGCAAATACTTCGCCCTCGGCGAGAAACTGGGCGGATTCGGCTTCAGCGTGAAAAAGCGTGGACACTGACACGAGAGACAAGTATAATCCACAAATAACCCAAACGATGAAAAGAATAGCAATCATGATGATGTGCGTGGCCACGCTGGCGATGAGTGCTTGCAGTGCACTGACGGCGGCCAGCAGCAGCAACGCAGCAGCCTCGGCCAGCGGCTCGGCTTGCGGCTCGGCGGTGCAAGGTCTGTATAGTGCCTACAAAAGTAGCGGCAAGGTAGACCTCGGCAACGCCACCAACCTCAGCAACGCTGTGGCCTTGGCTTCGGCCTACACCAACTTGAAAAACAACAAGAGCGACAGCGACTACCGCAAAGCATTCACCAGCGGTCTGATTGCCAGCTCGGCAGGACTCGTTACGCAGAGCAACGCTTCAACATTTATCAATCAGCTGCTCTCCACCTCAAGCCTCGGCAACATCAACACGCAGACCGTCTCGCAGACAGCCGCCACGGCATCGGCCATCGTCACGCTGCTCAACACCCTCAAACAATGACGGATAACGAGGTGATGCAGAATATAAAAGCACGGCGCAGCTGCCGTGCTTTTATGCCAAAGATGCCCCCCCGAGAGCTGATAGCACAGGTGTGTGAAGCGGGCACATGGGCACCGACAGGGCACGGCAAGCAGAGTCCGCTGATTGTGGCCATCACCCGTCGCGATATACGCGACCGCCTTTCGGCACTCAACGCCCGCATCTGGAACGAGCTGACGGTGCAGCGTGGAGGCGTTGCCCGCGAGGGGATTGACCCTTTCTATGGCGCACCAGTGATACTACTGGTGCTGGCCGACCACACTGTGCCCACCCACCTCTACGATGGCTGTGCCGTACTGACAAACATGGCCAATATGGCCGAAAGCCTGGGACTGGCCACCTGCTGGATACATCGAGCCCACGAGGAGACGGAATGCACCGAAGGCCGACAGCTGCTGGCCGAGATGGGCATCAGTGGCGACTACGTCGGCATCGACCACCTCGCCCTCGGCTATGCCGCTGGGCCTGCTCCCGTGCCACGCCCCCGGAAAGAGGGCTACGTGAGGTGGGTTGAATAAGTTGCATTCCCTTATGGTAAGTATCTCCGACAACCCGCAGACCGCACTCGCTTGGCGCTACATTGAGCAGACGGGCGTCTCGGTATTCCTCACTGGAAAGGCTGGCACTGGGAAGACTACATTCCTCCAAGAGGTGGTGCGCACCACCACCAAGCGGCACGTGGTGGTCGCCCCCACGGGCGTGGCCGCCATCAACGCGGGTGGCGTTACCATCCATTCCTTCTTCCAGCTTCCGCTCGACCCCTACCTGCCCGACGTCAAAGAGCTGATGACCGAATACCAGATAACGCAACGTCGGTATTCGCTCACCCGCGAAAGGCTCAACATCATCCGCACACTTGAGCTACTCATCATCGACGAAATATCAATGGTCAGGGCCGACCTGCTCGATGCAGTGGATATGACCCTGCGCCGTGTGCGACACAGCGGGCGCCCTTTTGGCGGCGTACAGCTGCTGATGATTGGCGACGTGCACCAGCTCTCGCCAGTGGTAACCGACCGAGAGCGCCCCTTTATGGAGCAAGTCTACCCTACCCCCTACTTCTTTGCCAGCAAAGCACTCAACCGCCTGTCCTACACCACCATTGAACTCACCACCATCTACCGTCAGCAAGACAGCCTCTTTGTGGAGATACTCAACAGCATACGCAACAACCACATCACCTCCGAGGTGCTTGATACACTCAACCACCGCGTAGGTCCTGCCAACCCTGACGCTATTACCCTCACCACCCACAACCGCCAAGCCGATGCCATCAACCAGCAGCACATGGATGCCCTGCAGACCAAGCAGCACACCTTCAAAGCCCACATCACAGGCGACTACTCCGAGCGCCTCTACCCATGCCCCAGCGAGCTGACACTGAAGGAGAACGAACGCGTGATGTTTATCAAAAACGACTCGTCGGGGCAGCACAACTACTACAATGGGATGCTGGCCACGATAGTGGAGATACGCTCCAGTGGCGAAGAGGAGATAGTGATGGTGGTAGACGATGAAGGCAACCTGTTCAAAGCCCGACGCGAAACGTGGGAGAACGTGCAATACCACCTTGACCCCCAAAGCCACGAAATAGCACAGGAGGTGGTCGGTGTCTTCAGCCAATTCCCCTTGCAACCCGCTTGGGCGGTTACTATCCACAAGGCACAGGGATTGACCTTCGATCGCGTCAATGTCGATGCCGCTTCGGCATTTGCCTTCGGCCAAGTATATGTAGCCCTCAGCCGCTGCCGAACCCTTGAGGGACTGACACTCACCTCGCGCCTGACAACCAACATCGCCTTTAGCGACACCTCGGTCAGCCACTTCGTGGACAGCCAGCCCACCTTTGAGGCCGTGTCCAGTGCCGCACCCCAATGCGAGCAGAACTACCGCATCGAAAAGCTGATGGAACTCTTTGGGATGGAGGGAATGCTCCACGATGCCGACCAACTGGCACTGCAATTCGGCAAGGTTGCCTCCCTCTACCCCAAGGAGAAGGATCAGCTCAACCACCTGTGCACCACACTTGGTGAACTGCACAACGTGGCAGAACGCTTCAAATCGCAACTGCTCCGCCTTGATGAGCCGCAGCAATGCACCCGTGCTAGGCAGGGCGCACAATACTTCTCCGACCAGCTATCCCACCTGCTCACCACGCTCGACCAAGCTATGGACGTGGAGATCGACAACAAGGAGACCCGCAAAGCCATCGGCGATAGCCACGATGCACTGAAGGGAAGTCTACAACTTCGGCTGGCCTGCTTGAAAGCGGTGGTCGAAAAAGGCTACAGCGTGGCCACAGTGCAGAAAGCACGTGCCGCCTTTATCGCCGAGGGCAACAAGCCATCTCGCCATCAAAGCCCCTCGGAATCGAAGTCCAAGCCCAAGGAAAAAGCCTCCAAGCCCAAGCCCGTCTCGGTGGAGCAAGGTCTTATCAACGCCCTGCGCAAATGGCGACTCGAAAAGGCCAACGAGCTTAACGTGCCTGCCTTTGTCGTTCTCCACCAACGTACCCTCTTAGCCATCGCCAAGGCTCGCCCGCAGACCACCGAGCAGATGCTTCACCTCGAAGGTGTAGGTCCCAAGACGGTGGAACGCTTCGGCGAGGAAATCATCGGGGCACTCAATGCCTACTTCGACAGCCTGCAGCACTAATCCTGCCACATCACCTCGCAGGCACGGCGATAGCCCTCGTCATCGGCTTTCATCACCTGGTAATAATACTCAATGCCATACAGGTAGCGAGCCACCTGTGCTTTGAGCAGCAGGGAAAGGTAGCGGTCGCTATGCCGTGTGCGGTCGGGTTCGGCTGCCTCCTTGTCGCGGTCGCGCACTATACCGTGGCGTTCAGCCTCGGCGGCCAACAGGGTGTCAATTCCCAATTGGTCATAATGGGATTCGAAGTCGGCAAAGTTCTGCAAACGTTCATCTGCCCTGTGGGTATTGACCCACTGCAGTGGGAATTGATTAAGTAGACCATTGCCACGCAGCGAGATAAAGTAATCGGTCAGCCGCATAGTATCCATCGGGACAAACACATCGGGCATAATCCCCCCACCACCATAGACTATGCGCCCACCAGCAGTAGTATACTTCAGCGAATCGACAAAATGGATTGAATCGGCATTCACCATCTCGCCGTGCTTCATACGCTGACCGACATCCTTGCGGTAAGCATCCGTCCCCTCGTCGTAGGGGCGCTGGATGCAACGCCCCGAGGGAGTGTAGTAGCGGGCAGTGGTCAAGCGCACCTGCCCACCATCCTTCATGGGAAACATGCGCTGCACCAGACCTTTGCCAAACGACCGACGCCCCACCAGCACTCCCCTGTCCCAATCCTGCACCGCACCAGAGACGATTTCCGATGCCGAAGCCGACCCCTCGTCGATCAGCACCACCAGTCGGTTACCCACAATCGAGCCATCTTCCCCCCTGACGGCCTTCCAACCACCTCGCCCATTGGCACGAAAGTTCTGCCTTGGCGAAGCGCGACCCATCGTGTAGACTATCAGCTGTTCACGCTCCAGGAACTCGTTGGCCATCCGGTAAGCGATGTCGAGGAAACCACCAGTGTTGCCCCGCAAGTCAAGTATCATCCCCCGCATCCCCTGTCCTTTGAGGCTTTTCATTGCTTTGTGAAACTCATCAATGGAGGTTCGGGCAAAGCGCGTCAGCCGAATATAACCTGTGCTATCGTTGGCCATGAAGTAAGTGTCGATGGAATAAATCGGTATCTTGTCGCGCACCACACGGAAAGTATACTGCCTCCCTTCGCGCAGGATGTCGAGCACCACCTCGGTGCCTTTCTCGCCGCGCAGGTGGCGGAAGACGAAGTCGTTGCCGATGCTGTCGCCCGTGGCTGGTTTTCCATCGACGCGCAGCAGGCGGTCGCCCGCCATAATGCCCACTTTCTCGCTCGGTCCACCAGCTATCACGTCGGTGAACACTATGGTATCGCTCACAATCTGGAACGAGACCCCTACTCCCTCGAAGTTGCCCTGCAACCCCTCGTTGGCACGCTTCACCTCGCGTGCAGGGATGTAGACACTGTGGGGGTCAAGGGCTTTGAGCATCGCGTTGATGGCCGTCTCGCCCATCTTGTCCATATCGGGGCGCTCTACATAATTGCCATCGATCATCCCCATCACCTCATCCACCCGCAACTGTCCCGCACTCGTGGTGTCGGGCACTATCATTGGCTGTGCCATAACCGTGGCTGCCGACCAGCTGACCAACAGCACTACTATCATTATCGCCAAACGTTTCATATTCGCTCTTTACTGAATGAGTGCTGGCATCTGCTGGCTCAGGCAATGGAAACTGCCCAGCCCCCACACAATGTCGGTCGAATCTATTCCCACCACTTCCCTGTCGGGGAAGCATGCCTCAAGGATATAGGCAGCCTCGTTGTCGGTCAGGCAGCGGTAGGTGGGGAAAATCACCTTACCGTTGGCTATGTAGAAGTTGGCATAGCTGGCGGGAAGTCGTTGCCCATCGTAGAACACCATATCGGGCATCGGCAACTCAACCACCGTGGGCTGCTTGCCGTTGGCCAGCCGACAGTGGTTGAGCATGCGCAAATTCTTTTGCAAAGGCTCATAGTTCTCGTCCCAAACGTTCTCCTCCACCGCAGCCAATATCGTATCTTCGCCCACAAAGCGGACTATATCGTCGATATGTCCATCCGTATCGTCGCCCACAATGCCCTCGCCCAACCACACAATGTTTTCCACCCCGTAGTAATCACGCAGGTAACCTTCTATCTGGTCCTGACCAAGCTGCGGATTGCGGTTGGAGTTGAGCAAACACGAGGTAGTGGTCAGCAAATCGCCACAGCCGTTCACTTCTATTGAGCCCCCCTCCATCACTATCCCTGGCGAGAACAAGTCCACCTCGGGCATCAACTCGTGAATACGCAGCGGCACCTCGGTGTCCAACTCGTAGGGATATTTCCCGCCCCAGGCATTGTGGTTCCAATTGACCATTGCTCGCCGCGAAGGCTCTTTGCGGTTGAGCAGAAACGCTGGGCCATGGTCGCGGCACCATGCATCGTTGCTCGGAATAATATGCAGGCTGATATTCTGCATCCGGCATCCAGCCTCTTCCAGTTGCCCCCGCACCCGGTCGGCCACCTCTTGGTCGTCCACATTGATATGCACCCTCTCGTCCTCGGCGAGGGTTTTGATAAAGAGGTGATACGATGGGTAGATGTTCTCAATCTTCCCTGGCCATGAGTCGGGATTCTTGGGGTAAGTGAGCCAAGTGGCCTCATGCTTTGCCCACTCTGCCGGCATATAATATCCTTGTTCCTTTGGAGTCATATCGCAGAACTTATTCTTCGTCAATATAGCGTTTAAGGATGCTGTCGTAGCTATCGATGCGGCGGTCGCGGAGGTAGGGCCAGTGGCGGCGGTAGTGGTCGCTCTGGTCGAGGTCAAGCTCCTCCACGTGCCATGCCTCCTCCAAGTGGGGCGCCTGCCAAAGCACCCTGCCGAAAGCATTGGCCACAAAACTGCCCCCCCAAAATTGCATCCCCCCCTCGCGGCCTGTGCGGTTGACGCTCACCACCGGCACCCCGTTGGCCACCGCATGGCTGCGCTGGATGGTCTGCCAAGCCTCATACTGCTCGCGGTTGTCGGCCTCCTTCTGCCGCACGTCCCAACCGATGGCCGTCGGGTAAAACAGTATTTCAGCTCCCATCAAGGCCGTTATCCTGCTGGCCTCGGGAAACCACTGATCCCAGCATATCAGCACACCGATGGTGGCAAACCGAGTTCGAAACACCTTGTAGCCCAAATCGCCTGGCGTGAAGTAGAATTTTTCATAGAAGCCAGGGTCGTCGGGGATGTGCATCTTGCGATATTTGCCCAGGTAGCTGCCGTCGGCATCAATCACGGCGGTGGTGTTGTGGTACAAGCCTTCAGCCCGCTTCTCGAACAGCGAACAGACTATCACCACCCCCAGCTCGCGCGCCAGCTCTTGAAAGTGCCGCGTGGTCGGTCCCTCGGGCACTGCCTCGGCCAGTGCAAAGGCTTCGTAGCGCTCCTCATCGCAGAAATATAGCGTCGCAAACAACTCCTGAAGGCAGATGATCTGTGCACCCTCGGCGGCCAACCGGCGCACGCTATCGGTGTAGCGCACAATGTTTTGCTGCTTGTCGGCCACGCAGCTCATCTGCGCCAGCCCCACTTTCACTTTATTCATAGTCGCCTCATCAATTTGCCTGCAAATTTACGAAAAAATTACGCAACCTCAACCGCCTGCCGAAAAATAATTCCCCTGCGTCTTGAGCCATTGAGCATTACCTTATCGTCTTTCGCTACACGCCAGCCAGCTGCGGAGAAGGGTTTACCTCAATCAATGGTCGATAGAACCACCTACATCAACTTTTGCCAATGCTCCTTTCGCTCCTTGCCGTTTTGCTGCACCATAAGGTCCTTACTATTCGTCTATATGTCCATACAACTCGTCCCACTCTCTTCACACCCATAGGCATTCCTTTACATCCTAACGCAATAATGTAAGGGACACAAGCCGTAAAATACCCAAGCTGTACGACCACTGTATTTGGAGAACGGTTGATTAGTTGTGCCAGTTCAATCACTTCGGGGCTTGTGCCATTCATTCTCCCCAAAGGTACTTGAACATGCACACCAAGATTCAGTATCAACTCTTCTCTCGTCCAAAGTCGACCTCGTGCCATATCTTATGTACCATCGCTACATCACCAGTTTTCTGCTCTCTTTGCTATACTTGAATTTTCGTTAGTACGCCATTCACTTTTGTTGCAACACACTTCCCCTTTTTACCGTGAACTATCAACATCTAAATTATGTAATGTTTACCTTACGGATCTTGGTAGCTGATTTGATGGAGGTACTTTTTCATTTCCAACCCCACCTCAACTCCTCATCATCTCCTATCCATCTCCTACCTAAAAAAAGGATGGGTAGGAGATGGGTAGGAGATGATAAGGCGTTGGTAAGGAGATGGTCACTCTTAATGACTGATAATGAACTATTTGCAATCATCTCCTACCAAATTCATATTTTGTTGGTTTTCAAATTGTTACAAAATGGACAATTTTGGGGGTGTTTAGGGAGTTTTGTCCCGTTTTCGATGCTTTCCGAATGAGCATTTTCTTCGCTCACGAGGGTCATCATGCTAATAACTGATGGCCTTTCGAGAGCTATTTGATGAAAATGCCATCGGCACCGACTACGCTACAAGATTGCATTTGAACAAGGTGAAGAATATTTGCTCCGCGATTGCTTTTTTTTTCGTAAAATTGCATTGCTAAAAGTGTATACTTACCGTTGCAGAACAGCAGAATGACCATCAAGATAAGGAAAGGACTTGACATTCCTATCGGCGGGATGCCGAAGATGGAAATAATTGATTTACTATCCACCACACAACGATTTGCCATTAAACCGCCCGATGTGGTGGGTTTCACACCGAGGCTGCTGGTGGCCGAGGGTGATAGCGTTGTGGCAGGGCAGCCACTGGTGGCCGATAAGGACGACCCGAGATTGACGTTGCCATCGCCAGTCAGCGGTGCGGTAAAGGCCATTGTTCGCGGCGAGAAACGCAAGTTGCTGGAGGTGGTGGTTTGTCGGATTACTCAGAATAATCAGAATACTCCGAATACTCAGAGTACTCCGAATACTCTGCCCCCCGATAGCCCCGTCTGGTGGATGATCAAGGAACGCCCCTTCGGCACCATCGCCGACCCCGACCACAAGCCCAAAGGCATCTTCGTCTCCATGCGCGACACCAACCCCCTGGCACCGGACCTCGCCTTCGCCCTGAAGGGGCGCGAGCATGAGTTCGAGGCTGGCATCGCCGCCCTGGGCCGGCTGGCCGAGGTGCACACCGTGCATGCCGAAGGCCCCCACCCCGCCGGCAACGTCGGCACACAGATTGCCGCCATCAGCCCCCTGAACAAGGGCGAGTACGTATGGACCGTCAACGCACAGGATGTGGCCACCATCGGCCGCTGGTGCCTCACCGGCGAGTACCGCCCCGAGCGCGTCATTGCCGTCGGTGGCCCCGCCGCCAAGTGTCCCAAGTACTACCGTGTGCTCTGCGGCACCAGCATACAGCGCATTGCCGAAGTACAGCTGATGGATCCTTGCTATCCTCAACTGACCACTGCCCACTCCCCTCTTCCCACTCGAATCATCTCCGGCAGCGTTCTCAGCGGCACCCGCATCGAAGCCGACGGCTTCCTGGGCATGTACGACCACCAGCTCACCTTCATCGAGGAGGGCGACCAGTACGAGTTCATGGGCTGGCTTATGCCGG
>JAFTBM010000061.1 GCA_017455205.1 Bacteroidales bacterium
ATGTAAAATTTCGAGTTCCTTTACAAAATTACGAAGAATAATCCATTCAACTAACTGGCAATCAATTTATTAACTAACATAGTTATCAACAATTTAGCATTCTCTCACCTAGTAAAATTATAATTCAAAACAGTTTCTTAAAATTGAGAATTGAGGATTGGGGAAATTGAGAATGGAGAATTATGAGTGAGTAGTGAATGGTGAACTGCTCATAGTGCACCATTCACTGATGGTAGAAGTAGTCGTTTACCTTTTGGCGATAGTAGGGTGTGAATGATGGTGGGGCAGAGGGGAGCGATTCAGCGTTGGGATGGGTCTGTTTTCGATATTTTTCCAGTTCGGCTGGCGAGGGTTGTGCATACAGCGAGTTGGCTTCGTGGCTTTCGCGACGGTCGTCTTTCTCGCGTTCCATATCGGCCTTTTCGTGTTCGAGCAGGCGGGTCATAATCTGTTGTTGGCGGTGCAGGGTCTGCTGGGTGATGGTGCGATTGACGAGGTCGGCCTCGGTTTGCTCCATTTGTCGCAGCAGCTGGTCAATCTCGCGTGCCAATTGGCCATTGCCTGCATTGCCCTCTTTGAGTTCCTGCCCGTATTGCTGCATCATTCGGCGAATCATCTCTTGTTGCGCTGCCATTCGGGCAAACTCCTCGCTCATGGTTTGCCCCTGTCCCACTTGGTGCCGACCACTGGGCTGTTTTCCTTGGCGGTCGAGCTGCTTTTTCAGAGCTTCCATTTGGCGGTTGAGTTCTTGCTGCATTTGCCGCATCGACTGTGGCGATGGCCGGTTGCCAGGGTTGTTGCATTGCTGCTTGTTGTTTCCCTTCATGCGTTGCTTGCCGCCCTTTTGGCGCTGTGCATTTTGGCGCATTTGGTTCTGCATTTGGTCGAGGCTTTCAGCCAGCATGAGGGCAAGGTTGTTGAGCGAGGTCATGCTGTATTGCATGGGGCTGGCTGCCGACCGGTTGGTGTAGCCGTTGTAGAATCCTTGGTTCATGTAGAGCAGGCTTCCCAGCGAGCGGCCGATGGCGCTGTTCACTTCGGCCAATTCGCGGGCAACCACCGAGGCGATCTGTACCTGCCGCCGTGCCACGGCGCGGAGCGAGTCCTCCACGCCCCGAAAGTCGTCCTTCACACGGTTTTGCCGAGCTATGATTGATTGGTAACGGGGATCTTGGATATATACTTTGTTCACCTCGCCAATCAGTTCCTCTTGGTTTATAGAGAGTTGAACAATATTCTTTAGCAATCGGCGTACCTGTTCGGCATCTTCGGCCAGTTCTTCCTGTTCCATCTCTTCAAGGACATTGTTCAGCTCTTCCGCCAGTTGCTCCAGCCCGTCGGCTGCCTGTTGCTGTTGCTGCGAGGCATCTTTGTTATTCCCCTGCTGCATTTGGTGTGTAGCCTGTTGTTGGTGCTGCTCAACTTGCCGTTCGATTTCGTTGGGGGATTTGAAGGGGTTGCTGGGGTCGAGGGACTGCTGTTTTTGCTCTATCTGGCTGATGTCCTCTTTGAGTTGCTGGAAACGGTCGTTCAGCTGTTGCTGTTTCTCTTGCAACTCTTCATTGCTCTTGCCTTTATGTTCTTGCGTTTCCCGTGAAACATCGCGCTGCTCGGCGGCCAGCTGGTTGGCTTTTTCCACGGCTTGCTCCACCTGCTTTTCCAGTTCGAGGTGTTTGAGAAGTTCGAGGTTTTGGTCAAGTTGTTGTTCGAGTTCTTTGTTGCTGATTTTCAGTTGGTCAAGTCCTTCCTGCACCTTGTTCTTATCCATTTCGCTGAGCATCCGCTCTATCTCCGCTATGGTTTCTTGCATCTTTTCGTCCATCACCTCATTCATTAGGCGTTCAATCTCGCGCTGCTTTTCCAGTAGTTGCTCGCTTTGCTCGCGGTATTTTTGTTCAAGCCTATTGTTTTCCTGTATCTGCTGGCGTATCTGCTGCATCATCTGTTGCATCTGCCGTTGCTTTTGGGCCAGTTGCTCAAGGTCCTTTTTCTCCTGCCAGCCAAGTTCTTTTTTGTCGAGCAGGCGGCGTTGCATATCTGCGATCTCTTGCTGCAGCTGCCGCACGGCTTCCATTTGGCTCTCCATGCTCTGTTTTATGCCGCTTTCCCCACGCGAGATGATGCTGTCTATTTCCTCCGCCGTAGGCTCGGCATATTCGAATATCCTCGACCGCGTTGCTTTCGGGCCATGCAGAGCGTCGTTGTCGCGTACCTCAAAGTAGTAGGTTATCCGTTCGCCTGGAGCAAGGGGTAGTTCGGCCAAGTTGAATGAGAATGAGAACTCCTGTGCAACACCCTCGCCGAGGGCAAGTTCGACCTCGCTGGGCGTATGATTCTCCACATGGTGTACAAATGCGAGCCTAGAGAAACCATAATCGTCCTTGATATGTCCGAAGAACATGCGTCGGTCGGGGTAGGCAGAATCCACCACCTCTTCCACCGCAATCATCGGTGCGGCATCGGCGATGGCGGTCAGCCTGTAGTGCAGCGTGTCGGAGGTACGGAATTGGTTGTAGGCGCAGAAGGCGTAGTCCGTACTCTGCATCGCCCTTAGGCTCACTTCCGCCTGCCCGTTCTCGCAAGGCAGTACCTGTCGGCTCTCGCCTATCATAAAGACAAGGCTGTCGGCATCTTGAAGGTGAAATATCCACCTTGCCAGAGTCCCTTCAGGCACTGCGGCATCGCCGATGCCAGTCAGCGTTTCGGCGGCATAGCCCGTATAGGTAGGGTAGGTGAGTGTCATCACATAGTCAATCACCGAGGGATTAGGTCTCACTGTGATTAGGTAACTTTTCGACACCACACCACCACCTTCTATCACAAACCTCATATCGCTGTTCACCTGCTTAAACTGGTAGGAAAAATCCTCTTTGCCCAAAGCCGACATGCGGTGTCGCCGTCCTCCTTCGCAGAGGTATACCTCGCTGGGTATTGCCCTCGCCTCGGCCACCCCTACTCGAATCTCAATATCCTCTCCTCGCTGTACCTCCAGATGCTCGTTTTC
Organism: Bacteroidales bacterium; assembly: GCA_017455205.1. Classification (GTDB taxonomy): domain Bacteria; phylum Bacteroidota; class Bacteroidia; order Bacteroidales; family P3; genus Colimorpha. The sequence continues at coordinate 3,005 of JAFTBM010000061.1, forward strand.
CACCACGAAGCGGAACGGTGCGGGTCGCTCGTAATATTCAGTATAGTGTACTATGCGGCGTGAAGGGTCGGTAATCCATCTTGGTGCCACTATCAGCAACAATGTGATCACACCCAATGGGGGCAAGGCGTACTTCAGATAGCGTCGGTTGGCTCCGAGGTCGATGGCCGAGAGCATAGGCACTGGCCGCAATTGCGCTGTCTTCTGTGCTATGGCGGCTGCCAGCAGGCTCTCATCGCCGGCTTTGCTTTCGTCCTCACCCATCAGTTGTAGCAGGTTGAGAAGCCTGTCGCTTACCTCGGGGAAGTGTTTCCCGATAATCAAGGCCGCTTCGCTATGCGAAATCCGCCTGCCTATGCCGCGCATCTTCATCCAAGGCCGCACCACGAGCCAGCCAGCCGCTGCCACCGTCAGCATGATTCCTCCCCAAAATAGCAGCCCTCGCCCCCATTGTGGCAGCCACCCCCAATGCTCCACCGCTACGGCTATTAGGAACACACCTGTGGTGATGCCTACCGCATACAGCCCGCCCCTTATCATGAGATTGCGATAATACTTCCTGATAAAGGCTTCCAGTGCTGTCAATATTTCCTGCCGTGGAGTCATTTTAGGGGAAAGACTTTCTGTCCTTGATAACGCAATTTGGCTCTTTTTATTGCCCGTTCTATCCCTTCCTCCTTTGGTTTTTCGCTGACGGTGTACTTTTTTTTGTATCTTTGCAACTATGAAAAGATTGGAAAGCATGCCGAAAGTTATCCTCATCACCGGTGCCTCGTCGGGCTTCGGGTTCGCTACTGCCGAGGCTCTTGCTGCCCGGGGGTACATCGTCTACGGCCTCTGCCGCCGCCCCATGCAGCATGTTGCCATCCGCTACCTCCAATGCGATGTCTGCGACCGCGACCAGGTGGCCGCTGCTGTGGCTGCCGTTGTCAAGGGGCAGGGTAGGGTAGACGTCCTCATCAACAATGCTGGTCTTGGCATTGGTGGCGCCCTCGAATTGGCCACTCCCGAGGAGATTGACCTCCAAATGGGTACCAACTTCATGGGCTGTGTCAATATGTGCCAAGCTGTGCTGCCCCACATGCGCCGCCAGCGTCAGGGTCGCATCATCAACCTTAGCTCTATCGGTGGTGTGATGGGGCTTCCTTACCAGGGCTTCTATTCCGCATCCAAGTTCGCCATTGAGGGCTTTACCGAAGCGTTGGCTGCCGAGGTGAAAGGCTTCGGCATCAGCGTGGCTATGGTTGAGCCAGGCGACTTTGCCACTGGCTTCACCGCCAGCCGTCGCAACAGCGAAGCTACCCTTGCAGACCCCGACTATGGCCCACTCTTCCGCCGCTCGCTGGCCATCATTGAGAAGGAGGAAAACGGTGGCCTGAAGCCCGAAGTGCTGGCCCAGCGTATGGTGCGTCTGGTCGAGTGCAAGCGTGTTCCCCTCCGCTCGGTGGTCTCCAACCTTGAGCAGTGGCTTTCGGTGGTGATTAAACGTGTGGTTAGTGGCAACCAGATGGTTGGCATCTTGCGCAGTTACTACAAGGCGTAGCCTTTCCCCGTGCGATAGCCGTGCTACCCCACCACCACTTGTGCCGTCTGTCGGCTGCGCTGCTCAAGTAGCACGGGGCGGTCGGCTATCAGTCTCTCCACCGCCTCGTCGGTGTAGTAGCGTATGGTAATCAGCCGCAACCCGCGGTTGTAGCGCACACGGAACAGGCGTCTTAACCTTTCAATCAGCACATCTGTCCGCTCCTGCCAGTCGTCGATACAGATGGAAAAACTCAGTGCCGAGTTTTGCATCAAGTTGGCCTTGATGCCCATCTCGTTGAGCTCCCCGAAGATTGTCTGCAGGTTGTCCTCGGCGATGAAGGAGAAGTCGCGAGGCGTGATGGAGAGCAGAATCTGATTTTCTTTGACGATGTAAAGTGGTGTCTCGGGCTCGATGGTGGCAAAGTCTCCCACTGCCGACCCTTCACTCGTGGGTTGCAGAAATGAGCGTATGTAGAGTGGAACCCCTTTGTTTTGCAGTGGCTTGACGGTCTTCGGGTGGATGACCGATGCACCGTAGTAGGCCAGTTCGATGGCCTCGTTGTAGGGGATGTGGGCGATTTTGATGGTGTCGGCAAAATATTTGGGGTCGGCATTGAGGAAGCCCGGCACATCCTTCCATATCGTAACGCTTTCGGCATCGAGGCAGTAGGCCAGGATGGCCGCCGTGTAGTCAGAGCCCTCACGCCCCAGCGTGCTTTGGCTCCCATCGGCTGCGCGTCCGATAAAACCCTGCGTAAGCACCACTTGTGTTGTCCCTCTGCTTTCAATCTCGCTCCAAAGCGTACGACAGGCATCCCGCGTAGCTTCCCAGTCTACCCGTCCCTCGCGGTGGTGGCTATCGGTCATCACCACCTGCCGTGCATCAACCCACTGTGTGTTCACACCCAGTCGGTTGAGGTAGGTGGCAATGATGGTGGTGGAAAGTAGCTCACCGTAGGACACCACTTGGTCGTAGGCGTAGTTGTAGTGCTCCACATCGGCTGGCAATTCGTGGCGTAGCCGATCCATTTCGCCCAGCAGGCGGCTGATGTCCCCCTGTACGGTCTCATCCCCAGGCAATAGCACCGAGGCGATGTCGCGATGGTAAGCCTCCACCTCCTGCCTGACGGCCAGTTGCTCCCCTTTGTCGGCCACGCCTGGCACCAGCCGCTCCAGCTTGTTGGTGGTTTTCCCCATGGCCGAAACCACCACCGCCAACAGCTCGTCGCCCAAATGCCTTTGCACTATTGAGGCCATGTTGTCCACGGCCTCGGCACTATTGACCGAAGCTCCGCCAAACTTGAACACCCTCATGCCAGTTCCCTTTCCATATCACGGCGCGAATCCTTGGCCTTCAAGGTCTCGCGTTTGTCGTAGTGGTGCTTGCCCTTGGCCAGGGCAATCGTTAGCTTGGCCAGCCCGCGCGGATTGACAAAAAGCTTCACTGGAACTATCGTGTAGCCGCGCTCCTTGATTTTGGCCTGCAACTTGCGCAGTTCTCGACCCGTCAGCAGCAGCTTGCGGTCGCGCTTGGCCTGATGCCCCCAGTAGGAGCCAAACTTATACTCCGAGATGTGCATATCGCGCACATATAGTTCACCACCGACAAACGTGCACCATGCGTCCCCTAGGTTGGCCTTCCCCTCGCGTATGCTCTTAATCTCGCTCCCCATCAGCACCAGCCCCGCCGTGTATTCGTCGAGCAGAAAGTACTCAAACCCAGCTCGCTTGTTGCGTATCTCTATGATGTTTTTCTCTGCCATACTTTCCCAAACGCCCCATCCCCCATTTTATTGCCCTCCGCTTTCTGCATTCACTCCACCGCCTGCAGGAGGAAGCTCACTGGGCGGAAACCATCGTTGCAGCTGATGAGTGCACTGTGTGGGTCGCGCATCCACCCGTTGTAGAAGTTCCCCTCCCCACGAGCCAATGCTTCGACAAACACACGCATGCTCTCCCATGCGCTGTCGCACAATCCCTCGGGCTTCTGCCCTCCGCAGCTCACCCACTCCTGTCCCTCCTCCACCGAGCAGGCATGCTCTATGGGATTCTCATAAAGCATCTGCAAATCCACATAGTTGGCCTTGCGTAAGGCGGTTATCCTGACGTCGTTCATTCGGTCTCCCCTCTTTGGCTTTGTCTGCAAATTTATACCTTTTTCTGCAAACTGCACAGCCCAAAATGCAAAAAAATCATTAACTTTGCACTTCGAAGTAATGAGTAAACACCAATAAACCTATTGAAAATGAAAAAAGTAACCCTATTGCTTATGGCAGCAACCCTTTTAGCGGCCGCAGGCTGCAAATCTGGCAAGCCCGCCGACGGGCAACCCACCGACATCCAGCAGAAGGTGGATGAATACGCCGAGTTCTCCCTCACCTCCGACCTCATCCAGACCCTCTCACCCAACGAGAAGGAACTGGTGAAGCTATTCATCGAAATCGGCCAGGTGATGGACGATATCTATTGGGACGAATACTTCGGCCAGGCCAACCGCGCCAGCCTCGACACCCTCGCCGACCCTGCCCTCCGTGCCTTCGCCCAAATCCACTACGGCGCTTGGGACCGCCTCGATGCCGAGCGCCCCTTCCTACCTGGCTACGGCGAGCGCCCCGCGGGTTGCAATTTCTACCCCACCGACATGACCAAGGAGGAATTCAACGCCCTCGCCGACCCGCTCAAAGACAGCCAGTACAGCGTCATCCGCCGCAACGCCGAAGGCAACCTTTACGTCCTGCCCTACCACGAGGCTTATAAGGCCGGGCTCGCCAAGGTGGACAGCCTGCTCGAGAAAGCCATCGCCCTGGCCGACAACGCTGGCCTCAAACGCTACCTCGAAGCCCGCCGCGAGGCATTCCGCACCGACGACTACTTCGAGAGCGATATGGTCTGGATGGATATGAAAGATAGCAAGCTCGACTTTGTGGTCGGCCCCATCGAGAACTACGACGACGGTATCAATGGCCTCAAGTGCTCCCACGAAGCCTTCGTGCTGGTCAAGGACGAGGCCTGGAGTGCCGACCTCACCCGGTTCGCTGCCCTCCTGCCCGAGATGCAGACGCTCCTGCCCTGCGACGAGAAGTACAAACAGGAAGTGCCAGGCACCGACTGCGATATCAATGTCTACGACGTGGTCTACTATGCCGGCGACTGCAATGCAGGCTCCAAAACCATTGCCATCAACCTGCCCAACGACGAGCGCGTCCAACTGGCCAAGGGTAGTCGCCGTCTGCAACTGAAAAACGCCATGCAGGCCAAGTTCGACAATATCATGACTCCCATTGCACGACTGATGGTCTGCGACGAACAGGCCGACAGCGTTACCTTCAACGCCTTCTTCGGCAACACCTGCTACCACGAAGTGGCCCACGGCCTGGGCATCAAAAACACCGTCAGCGGACGTGGCCCCTGCCGCACCGCCCTCGGTGCACAGTACAGTGCCTGGGAGGAAGCCAAGGCCGACGTCTGCGGCCTCTTCCTCACCGAGCAGCTCATCGGTCGCGGTCTGATCACCAACACCACCGTCAATCAGAACTACATCACCTTCATCGCTGGCATCCTGCGTTCGGTTCGCTTCGGAGCTACCGAAGCCCACGGTGTGGCCAACATCATGTGCTACAACTACTTCTATGAGCATGGGGCCTTCAGCCGCAACTCCCAAGGCAAGTACGTCATCGATGTGGAGAAAGCCCGCGAAGCCGCCCGCGGCTGGGCCGCCCTCATCATTGCCATGGAAGGCGAGGGCGATGCCGAAGCCGCCAAAGCATATAGCGACCAGCACGGCAAGGTCAGCCCAGCCCTGCAGGCCGACCTCGATGCCATCCGCGATGCCCACATCCCGCGCGACATCGTCTACCAGCAAGGTGCCCAAGTGCTCGGCCTATAAGCCATCGCCCTTGAGCAGTCCACAGGCGGCAGCTTCGTGGCCTGCATTCATAACCATCCTTCCCACGCCGCAGAGGTCGGACTATCCCCTCCTGCGGCGTGGGAAGGTTTTTTACCATAGCGGAGTCGAATCGGAGGTAAGGTGGGGGAGAAAAGGAGTCAGAGTGGGAGAGAAAGGCGGAAAGCAGCACGAGGGACTTCACCCGTCTGTAGTCCATCCGTGGTTCGTGTATGCTCCGTGTGATGTCCGACCCGAGTCGGACGTGACACGGACATGACACGGAGTTGACACGGAGTTGACACGGACCAAGTGCCAACGGGATGCTGGTAATGAGACAATTACATCATAGCAAATCTCAAACTGCTGATTTGTAGCATATTGTAAGCATTCTTTGGAAATAATGGAAAAGATTCAGAAATGACAAATGCGGTTAGGAATAGCAAGGGGAAATGGAGGTGCGGGGTGGGGGAGGGGAAAAAATGTTGAAAAAAATGTTGTAATAAAGGAAAAATGTGTATATTTGCAGAGCGATATTGGGAGTAGTGAAACGCCTAACAGCGTGATTTACTGCCATATCATGTCCGTTTAAGGCGTTTCAAAAAGCGGCTTGGCGGGCGGAAGAAGAAATGAACAACCAAAAAAGAAACAACCCAAGGCAATGAAAAAAGAATACCAAAAACCAGTGCTGGAGGTCTACTCCTACCGTGCAGAACAGGGCTACGCCCTCAGTGTGGCACTGAAGAAGGATCAAGTGCTGATAGAAGCTGGCGATGAAAGCACGATGCGTGTAGAGGAGCAGGTGAGTGAGTTCACGGACGAAAGTGGCTATTTCACCGAAGGCGAGTGGGAATAAAGCGGCAGGTGAAGCAGCATGGGAGCACGGGCGGTTCGCCCGTGAGGTGAGAAGTGAGACAACGCGGGGGTACGGGCAGCTTGCCCGTGAAGTGAGCGGAGAAAAGTCTTATCAAACACCCTGTAGCCAATAAACCACAACACGCTAAATTCAAGACAAGCAACACAACAGTAAGGAACAACAATAAAAGATAGATTATGAAAAAAGGGCAGATAGGAAAGTGGCTGGCAGCCGTGGCACTGCTGACCGTGGTCACCGCCTGTAGCGATGATGAGGTGAGCAACATAACCACCAAGAGGTTTCAGTTCAAGGCACTTGTGGAGCGTCCGGGCGATGGCTCGAAGTTGCTCCTCGGTGGCGACGGCACTGGGGCTGAGCGGATACTCTACTGGGAGTATAATGACAAGATAAGCATCGGCAGCGATCAGACGCGCTCGACGGTGGCCAGCGGCAACGCCGACACTGCCGCAATGGCATGGCTCTACTACTACAACTTGGGGTCTGACTACAACGGTATATTCGAGACGCAGCTTCCCGAAAGCTCGGCCTACTTCTTGGCACTCCACCCCTACAGCCGCAGCAACAGCATTGTGGGGTCAGCAGCAGGGAGCAGCACTTTCTCCACCGTGCAGATCAGCCTTCCAGCCACACAGGGCTACCGCAACGACACCACCTTCGACAAGCAGGTCTACCCGCTCGTGGCACACTATAGCGGCACGGGTCCTTGGCAGCTCAACTTCAGGTCGGTCGGTTCGATAGTACGTGTGCAGCTGTTCAACAGCACAGGGGCAGCCTCCACCATCAGCAAGATTGAGTTCGCCGAGCGGAATGGCAAGCGGCTCAACGGCATCTTCACCGTCAGCGACTACTCCTCCACCGCTCCCTACCTGACAGCGGCAGCCTCGCCCACATCTGACCAGCAGAAAATCACCATCGATTGCGGCGACGGCGTTGCCTTTGCCAACGGCCAGCTGCTCACCTTCTACTTGGTGCTGCCCTCCATTTCTACCACTACCACCACCAACTACAGCCTCACTATGACCGTTACCAACACCTCCTCACAGACCTGCACCCGCAGCTTCACCGTCGGCACCAAGCGCAACTCCATCACCTACATCCAGGCACAAAGCATCAGTGCGTGGGGAAGCGGGCTCACCTCGGGCCTCTCGGGCAACGGCACTGAGCGCCGTCCCTTCCGCGTCTACACCAAGGCCGACCTTCAGTACCTGCGCGACTGCTACAACGGTGATACTCGCACCATCAATGGTCAGGCCATCACCTCCAGCACCTACATTCAAATCATGCGTCCCGACATTAAGCTCCACGGTAAGAACAGCGATTGGACTGCTGGTATCAGCAACTTCATCGGCCACTTGACCTACGTGCCTGAGGCGGGTAGCATCCTCAACAACTCGCAGTATCCGCTGTTTGCCTCCATCAGCGATGGTGGTGTGGTGGAAGGGCTGCGCATCTCAAGCGATACCAATGCCTACTCTGGCGACGACTACTCGCCTCTTTGCGGTACCAACGCCGGCATCATCAGGAACTGCCTTGTCACGAACAGCTCTCCCGAGCACGGCGGTATCGGTTTCACCAGCTCCGCTGACCATGGCTCGGCTGGCATCTGCATCACCAATAGCGGCACCATCAGCAGCTGCCAGGTGAGTGCTACTTTCACCAATGCCAACCGCAATGTGGCGGGAGTCAGCCTGTCCAATAGTGGCACCATCACTGGCTGCACCGTTACCGACGACATGGCTATCGGCTCTACAGGTGGCAGCGTCAGCGGTATCTGCCACAGCAACAGCGGAAACATCAGAGACTGCCAGTTCGCGAAAAACATCTCCTCGGCCAACAGCAACGCTTGGTACGGCATAGTGGCCACCAATAGCGGCACGGTGCTGCATTGCTCGCTGGGCACCTCGGCCAACATTAAGAGCAATAGCACGGCTGCTGGCATCGTGGGTACCAACGCCACGGGCGGCACGGTCAGCAGTTGCTACATCGACAATGCCAACGTCGTGGAAGGCTCTGGCATCGTAGGTGGCATCGTGGGTACGCTGACGGGTGGCACGGTCATCAACTGCTACGTGAAAAGCGAAGATGCATCCGTAACGGGTACCACCAACGTTGGTGGCATCGTGGGTAGCATGACGGGCGGCACCGTTGCCAACAGCTTTGCATATCTCAGTACTATCACTGCCAATAGCAATTGTGGTGGCGGCATCGTGGGTACTGCAACAGGCGGCACTATCAACAACTGCTACACTGCCTACTATTCGGGTTCGAACACGACCAAGTTCTTCGGCTCCAATAGTGCTACGCTGACCAACTGCTACTTGATGAATGGCACGGCGCAGACCAGTACGACCGTTCCTGCCGATGTCTCAACGCTGCTTAGCAACTTGAATACCAACGCTAGCAGCATCAGTGGTGCACGTACATGGGTTTCAGGAAGTGTATACCCAGAATTCTCCACCTACAGCGCGGCCAAAGGTCGCCGCTAACGGTGAAGATAGAAGAGAACATACTCATTTCTTTTTGGTTAACAGACGAGGGGGCTTCGAAAGAAGCCCCCTCGTCGTTGTCGTTGGCCTAAATGGTAGGTGCTGCGGCTATTGAAGCCGTGATAGAGCCTCCTTGATGCGACGCATGGCTTCGCGCAGAAGCTCCTCACTCGTGGCATAGCTCAAGCGTATGCAGCGGTCGTCGCCAAAGGCCGAACCCATCACGGTGGCCACTCCCGCTTCCTCCAGCAGGTAGAAAGCCATATCGGTGGAATTGGCGATGAGGCGGCCAGCGGCGCTCTTTCCGTAATAGGCGCTCACGTCGGGGAAGAAATAGAAAGCGCCCTGCGGCAGGCAGACCTTGAGGCCAGGAATGTCGCAAAGCAACTGGTAGACCATGTCGCGCCGCTTTAGGAAAGTGGCACGCATACTGATGATGTCTTCGCTCACTGCAGGATCCATAAGCATGGCGCATACGGCTGCCTTTTGGGCGATGGAGCAGGTGGCACTGGTTACCTGCCCCTGCAGCTTGTTGCACGCCTTGGCTATCGTCAGCGGTGCACCGATAAAGCCAATGCGCCAGCCTGTCATGGCAAACCCTTTGGCCACGCCATTGACCGTTACCACGCGCTCCTTCACCTCGGGGAACTGGGCGATTGACTCGTGTCGTCCCACAAAGTTGATATGTTCGTAGATTTCATCAGACACCACAAAGACATTCTCATGGCGTGCCACCACGGCTGCCAGTGCACGAAGTTCCTCCTTGCCGTAGAGCATACCCGTGGGGTTGGACGGCGAGGAGAAGATGATAAGCTTGGTGCGTGGGGTTATGGCGGCCTCAAGCTGCTCGGGCGTTACCTTGAAGTTGTTTTCCAACGTGGTCTGCACATAGATGGGGATGCCGCCTGCTAAGCGCACAAACTCCTTGTAGCTCACCCAGTAGGGTGTAGGGATAATCACTTCATCGCCAGGATTGACCAGCACTTGCACCACTTGGTAGAGGCTCTGCTTACCACCAGTGCTTACCACAATCTGCTCTGGGGCGTAGTCAAGCCCGTTGTCGCGGCGGAACTTGGCACTGATAGCCTCTCGCAAGTCGGCGTAGCCAGGCACTGGGGGGTAGTGCGTGAAGTTGTCGTCAATGGCCTTCTTGGCCGCCGCTTTCACCACTTCGGGGGTGTTGAAATCGGGCTCGCCTATAGAGAGGCTTATCACGTCTTTGCCCTGAGCTTTCAGCTCACGAGCCTTGGCCGTCATCGCGAGGGTCTCGCTCTCGGCCATGTTGAGGATACGTTGGGATAGAATTTCCATATTCTTGAAGATTAATTTCTGCAAAGTTACAAAAAGAAAACCAATCGCCCAAATAGGGAGCGGAAAAATATTTTCGTACGAATTTGAAAATTCATTATTTTTGCGTAAATTTGCAGGTGGCAGGTGGGGAGGGAAATAGGAAGAGAAAACAAATTAAACATTTGAAATATATGGCAAAAGACGACAACAACGCAGAGGCATTGAAGCTGGAGAAGATGAAAATCCTGCAAAGCACACTCGATAAGATAGAGAAAAGCTATGGCAAGGGGGCAGTTATGAAATTGGGCGACCGTCCAGACGAGGAATTGGAGGTTATCTCCACAGGAAGCATTAGCCTCGACAATGCATTGGGTGTGGGTGGCTTTCCACGCGGCAGGGTGATTGAAATATATGGCCCAGAGTCAAGTGGAAAAACCACACTGGCCATCCATGCCATCGCCGAGTGCCAGAAAGCGGGTGGAATAGCTGCTTTCGTGGATGCCGAGCACGCATTTGACAGCTTCTATGCCCGCAGGCTGGGCGTGGACGTGGACAACCTACTGGTGTCGCAGCCAGATAATGGAGAGCAGGCACTCGAAATTGCCGACAACCTTATCCGCTCGGGTGCGATTGACATTATCGTCATCGACTCGGTAGCAGCACTAACCCCCAAGGCAGAAATCGAAGGCGATATGGGCGATAGTAAGGTGGGCCTCCAAGCCAGACTGATGAGCCAAGCTATGCGCAAGCTGACGGCCACCATCGCCAAGACCAATTGTTGCTGCATTTTCATCAACCAGCTGCGCGAAAAGATAGGTATCATGTTCGGCAATCCTGAGACCACCACAGGTGGTAATGCCTTGAAGTTCTACGCATCGGTGCGCATCGACATTCGTCGCACCCAAGCTATCAAGGATGGCGATCAGAACATTGGTAATCGTGTCAAAGTGCGCGTGGTGAAAAACAAGGTAGCTCCTCCGTTCCGCCAGTGCGAGTTCGACCTGATGTTTGGCGAAGGCATATCCAAGCTTGGCGAGATTATTGACCTCGGTGTGGATATGGACATCATCCGCAAAAGCGGCTCTTGGTTCAGCTACGGTGAGAGCAAACTTGCTCAAGGACGCGAGGCTCTCAAGCAGCTATTGCGCGACAATCCCGAGCTCAGTGCCGAGCTGGAGCAGAAGATACGTGCAGCACTGAAAGAAAAGCAGTCAGCCGAAGTGTAGCCCCTTCTTTCAACCATAGCAGCAGGCTTCATCCCTCAACGGGTCGTCATAACAGAACAATAGCCCCCATAAGCCATGAGACGATACATCCTTTTGCTATTAGTGATGCTCTCTTGTGTTCCTATTTGGGCACAGGAAGCGGCGAAGGACAACCTGTCCACGAGGGACACCACCGACACTGAAAGTCGCCCCCTCGACCGACAATCGAAGCGCCCCCATCGCTCCTCGCGTCAAGCCAACGTGCTGGGTCGCCCTATCTACTATGATACCAATGGTAACGTCATCGGAAGTTCCAACCCATCAGCCACCTACCATCATCCCAGCCACCATTACCTCAACGACCACAGTGGTCTTGATGACCAATTTTCTACTTTCTTTTTCGAAGGCGAAGGCTTGGTTGGGATGGGCGATATAGCAGGCGGAGCCAACTTCACGGTGCTACCCAACCGATGGGGCATCTATGGTTCAGCGCTGGCAGGTCGGCGGCACAACTACTTCTCTTTTGGCCCTGCCGTAAGGCTCTCCAGCACCAATAGCTCCCTTGATTGGCACCTCTACGGAGGAATGATGCTCGGGGGCAAACACATAGGGGCTGAAGGTGGCCTACGGATGGCATTCCCTAAACGTCGAAGTCAGTTTTGCTGGACCTCGGTATCGGCTGGCGTGGCCGTCATCAATGGCGATGCCTACTTGACCATGGGGATGAGCCTCAGTGTGCTGGCATGCCTCTGTGTAGGTACCCTATTTTTGTAGCAACACACTATGGCAGAACCATACGTCATCGACGAAGCACGCGAAGCACAAGAAATACAGGCACGGTTCGACGAGCTTATGTCCGCCTGCCGCGACTTGAAAACCCTCACTCACGATGAGGAGAACCAGTTGCTACGAGCCTTCCAGATTGCCCGCAATGCCCACGAAGGTACCCGTCGCCGTAGTGGAGAACCCTACATCTTCCACCCTTTAGCCGTGGCTATGATAGCCGTCAAGGAAGTTGGCCTCGGCCCTATAGCCGTGGTCTGCGCCCTGTTGCACGACGTGGTGGAGGACACCGACATCACCCTCGACGAGCTCCGTATGGTTTTTGGCGACCGTGTGGCCACCATCGTTGACGGTGTAACCAAAATCGATGACGTCATGCTCATGCAGCAGGCCGAGAGCAAACAGGCAGAAAACTACCGCAAAATACTGCTCTCGATGTGCAACGATGCCTACGTCATCTTCCTCAAGCTCTGCGACCGTCTCCACAATATGCGTACCCTCGGCTCGATGAGCGACACCAAAAAGCTCATCATCGCCAGTGAAACCTCCTACCTCTACGTTCCCCTCGCCCACCGCCTTGGCCTCTACGCTATCAAGACCGAACTCGAAGAGCTGGTGATGCGCTACACCAACCCCGAGAAATACGCCGAGATAGCAGCTAAAATAGCAGCCAAATCGCCCACGGCGGAAAAACTGGAAGAAAGCGTCTACGCCCCTGTGCGCCAGATGCTCGACAACGCAGGCTACTGCTACTCGCTGAAGACCCGCATCAAGTCAGTCTATAGCTGCTGGAAAAAGATTGAAAACAAGCATGTAGACTTCGATGAAATCTACGACCTCTTCGCCATGCGCATCATCCTCCACAACGTGCCGCGCGAGCATGAGGCCGAGGAATGCTTCAAAGTCTACTCCCTCATTGCCTCGCGCTTCTCTCCCAACCCCTCACGCTTCCGCGACTGGATTAACCACCCCAAAAACAACGGCTATGAAAGTCTGCAGGCTACTGTCATGACCCCCGAAGGTGTCTGGGTGGAGGTGCAAATCCGCACCGACCGCATGGACACCATCGCCGAAAAAGGCATGGCCGCACACTTCCTCTACAAAGAGGCTCACCCCGAGGAAGAGGTGAAGGACAGCCCAGTCGAAGAATGGCTCCAGCAGATACGCACCTCGCTCGAGCAGAGCGACAAGAGTGCCATCGACCTCGTGGAAGAGTTCAAAGAAAGCCTCTACACCAAAGAAATCTACCTCTTCACTCCCAAGGGGAAAACTATCACCCTCCCCAGCCGCAGCACGGTACTCGACTTTGCCTTCGCCATCCACTCCGACCTTGGCCTCCACTGCATCGGAGCCAAAGTCAATGCCCGCCCTGTGGCCATTGGATTCCGTCTGCACACGGGAGACCAAGTCCAGGTCCTCACCTCTAAAAACACCCTACCCAAGCCCGAATGGATTGAGCAGTGCCACACCCCACGTGCCAAAGAGACCATCAAGGACTATCTGCGTCAGCAGAAAAAGGAATACGTCGCCGAAGGCAAACGAAAACTCTCGACCTACCTCGACCAACTGCACCTCACCAATAGTCGAGCCACCTTCGGCCAACTGAAACGCTTCTTCAACCAAAAATCGGAAGTCGACCTCTACTACGACCTTGCCGTTGGCACCATCAGCGAACACCAGGTGGCCGAATGCTTCGGCAAAGCCCACCACGCCCCACAACTCTTCTTCCTCGACCCCTACAAGAACCTCTTTGAAACCCCCACTCCCACGCCCGCATCGCCACTCACACCATCTGCCACTCCCTCGCTGCAGGCACATCCCTTCATGCTCGACAAAGAATACGAGGGCTACCCCACCGAGACGGCCAGTTGCTGCAAGCCCGTCCCAGGCGACCAGGTGGTGGGCATCGTGCAAAACGGCAAAATCATGGTGCATCGCACCAACTGCCGCACTGCCATGGATGAGATGGCCAGCCACGAAAACCACACCGTCCGTGCCAAATGGCGCCCTGGCGAGCAACTCTCGCTCCTAACGGGTATTGCCCTCACGGCCATCGACAGCAAAGGCCTCCTGCAAACCATCACACACCATATCTCCGAAGAGCTCGACCTCAACATCCGTGCCGTAACCATCGAAGCCTCCGAAGGCATAGCCCGCGGCATCATCATGCTCTACGTCAGCGATGTGGAAAGCCTCAACGGCCTCATAGACCGCCTGAAAACCATTGATGGAATTGAAGATGTGCACCGAATCTGACCTCCAACGCGACCGGCGTTCAGCCACTGACTCCAGCGAAGCCTTCCAGCGCCTACAAAGCATTCTCCACACCTTGCGCAGTCAATGCCCCTGGGACAGACAGCAGACCCTCAAAAGCCTCCGCTACCTCACCATTGAGGAAGTCCACGAATTGAGCGAAGCCATCGTGGAAATAGAAAATGCCAAGTCAGAGACCGCCCCCGCCAACCCTTCTACTCCTGCCGCACTTTCCTCCGACTTACACCACTCGCCACTCACCACCAACTTGAAAAAAGAACTTGGCGACCTCGCCATGCACATCCTTTTCTACTGCATGATAGCCGAGGAGCAGGGACTCTTCACCACTGCCGATGTCTACAACGCCATCAGCGACAAGCTTATCGACCGCCACCCCTTCATCTACCACCAAGCTGACTACCACGGCGAAAGTTGGGAACAACTCAAAATGCGTGAAGGTCGAAAAAACGTACTCGAAGGAGTCCCTCGCACTCTCCCCTCGCTCATCAAAGCTGTCCGCATACAGGAAAAAGTGAACGGTATGCACCCTGCTGAAAATAAAAGATTAAATGCAGAAGGCGAAACTCAGAGCAGCACCGAAGGTGAAATATCACCCCACAACGATTCTCGCCTCTCGCCTCTCACTTCCCACCTTCCCACCTCCCTTACCGAAGAAGAATTCGGCGACCTCATTTTCGCCCTTGTGGGATGGGGCCTACAGCATGGTCTCAACGCCGACGATGCCCTCAGCGGTGCCAACCTCCGCTTCTGCCAAGCACATAGCGCCGTCCTGTCATAATATCTTCCCTTGTTGAGTTGGAAGCCGTCCCCGCAGCTCGGTCTTCTCCCAACTCTTCCAGCCTTGACGAAGCCCCGCTGTGGAAAACTTTGCCCACAAAACGCTATCCATACCTCTCACCCCATCGAACCATTCCCCCCAAGCACCCTCCCTGCAAACCAACCGCACCCTCCCCGTATCTTCACCGTCTGGACTCGGACTTGATACGGAGCGGATACGGAGTGGATACGGAGCGGATACGGAGCGGATACGGAGCGGATGCCTACCAAAATCCATCCAGGAAGTGGGTATATGGGTAGGAGGTTGCAGAGCGATTGCAACGGGATGTAGAATTGCGATAAGTAGGGTTAGAAGGTGGTGCTATTCCATCCTTGGTAGCCACTCCATCGCGAGTTCGCCCCGATTATGGAGCGTTTTTAGATCTTCGGCCAAGTGGGTAGAGAAGCGGGTGGCTCCTTCGCGGTTGAGGTGCGTGGCATTGTAGAAAAAGGCGGTGTCGTAGCTCAAGTGGTCGTAGGTGTAGTTCAGCACCTTGTAGTCAAAGCGGTCGGCAATGGACTGGTACCAGTCGAACATCGCCTGCGGGTCTTCCATGCGGTCGGTTACGCCGATATAGATAGGTGCGAGGACGAAGACCACCTCCACGCCATCGGCCTTACATTCCTGTAGAAAGCGGAGGAAGTTGGCAGTGCTTTCGGCGTTGGTATCGAACCCCACACACTTGATGTTTGCCAGCATACTGCCGTCCCACGAGGCATCGGAGGGAGCATAACC
The DNA here is from genome assembly GCA_017455205.1 of Bacteroidales bacterium. Classification (GTDB taxonomy): domain Bacteria; phylum Bacteroidota; class Bacteroidia; order Bacteroidales; family P3; genus Colimorpha. The sequence continues at coordinate 18,879 of JAFTBM010000061.1, forward strand.
TTTGTGCAGACCGCCATGGGGCATTTTGTTGCGGATATGTAGCCCCTCCTTGACAACCTGCACATAGCCCGAATAGCGAAGGAGCGGGATATAGCGGTCGGCCCAGGAGAAGTCCTCCGTCTCGCGGACCTCGGCATATAGGCTGTCGTCCATCGTCAAATAGGGGAAGTACTGCTCCCTTTCATAGTTCTTCGATGCGTGCATTGTGGCAAAGTCCACGTTCTGTATGAGCAGTTTCGGAGTGCCGCAGTTTCGCTTGTAGGCATGGTATTTGGCGATTTCAGCATCAATGGCTCGCCCGTTGACACTGAGGTTGTAGCTGTCGCAGCCGAGGATGGAGTCGAGTATTTGGGTGTCGTATTGCACGAGGCCGCGTGAATGGCCATTGATGAGCACATTGCAGTGCAAACTGCCTGAATACATATCGTTGTAGCTCTTGAAGAGGTTGGCCGTGGAGCTACGAAGGTTGCGGGTAATCACCCCCTCAAGCACGACGGCGGCAAGAGCAAGGAAAAGCAGCAGAGTACCCACCTTAATGCAAAAGCGTTTCATAACTATCAGAACTGAAAATAGATAAACACCGTGTTGCCAGCCCCGTAAAGGAATATGAGACACACCAGCAGAAGGTAGACGGCATAGCGCAATGAGCGGTATGGAAGGCGTGCCATATCAAGTCCATGCTCACTCAACCTGTTGACCCATTCGACGAGGAGCATTATCGCGATGAATACCAATGGTTTCCGAGGTACACCCCCGAAGCCGCTGCTCCAATCGGTAAACAGGGATGTGAGGTACTGCGTTGCTGCACCGATGCTTTCTGCCCTAAATATCACCCAGCCAATGGCCGCCAGGGCGAAGGTGAGCAGCATCTGACCAGCCTCGCGCCACGTGGGAAGCCACCTTCCAGCCGCCACCTCGTCGGTGTACTTGCGATTCCTCCCCAGCAGTATCAACGGCAGGAAGAGGCAGGCATGGTAGAATCCCCACGCCAGAAACGTCCAGTTCGCCCCATGCCACAGCCCGCTGAGCAGGAAGATGACAAAGGTGTTGCGTACTACCTTGGCCTTGCTCACACGGCTACCGCCGAGCGGTATGTAGACGTAGTCGCGAA
>JAFTBM010000062.1 GCA_017455205.1 Bacteroidales bacterium
GCCGGGGCGCAGGCTCTCGCCGATGACCTCGCCGGCATAGACCTTGTCGCCGGGCTCGATGAAGAAGGGACCGCGGTCCTGAAGCTTGCTGATGCTGTAGGCTGTGGCCTCGCCGGTCTCCTTGGCGATGAGGGCGCCGTACTTGTGGTCGTCCAGGTCGCCCTTCCAGGGCTGGAACTCCAGGAAGCGGTGGGCGATGATGGCCTCGCCGTTGGTGGCGGTGAGCAGCGTGTTGCGCAGGCCGATGATGCCGCGCGAAGGGATGGTGAAGTCGAGCTGCACGCGGTCGCCCTTGGTGTCGATTGTGCCCACCTCGCCCTTGCGGCGGGTGACGACATCTATCACCTTGGAACTGAACTCCTCAGGAACCAGTACGGTGAGTTGCTCGATAGGCTCACACTTCTGGCCGTCAATCTCGCGGATGATGACCTTCGGCTGGCCCACCTGCAGCTCGTAGCCCTCGCGGCGCATGGTCTCGATGAGGACGGAGAGGTGCATGATGCCGCGGCCGTAGACCAGCAGCTGGTCGGGCGAGCCGGTCTCCTCGATGCGCATGGCCAGGTTCTTCTCCAGCTCGGCATAGAGGCGGTCGCGCAAGTGGCGCGAGGTGACATATTTGCCCTCCTTGCCGAAGAAGGGCGAGTTGTTGATAGTGAAGAGCATGCTCATCGTAGGCTCGTCGACCTTGATAGGCGGCAGGGCCTCGGGGGCGTCGGCGTCGCAGATGGTGTCGCCGATCTCGAAGGCCACGTTCTTGTCCAGGTCGAGGAGCACGGCGCAGATCTCGCCGGCCTCGACGACATTCTTGGTACGCTCCTTGCCGAGGCCTTCGAAGGTGTAGAGTTCTTTTATCTTGGTTTTCACCATGCTGCCGTCGCGTTTGGCGAGGGTGATGCTCTGTCCGGCCTGGAGGGTGCCTCTGTGCAGACGGCCCACGGCGATGCGGCCGAGGTAGCTGCTGTAATCCAGCGAGCTGATCATCATCTGCGTGTTGCCTTCGGGGACGATGGGCGATGGTATATGCTCGATAATCAGGTCCATGAGGTAGCTGATGTCCTCGGTGGGAGTCTGCCAGTCCTCGCCCATCCAGCCCTGCTTGGCGCTGCCGTAGGCGGTGGGGAACTCGAGCTGGTCGTTGTTGGCGCCGAGGTTGAACATCAGGTCGAAGACAGCCTCCTGCGTGGCCTCGGGGTCGCAGTTCGGCTTGTCGACCTTGTTGACCACGACGATGGGCTTCAGGCCCAACTCGATGGCCTTCTGCAGCACGAAGCGCGTCTGCGGCATGGGACCCTCGAAGGCATCCACCACCAGCAGCACGCCGTCGGCCATGTTGAGCACGCGCTCCACCTCGCCGCCGAAGTCGCTGTGGCCCGGCGTGTCGATGATGTTGATTTTGTAACCCTTGTAGCGCACGGAGACGTTTTTGGAAAGGATGGTGATGCCGCGCTCGCGCTCGAGGTCGTTGTTGTCCAAAATCAGCTCCCCGGTCTCCTGGTTGTCGCGGAACAGTTTGGCCTGATGAAGCATGCGGTCGACGAGGGTGGTCTTGCCATGGTCGACGTGGGCTATAATTGCAATGTTGCGGATGTTTTCCATAATAAGATGTAACTATATGTATATGCCTGAAGGATTTATGCGTCGATGTTGGTGTGGGTGGCGTTTGCCTCGATGAATGCGCGACGGGGCGGAACATCGTAGCCCATCAGCAGTGTGATTCCAGCATAGGGCATGAAAAGCATACGTTTGATGTTGTACTGGCGGTGGAAGTTGGTGGTCATGGCCTTGTACGAGCCAAGGTAGGCCTCGCCGCGCATGGTGCTGTTGCTGATAAGGAGGAGGTTTCTTTTATCCATATTATATTAGTTCAATATCATTAAAAAGTCTAATGAGCGCTCGCCCGATTGCATAGGCAAGATTGACGGGTACTGCATTGCCTATCTGTTTGTATTGCGAGGTGAGATTGCCAGCGAATTGCCATTTGTCTGGGAATGTCTGTATGCGTGCATATTCGCGGACAGTGAGTGGACGTGTCTCTAATGGATGGCAGCGTTCTGTCTGTTTCTGTGCAGGGGCACAGGTTAATGTAAGACTGGGTTCGTCAAGGGAGAGTCTTCGTGCCATACCTGTTTTTCCACCCTCCAAAGCGTAACTCCCAGCCATATATTCTTTTTGTATGGCAGGCGGCAGGTCGCGCCAATATCCCCCCATGGGAACCATTTCCATCACGCGACGTTTCTTTTCTGGATATTTTTGTCCGTCTGATTTTGGCACATCGGTGTCATATAACTCGCCCGCATACAAGGCATCGCGTAGTGTCATTATCCTGTGATAGGGAGCTGGCCATTTGAATGTTACTTTGTCAGCAATGTCATTACGTATCGCAACCATTATCAATCGCTCTCTTTTTTGAGGCACTTGATATTTGATTGTTTGCAGTACTCGTGGTTCAACAAGGGAATATCCGAGCTCTGCTATGGTGTTTCGAATCACTTTCAGAGTCCGTCCATTATCATGTGTGGCAAGTCCTCGTACGTTTTCGCAAAGAAAAACCTTTGGGTTGATTTCTTTTACTGCGCGAGCGAGTTCAAAAAACAGGGTGCCGCGTGTATCTTCAAAACCACCCTTATTCCCGGCGTAACTGAATGCTTGGCAAGGAAATCCACCGGTCAGCAAATCGACCTTGTTTTGGTAGTGGCTAAAGGAAATATTGTGTATGTCGCCTTCGACGACATTCCAGTCTGGCTTGTTGTAACGTAGTGTTTGGCACGCATCTGCGTTCCACTTGTTGAGCATTACATGGTTGAATCCAGCCATGTCCATACCAAGTGCAAGTCCTCCAGCACCGGCAAACAGTTCTATGCTTGTATAAGGACGCAATGGCTTTATTTGCATCTCGATATCCCATGAGGATTCTGCCATCTCTTTTATTTCTGGAACATCTATCAATTCATGCATCAAAAAATATCCTATACCGTCAATATCTTGATAGTATTTGTACTTACCGTTGGCTTTCCATGTGTTGAGTGTTCGTTTCGACACTCCCATTATATCGGCAAAGGCACTTTCGGATATACGAGTAGATGCGTACATGGCTTAATAGTTATTGAAACCCTCGTATGTTTGAAATGCCAAAGTATACAAACATGTGCCTCTCATCATTTGTTATATCAAAATCGCCCTTGTCACCATTAGCTGGAACCTCCCACCCATCGCCAGCATAGCGGAAAAGGTTCTGGTGGAAATAACCGATTCGGTTATTGTTGGTCTTGTCAATCTGCCGTATACATTCCGACTCAATGGTTTGCTTGATAGATTGGCCGTATATCTTCGAGTCGAAAGTCAGTTTTATTGGGTCTACGAGGTTCTTGTTGAACTCTGCCAAAGAGATGCTCCGACGATATTGCAACACAGTAGCCTTGACATGGTCGTATATATCTTTGTCGGAGATGAACCCAAGTTTGTATTTACCCATAAAATATGAATAATAATCAAGCGTCGATGTTGGCGTAGGTGGCGTTGGCTTCGATGAATGCACGACGGGGAGGCACGTCGTCGCCCATCAGCAGCGAGAAGACGCGGTCGGCCGAGGCAGCATTTTCGATGGTTACCTGACGCAACTGGCGACCCTCGGGGTCCATAGTGGTGTCGCGCAGCTGGTCGCTGTTCATCTCGCCCAAGCCTTTGTAGCGTTGCACGTGGATGCCTTTGTCGCCAAACTCCATCAGGGTGCGCTCGCGGTCTTCCTCGGTCCAGCAGTAGACTTTCCTCTTGCCTTTCTCAATGAGGTAGAGCGGGGGAGTGGCCAGGTAGACGTAGCCGTTCTCGATCAGCTCGGGCATATAGCGGAAGAAGAAGGTCAGCATCAAGGTGTCGATATGTGCACCATCGACATCGGCATCGGTCATGACAATCACCTTGTGGTAGCGCAGCTTGCTGAGGTTGAGGGCTTGCGGGTCTTCGGGCGTGCCGACGGTAACGCCCAGTGCAGTGTAGATGTCGCGGATGGCCTCGCTCTCGAAGGCACGGTGGCGCATCACTTTCTCCACGTTGAGAATCTTACCGCGTAGCGGCAGGATGGCCTGGAAGCGGCGGTCGCGCCCCTGCTTGGCACTGCCACCTGCCGAGTCGCCCTCGACGAAGAATATCTCGCACTCGGCAGGGTCGTTGCTTTGGCAGTCGGCCAACTTGCCTGGCATTCCTGCCGAGGAGAATACGTTGCTGCGCTGCACCATCTCGCGGGCCTTGCGGGCGGCTTGGCGCGCGCGGGCAGCCAGTATCACCTTGTCCACTATCGTGCGAGCCTCGTTGGGATGCTCCTCGAGGTAGTTCTCCAGCATCTCGCTGACGGCATCGTCCACCGCTCCACGCACCTCGGCGTTGCCGAGCTTGGTCTTGGTTTGCCCCTCAAACTGCGGTTCGGCCACTTTCACCGAGATGATGGCCGTCAGCCCCTCGCGGAAGTCATCGCCCGCTATCTCGACCTTGGCCTTCTGCAGCAGTCCGCTCCGGTCGGCATAGGCTTTCAGTGTGCGCGTCAGTCCGCTGCGGAAGCCTGCCAAGTGGGTACCACCCTCGTGGGTGTTGATATTGTTGACGTAGGAGTGCAGGTTCTCGCTGTAGCCGGTGTTGTATTGCATGGCAATCTCGATGGGGATGCCTTTGCGCTCGCCCTCAATGTAGATGGCCTCGGGCATAAGCTTCTCGCGGTTCTCATCGAGGTAGGCGATGAAGTCGCGGAGGCCTTTCTCGCTGTAGAAGTGGTCATGGCGGAGTGGAGTAATCTGATTATTCTGAGTACTCTGAGTATTCTGAGTATCCTGAGTATTCTGATCATCTTCTGGTTTGCGCCAGTCGGCTATGTCGATGGTGATGCCTTTGTTGAGGTAGGCCAGTTCGCGCATACGCTCGAGCAGGGTGTCGTACTTGTATTCGGTGACGGTGAAGATGCTCGCATCGGGATGGAAAGTAATCTTCGTGCCACGCTTGTCGGTAGTCCCCGTCTCTTTCACCGCGTAGAGGGGTTTCCCTTTAGAGTATTCCTGCTGGTAGACTTTGCCATCGCGGAAGACGTTGACAATCATGTGGTCGCTCAACGCATTGACGCACGAGACACCCACGCCATGCAGTCCACCGCTTACCTTGTACGAGTTCTTGTTGAATTTGCCGCCGGCGTGCAGCACCGTCATCACCACCTCCAACGCCGAGCGGTGCTCCTTCTCGTGCATATCCACGGGAATGCCACGCCCGTTGTCCTCCACGGTGATGGAGTTGTCGGGGTTGATTCGCACATCAATCTTGTCGCAGTAGCCTGCCAGTGCCTCGTCAATCGAGTTGTCCACCACCTCGTAGACCAAGTGGTGTAATCCGCGCTCATTGACGTCGCCTATATACATGGCGGGTCTGACCCGCACCGCCTCTAAACCCTCGAGCACTGTGATGTTGCTGGCACTATAATCTGCACCTTGACTTTCTGCCATAGCGTTGCTAATGTTCTGTTCCTCTGCCATATAATTGCTATTTTCTTTGCTGCATTAAGACTACAAAAGTACAGAATTTTCCCCACACTTGCAACCCCGTTTTCTTCAATCTTTTCAACAAGTAATCAACCATTGCATAGTGTCCGTAGTGTGTGGTGCTTGTATTCGGTTAGTTTTGTTTTAGTTAGTCGCTTATTTGCCGCAGCCGCCTGCCTTTTGTCTACGCTCTGTGAATCCGCCTTCTGCAAAGGAGGCAAAATAGTACTCACGTGGAGTGCAGAGTTTCTTCCATTGAGTTGTATATCAGTGATGTAACATTCTTCCTATGGCCTAATCGGCTGATTTTCAGTCTCAGGTAGGCATCCGCTCCGTATCCGCTCCGTATCCACTCCGTATCCGCTCCGTATCAAGTCCGTATCCGGGCGGTGGAAATACGGGGTGAATAAGGGGAGGGTGCAGGGTGGGTGGCTGGAGGGGTGGGTGAGTCCAGATTTTCCAGAGGTTCCGGATTTTTTGGAAATTTTAGACTTTTCAGATGGTTTAGCGTAGTTCGGCCACGGTGATGCCCTCGCCGCCCAGTTCGGCACGTTCGGGGCGGTGGCGGCGGACGTGGGGCGAGGCGTTGAGCTGCTGGCGGATGATGCTCATCAGTATGCCGTAGCCTTTGCCGTGGAGGATGCGTACCTCTTTTTCGCCGAGCAGGAGGGCGTCGTCGAGGAAGCGGTGGAGGAGGTCGATGGCTTCGTCGGCACGTTTGCCGCGGAGGTCGAGGGTGGGGTTGAAGTGGGTGCGTTTTTCGAGGGCGTCGCCGAGCGAGCTTTGTGGTCGGCTGTTGCCCTGGGTGGGGAGTTTCTGTTTGCGGGTGGCGGTGAGGCGGTCGAGGGGAAGGGTGAGGCGGAGGCTGTTGCTTTCCACCACGGCTTTGCTGCCTTTGATTTCCACCACTTGGCCGAAGGTGTCTTGCCCGTCGATGCGGACGATGGTGCCTGTGGTGATGGGGAGGTCGGGTTCTTTCGGCTGATGGGGTGCCTGTGGGGGGCGAGGAGGGGTGGCTTGGAGGGTTTGGAGTGCTGCTTGGTTGCTGGCAGCGGCTTCGGCGAGGCGGCTGCGGGCGGCTTGGGTGGCCTCTTTTTCGGCTTGGGAGCGTTTGATGTCGCTGATGGTGCGCTCGACGGTGCGGTTGGCATCGGCCAGTATTTGCTGGGCTTGGCGGCGGGCGTTGCCCACGATGTCGTGGCGGCGTTCTTCGAGTTGGGCGTTTAGGCGCTGGTATTTTTGGGTTATTTCGCTCAGGAATTCGTCGGCCACGCGGAGCTCTTCGCGTTGGCGTGCGATGTCGCGTTTGTCGGTTTCGAGTTGCTGGAGTTGGTGTTCGAAGTTGAGTTGGGCGGTGCCTACTTTGGAGGCTGCTTTTTGCAGGATTTCTTTGGGGAAGCCTACGCTTTCGGCTATTTCGAAGGCGAAGCTGCTGCCGGGGTGGCCTACGCTGAGGCGGTAGAGCGGACGCATGGCGGTGGTGTCGAAGAGCATGGCGGCGTTGGCCACGGCGGGGAGGCGGTCGGCGAGGAGTTTGAGGTCGGCGAAGTGGGTGGTGGCGATTCCGAAGCTGCCTTTGGCGTAGAGCTCTTCGAGGAGGGCTTCGGCTATGGCGCAACCGGAGCGGGGTTCGGTGCCGCCGCCGAGTTCGTCGAGCAGGAAGAGGGTGCCTGGGGTGGCGGTGTCGAGCAGCTGTTTCATGTTGAGGAGGTGGGAGGTGTAGGTGGAGAGGTCGTTGTCGATGCTTTGTTGGTCGCCGATGTCGATGAAGAGGTTGGTGAAGAGGCCGCATTCGGAGGTGGGACGCAGGGGGACTGGGAGGCCGCATTGGAGCATGTATTGGATGAGGCCGATGGCTTTGAGGCAGACTGATTTGCCACCTGCGTTGGGGCCAGAGATGATGACGATGCGGGTCTCTTTTGAGTCGTTTTCCTGCTGGGTGGGCTGCCCCAGCTGGAGGCTGAAGGGGACGACGGCATCGCGCTTTTGGAGGTAGAGCAGGGGGTGGCGGGCATCGAGCCAGTCGAGCATAGGGCGGTCAGTGAGCTGTGGGACGCAGCCGCCGAGGTCGAGGCCGCAGTGGGCTTTGGCGCGTAGGAAGTCGAGTTTGGCGAGGAAGCGGTAGGCTTCGTCGAGTTGGGGGAGGAGTGGGCGGATGCGGTCGGTAAAGGAGAGCAGTAGGCGTTGCACTTCGTGGCGCTCGTCGAAGTCGAGTTCGCGGAGGTCGTTGCCGAGTTCCACCACTTCGGCGGGTTCGACAAAGGCAGTCTGGTGCGAGGCCGATTCGTCCTGGATGAGGCCGCGGATGCGTCGGCGGTGGGTAGTGAGCAGGGGGATGACGGGGCGACCGTCGCGGAGGGTTACTTCGGCGTCGTCGGCTGCCCAGCCTTCGCGTTTGGCGCGGGCGAGGGCGTGGCTTATTTGGGCGTCGATTTCGGCGGCTTTTTTGGTGCGTGTGCGTCGGATTTCAGCCAGCTGGGGCGAGGCGTTGTCGTAGATGTCGCCGTGGTCGTCGATGAGGCGTCCGAGCAGCGAGTTGATTACGTTCAGTTGTGAAGCGCTGCCGCCGTAGCCGAGTTCGATGCCGATGGCTTCTTCGCGGAGGGCGGTGTAGCGGAGGTGCTCTTCGGAGGTGAGGAAACGGTAGCAGTCGGCGATGGTGCGGAGCGAGAGTTTGAGGTCGAAGAGGGCTTCGGGGCTGATGGCGGTGTTGCCCATGCGGAGGTGTGAGAGGGTGGGGGTGAGGTCGATGTAGTCCTGCTGGGGGAATTCGGTTTCCATCTGCACGATTTGCATCATCTCGTCCACCAGCTGCAGTTCGCGGCGGAGCCAGCGGCTGTCGGTGGTGAAGGCCATCTCAGAGGCCATGCGAGCCGCGAGGCTGTTGGTGCAGCGGTCGGCCACCATTTGGCGGATGCGGTCGAAGCCCAGTTTCTGTTCGGTGTTGTTGTTCATGGTGGTTAGTCGAAGTCGAGGTGAAAGGGCCAGCGTTGGCGGAAGTGGTGGAGGTCGTGCAGGTGGAAGGTGGCGGTGGCGTAGTGGGAGTTGCTGTCGGTGGCCAGAGGTGTCCCTTTATGGTCGATGAGGGCGGAGCCTCCGATGTAGGTAGCACCAGAGGGGTCAGTGCCACGGCAGTTGCAGCCTGCTGCATAGCAGAGGTTTTCGATGGCTCGGGCACGCAGGAGGGTGTCCCAGGCGGCTTGGCGGCTGGAAGGCCAGTTGGCACATACGAGCAGCAGGTCGTAGGCGAGGCGGCCATTGGGAGTGTTGCTGTTGCGCAGCCAGGTGGGGAAGCGTAGGTCGTAGCAGACGGCGGGTCGCAGCCGCCAGCCTCGCCATTCCACCACCGTCCGTTGCCGTCCGCGGGCGATGATGGTGGATTCGCCGCTGGGACGGAAGGTGTGTGCTTTGTCGTAGGTGTGGCAATCGCCTTCGGGAGTGATGAGGTGGAGGCGGTTGAAGCACTGGTCGCCTTGACGGACTATCCAAGTGGCCACCATCATGGCTCCATATTGCCTGGCCATAGCATGCATCCATTGCAAGGTAGGTCCACTTGGAGGTTCGGCGAGCTTCTCCATTCCGAGGCCAAAGCCTGTGGTGAAGGTCTCGGGCAGGAGGATGATGTCGCTTTTGGGGAGCGTGGGGAGCAGCTGCTCCACAGCTTGGCGGTTGGCTTCGGGTTGGAGCCACTGGATGCTGTAGGAGACGGCGGTTACTACAAGGTCTGGTTGAATATCGCTTGGCATTGGTCGCGGTCTTGGTTTAATTGCTGTTGTAGGGCTTCGGGGGTGGCGAAGTGGCGGGTGTCGCGCAGGCGATGGAGGAAGTCGATGCTGACGGTTTGGCCGTAGAGGTCGCCAGTGAAGTTGAGGAGGTAGACTTCCAGCAGCGGCTTGTCGATGCCGAATGTGGGGGCAGCGCCGAGGTTGGCCATGCCAGGCAGGGGGGAATCGGGTCGGTCGGCGGTGCGGAGGGTTACGGCGTAGACGCCTTGTGCGGGCCATAGTTTTCGGCTTTGGTCGAGGGCGATGTTGGCAGTGGGGAAGCCAAGGGTGCGGCCTGTGGCACGGCCGTGGACGATGCGACCCGCGAGGCTATAAGGATGCCCCAGCAGGGTGGCGGCTTTGCTTACTTCGCCGCGGCGGAGGGCTTCGCGGATGCGAGAGGAACTGACGGCGGTGCCTTCGAAGGTGAAAGGTGTGCCGCTGATAAGGGTGATGCCGCAGCGGGCGGCGAAGGAGGGCAGTAGTGGGAAGTCGTCGTGGAGGCGGCTGCCGAATCGGCTGTCGTAGCCAAGCAGTAGGCAGCGCAGGTGCAGCTGCTGCTGGAGGGCTTCGACCATAGTGCAGGCGGAGAGGGATGCCACTTCGGGGGTGAAGGGTAGTTCGGCCACATAGTCAGCGCCTGCGGCCAGCAGGCGGGTGCGATGCTCGTCGGCCTCGTCGAGCCAGAGGTCGTGGCTTTGCTGCCCCAGCACGTAGGAGGGGTGGGCGGTTAGGGCTACGGCCACTGTGGGCAGGTCACCGCTGCTGGCTGTGAGTTGGCGTAGCAAATCCTGATGTCCCGTGTGGACACCATCGAAGACGCCAATAGTGGCTGCTGTGGCATCGGGTATCTGGACGGTAGGACCGTGCCTGTCGAAGAGTGAGAGGTTCATGGCAGCAGGGGAATTGTGGGCTTGACCCCAAGGGTGAGGCCGAAGGAGTATTGCAGGGGCTTTTCTTCGCCGAGGAAGTGGTAGAGGCGGCCTTCGGCTGCGAGGTTGGCAGCGGATAGTTTCCGCCAGTGGTAGTGCAGGCCGATGGTGAGCATGCGGCTGTCGGACGGAATCTCATCGCCCACTGTGGCAGGTGCGTTGCCGAAAAGGCGGCTGCCCAGCAGGGGGAGGAAGTGGTGGCTCTGCCAGTAGCCTATCTGCAGTGTGGCGGTGGAGTCGAGGCTGATGCCGAGGTGGGGGTAGATGCCATAGCCACTGCTGAAGGGTATGGTGAGCTGCCGTTGCTGACGGAAGAGCATAGTGTAGCATTGCGCTTCGAGAAGAAGGCGACCTGCCTGGCGGGAAGCTTCGAGGGCGGCAGCGAGGTTGTACTGGGTATTGACGGGTTGGGCGGTGGCCATATCTTGGCCGCCCGAGTGCTGCACAAGAGCGTGCAGCGGGAGGGTAAGCTGCCAATGGTCGCCAAGGGCGAGGCGGGGGCGGAGGGTGAGGCCGGCGGTGAAGTGCTCCTGCTGGGTGCTTTGATGCCAAATGTATTCCTGCCAATCGACCCACACGTCGGCATCGACCCAGTGGGCGTGAGTCTGGAGCTGAAAGCCAGCCTCTGGGTCAGTGGCATAGAGCCGCTCGGGGTTGAAGAGGGGCAGGGGGAGGTAGTGCTGCTGTTCGCTGTGCAGATTGCCCAGCGTCAGGCAAAGGTGGCGACTGGTGGCGAGGTCAATACGCATCCAGGGGAGGAGGTGGAGTGGGCGGCTGGCGCTGTCGGGGGAGTCAGGCCAGGGGTGGCTGATATGTGCGGCGGGGTAGTTGCGAGCCCCCCAATAGTGGAGCCAGTGGAAGCCAGCCTGCAGGGTGGTGGCAGGGGTGAGGTGCCAGTCGGCGTAGGGGCGCAGGTAGAAGCCAGGCAGGGTATATCCCGATTGGCGGGGGTTGAAGTACTCGTTGTTTTGGAAGAAGTGCATGGCCTCGAAGTGCAGTTGCAGCCGTCCGCTTTCGGACGGCTGTGCAGTAGCGGTGCAACAACCCCATAGCACGGCGAGCAGCAGCATCGATGCCGCTGCCGCTCGCTGTGCTTGGTGATGCTTCGGGGTCATGCGTCGTCTTACTTCAATGCCTCTTTCACAGCCGCTTCGATGCCTTCGCCACGCAGATTGCGAGCCAGGATGGTGCCGTCGCGACCGATGAGCAGAATCTGCGGGATACCTTGCACACCATAGGTGTCGGTGGCCACCATGGTGCTGTCCACAAGCTGTGGGTAGTCGATGCCCAGCTCTTCCATCGCCTTGCGGTGGGCTTCCTCGCGGGCTTCGCGGTTGCCGCGTTCCCACACGTTGAGACCCACCACCACTACGCCTTTGTCGGCGTATCGTTTCCAAAGCGGCACGAGGTAGCTGGTGATTTCATTGCGGCAGGGGCGGCACCACGAGGCGTAGAAATCGACCACGGCCACTTTCCCCTCAATCAGGTCGCTCAATCGTCCGTCCACACCCTCAATGTCGGTGTAGTGCTTTCCGACGGCTGTCTGTTCAATATGCTCCAGCATCTCCAGCTTTTGCTTCACCACAGGACTTTCGGCCATGGGGTAGGAAGCTGCACCGATGAGGCTGTCGAGCTCGGCATAGTTGAGCCCGTCGGTCTGCAGCATGGTCTCCAGCGCCATGAGACCCAGCAGGTTGTCTTTGTTCTCGTCGAACATCTCGCGGCAGATATTCATGATGTGCTCATTGCCCACATTCATCAGCACGTCGAGTTGCTGCTCGATTTTGGCGCGCTCGGCCTCGTCGGTGGCAGTGTAGTAGCTCATAGAGAGTTCCTGCATTTGCTGCTCAAGAGAGCTCAAGTTGAAGCGGGGGATATAGCTTTGCAGACGGTCGTTGAGCGGGGTGCCGCCGATGGAATCGCCCTCCACGCTGATGTGGCCTGGTTCTATGATAAACTGCACCATGTTTTGGCCGCAGGCAGCCACGGCGAGGTAGGGCTCTTCCACTCGCCCGCTGAAGCGGAATGCACCGTCGGTGATGATGGTGCTATCCACGATGGTGTCGGGGTGCTTGGTGTCAATAAGGTAGATAGTCTGCCCCTCTATGCCCTCGCCTTCCAAGATGCCTTCCACATCGAATTTCTTTCCCTCGTGGCAGCTCCACAGAGCGGAGGTAAGAATCAGTGCCAATGCTAATTGAGTTAATCTTTTCATAACTTTCTTGTGTTAAATTCCGCTGCAAATATACATAAAAAAAGGAATTGGCCGTCAGCAAACGCTGTTTTTGAGCCATAGTGCCCGAAACGATTTTGCGACTGGGAAAGAATTCTTTTCTGTGGCGGGATAACTTTCAACTCCCAATGCTCAACTTTCAATTTTCGCATTCCCCAATTTTCAACTCTCAATTTTCAATTCTCAATTCTCGCATTCCCCAATTTTCAATTCTCAATTTTCAATTCTCAATTCTCGCATTCCCCAATTTTCAATTCTCAATTTTCAATTCTCAATTAGGACTTGGTCCGTGTCATCTCCGTGTCAACTCCGTGTCAGGTCCGTGTCACGTCCGAGTCGGTACGGACCTAACACGAATCAAACACGAACTATGCACGGACGAAAGACGGGGGAAGTCCCTACCGATTTCGCCTCCGCTTGCGAGGCATCTCGAGTGCCTTGCAGCTGCAATTCTTGGCGATGATTGCCCGCAAAGACTATTGACTTTTGAGGAGAAACGGTAGGCAAATGAGGGTTGGGAATAGCGAGAAGGTCGGGTACGAGTGGAATGGCGAGAATTGGGATAAGAAAGGGTTTTCGAGAGGTGCAGGAGCGGGGGGATGCGGGGGCAAGAGAGAATGGTTAGGTGCTAATATTGACGGAGTTGGGGGCGGGGAGCAAGAATTTTCGGTGCGAATGAAGAAAAAGTTGTATTTTTGCAAATTAAAACAATCGAAAAACAAAGAAGGATAAAAGATGTATACAGACTCCACAAAGTTCATAGGCGAAGGCCTTACGTATGACGATGTGCTGCTGGTGCCAGCCTATTCGGAAGTGTTGCCGCGCGAGGTCTCGGTGGCGAGCAAGTTTTCGCGCAATATAGAGCTGAAGACGCCCTTGGTGTCGGCGGCGATGGATACAGTTACCGAGGCTGCTATGGCCATAGCGATGGCGCAAGAGGGAGGCATCGGAGTGCTGCACAAGAATATGAGCATTGAGCGGCAGGCTGGCGAGGTGCGCAAGGTGAAAAGGGCCGAAAATGGCATGATCATCGACCCTATCACCCTCAGCAAAGAGGCCAAAGTGAAGGATGCACTGCAGCTGATGCATGAGTATGGCATTGGTGGCATTCCCATAGTGGACGACAAGCGGATGCTGATAGGGATGGTAACCAATAGGGATTTGCGTTTTGAGCGCGACATGGAGCGTCCGTTGAGTGAGATAATGATTACCGACCTTATCACGACCCACGAGGGGACGACCTTTGCCGAGGCCACGGAGATATTGCAGCAGCACAAGATAGAGAAACTGCCGGTGGTGAATGGCCAGGGGCAGTTTGTGGGACTGATAACCTACCGCGACATCATTAAGACCAAAGAGCGCCCCAACGCTTGTAAGGACAGCAACGGCAGGCTCCGGGTGGCGGCAGGAGTGGGGATTACGCCCGACATGATGGAACGGGTGGATGCGCTGGTCAAGGCTGGTGCTGATGCCATCGTCATTGATACGGCCCACGGCCATAGCATTCGTGTGGTCGAGGCATTGAAGAGTGTGAAGGCCAAGTATCCGAAGATAGATGTGGTGGTGGGCAATATCGCCACGGGCGAGGCGGCGCTGATGCTGGCCGAAGCTGGTGCTGATGGTATCAAAGTGGGTATTGGCCCAGGGAGTATTTGCTCGACGCGCATTGTGGCCGGCATTGGTGTGCCGCAGCTGACGGCGGTGTGTGAGTGCGTGGGTGCATTGCGTCAGAAAGGATATGATGTGCCAGTGATAGCCGATGGTGGCATACGCTACAGCGGCGATATCGTCAAGGCATTGGCTGCTGGAGCAAGTTCGGTGATGGTGGGGTCGCTGGTGGCTGGTGTGGATGAGGCTCCAGGTGAGACCATCATCTTTGAGGGACGCAAGTTCAAATCGTATCGCGGCATGGGGTCGCTCGAAGCGATGCA
This sequence comes from Bacteroidales bacterium, assembly GCA_017455205.1. Taxonomy (GTDB): domain Bacteria; phylum Bacteroidota; class Bacteroidia; order Bacteroidales; family P3; genus Colimorpha. The sequence goes on from JAFTBM010000062.1 coordinate 14,374, forward strand.
GAGTGGTTCGAAGGATCGCTACTTCCAGGATAAGGAGACCGATGCCAAGAAGTTGGTTCCCGAAGGAGTGGTGGGACGTGTTCCCTACAAAGGTACGCTCGGCGAGGTACTCTACCAGATGGTAGGTGGCTTGAAGGCAGGCATGGGGTACACGGGTAGTCGCACGATTGCCGACTTGCAGCAGGCCAAGTTTATACGCATCACCGATGCAGGTCGCACAGAGAGCCATCCGCACGATATTGCCATCACGCGCGAGGCGCCCAACTATTCGCGATAAGCAAACACAGAAAGCACAGACCGATGACAATCAAAGTAGGACACTGGGCTGCTGGGCTGGGAATGCTGCTGGCATTGGCAGGAATGAGCAGTAGGGTAGGGGCGCAGACTGACCCCGTAGTGATGCAGGTGGGCGGTGAGCAGATAAAGCAGTCGGAGCTGATGAAAAGCTTCATGGGCAGCGTGGGCAACCGCTTGCTGGCCGATAGCACTGCCACCGAGGCTGAAAAGCGCACCGCATTGCACGAATATGCCGACCTTTACGCCAATTTTCGTGCCAAGTTGCTGGATGCCCACCAGAGAGGGTTGGATACTACGCCGCGGCTGGTGAAGGAATTTCGGCAGTACCGTGCCGAACTGGCTGCCCCTTACTTGATTGACAGTGCCACATTGAAGCGTATTTTGGCGGAAGCTTACGAGCGCAACCACTATTCGCTGCATGCCGCGCATTTGCTCTTCCGTCTGCCCCCCGATGCCAGTCCGGAAGACACCGCCAAGGCTTATGCTCGTGCGCTGCGCTACCGCGACCGTGTGGTGGGTGGCGAGGACTTCTATTCCGTGGCTATCGACTTGGTCTACGGCGGGGATACTCTTCTTGAGCAGAATATTAATCCCAACGAAGGCGATTTGGGCTACTTCACTGCCTTCGACATGGTATACCCGTTTGAGAATGCTGTCTACAACATGAAAGTGGGCGAGTTGAGTATGCCCGTGCGAACCAAGTTCGGCTACCATGTGATTTGGCTTATTGACAAAGTGGCCTTATTTGGCAAGATGGATATTGCGCATATCTGGTTTCAGTGTGGCAATAGTGAGGTCTGCCGTTTCAGAGCCGAGGATTGCTATAAGCGGTTGCAAAGTGGCGTAAGCTTCGCGATGGCGGCGCGTCAGAGCGATGATAAAGTAACCGCCGAGAAAGGAGGGGTGCTGAAAGATGCTCGGTTGAACGTCCTACCTCCCGAATACCTGCATGCACTCGACACATTGAAGCCTGGGGAATATTCTCGTCCGTTTCCCTCGACATTGGGGTGGCATATTGTGAAGCTCATTCGTCGCGACACGTTGCCTCCAATAGAGGAGATAGAGGCGTACTATAAGCAGAAGCTTTCGCGAGACCCACGTGGGCTGGAGTCGCGCAAAGAGTTTGCTCGTCAGGCGGCTCTGAAGTATGGTTTTGTAGACCTCACCAAGCCCCAATTGATACCTGCCAAGAGCAAAAAAGGAAAGCCCACGTGGAAAGAAGCGGAGGCCACGCTCGAGGGGCTGTATGCCATCGTGCCAGAAAAAGCTATGCGCAACAAATGGAGGTACCACGATAGCTTGGTAACAGACATTCAGCCGATACTGCAGACGCCCAACAAAGTGTATACCACGCTCGATTTAGCACGCTACATAGCCAAGCACCAGAAGGCCGAGCGACCGCTGAAACCAGAGTATTTTGTCAATCTGCAGTATCAAAACTTCATTGATAGTGTGGCCATATCCTATGCCGATAGTATGTTGGAAAGCGAACATCCCGACTTTGCCGAACTGGTGGAGGAATATTGGAAGGGGTTGAACATATTCAACTACAACAGCCACATGGTGTGGGTGGAAGCGATGACTGATACGGTGGGCTACACCGAATTCTATCGGCAGGAGAGTGCAAAGAAGCGGCTGGATGTGGCGGAGGACAGCATATACTTTTGGGGTGAACGGGCGCGAGTGGTGGTGATAGAGGTGTCGGATAGCAACTGCCTGCCTGTTGCCAAGGCTGAAAAGATTATCAGGAAAGCATCGCAGAAGGGCAAAGGCCATAAGGAATTAAAGGCAATGTTGGAAAGCGGTAGGCGGAAGAAGTGCGATAGTGAAGTCGGTGTAAGTATCAACCTTGTGGAGCGCCGCCGCCAGCAACTGCTGAAAGAGAGCCAATGGGCAGAGGGTGTGTACTTCACCCGCGTGGGCAAGGGGTATCGTGCGGTGCTGGTAGAAAAACTATTGCAGCCGATGCTCAAATCGCAGACAGAGGCGAGGGGGTACTATATGAGTGCTTATCAAGCCGAGTTGGAGCGTCAGCTTTGTGAAACATTGCGCCAGCAATACGATGTCAAAATAGACTGGAATGCCATTGGTCAAATTCATTTTTAGTCTGTTGCTGCCACTGCTGCTGGTAGCTGGTTGTCGCCAGGTAGAGGATGAAAGTTCGGTGGTGGCACAGGTGTATGACTATAAACTCTACCAGGACGATTTAGCAGGGTTGGTGGAGAGAGGTACTGCAAGTGAGGATAGTGTGGCGATAGTGAGTAACTATATTGACCAGTGGGTACGTCAGATGGTGATGTTATCCAAGGCGGAAAAGAATGTACTTGCCGATATCAGCTTGCAGATGCGTGAATATCGGAATAGTCTTCTCACTTACGCGTATGAGAAACAGATTGTAGAGCAATTGCTTGACACCAATGTGCAAGAAAGCGAGATAGAAGAGTATTACAATCTTCACAGTGAAGAGTTTCCATTGAAAAACACAATAGTGAAGGCCGTCTATGTGATAGCTCCCAAGAAATTGGCTGTGGCCGGCAAATTACGATTGTTGGTGGGAAGAAAAGAGTTTGATGAAGATGCCATAGTGGAGATGGAGAGGTTGGCTTCGCACTATGATTTGCGAGGCTACTATGAAAGTGATGTGTGGATACCTTTTGCTAACTTGCAGGAAGCAGTTCCCATTACAACGTACAACGAGAAACTTTTTCTGAAACAGCGCCGTTCGGTTGTGATAGATGACGATTCTCTGCGCTACTATGTCAGGATTCTTGACTACAAAATAATGGATGAAACATCGCCCCTTGAATTACAGAGGGAGAATATAAAATCAATCATACTGAACCACCGCAAGGTTGAGCTTTTGACGCAACTGCAGGCTGACCTTTTGGCAGAGGCCGAGAAAGGTGGGTACGTGAAACGTAATAGATAGTTTACATGAAAAACTGCTTCAGAATATTATTGCTATTATTGCCACTCGGCGTAGTTGCACAGAATGAAACCCGTGTGGATGGGGTGGCGGCCGTAGTGGGACGAAATATTATCAAACATTCCGATATAGACCGTGCCTACGCGCAGGTGAGGATTAAGCAAGGGGTATCCAATGAGATGGCAAACAGATGCTCAATATTGGAAAACTTGATATTGACGCAATTGCTGGTACATAAAGGTGAGGTGGATAGTGTGGAGGTAACAGATGAAGAGGTGGATCAATATGCAGAGTATTACCTCAAGAATGATTTAAGGCAACATGGGTCCCGTGAGGCGTTGCGTGAGGCAACGGGGTTTGCTTATGACGAGTTAAAAGAGCAATATCAGCGTATGATACGCACGATGCTTCTTAGTCGGCGAGTAGAGGCTAAACTGACCGAAGAGGTAAGTGTTACACCTCGTGAAGTGAACGATTTCTTTGCCTCGTTGCCACCAGATAGTGTTCCGCTGGTACCAGAACGCTATGAGTTCTCGGAGATAGAGATGCAGCCAGTGGTCTCGGAGGCGGAACGCGACCGCGTCAGACTGCAATTGGCCGAGTTGAGGGAACGTATTATCAAAGGGGAAAAATTTGCCATGTTGGCAACGCTATATTCGCAGGATCCTGCATCGGCAAAGAAAGGTGGCGAATTGGGCTTCTTCTCGCGTGGTGATATGGTCAGCGAATTTGAGTCGGCAGCTTTTGCACTGAAACCAGGAGAGGTGTCGCCTATCATTGAGACGCAGTATGGATTTCATATTCTTCAGCTGATTGAGCGTCGAGGCAATACGGTCAATGTAAGGCACATATTGCTTACACCAAAGGTCTCGCCCGATGACTTGTTGCGAGTGCGTATGCAGCTTGATAGTATTGCCGATGAGATACGTGCAGGGCATATTACCTTTGAGGAAGCAGCCCTAAAGTATAGTACCGCAGCAAATGCAAAGCAAGGTGGAACAGCTATCAATGCGGCAGATGGAACACCACGTTTTGATAAAGCAGCCATCGATGAACATTACTATACAGTGGGTATTACAGGAATGAAAGAGGGGCAGGTGAGCAACGCCACGGCGATGCAGACCAGCGATAATCATGAGGCTTATAGAATTGTCCGTCTCAACAAAAAACGCCTTGCCCATCGTGCTAATTTGACCGACGACTATGACCAGATACACAATGCGGCCTTGGCTGCTGCCAAACAGAAAAAGTTGCGGCAATGGGCAAAACGGCAGATGGCCATAACTTACGTGCGGTTGAGCGAGGAATATGAGGAGTGCGTGTTTCAAAACTTGAAATAAGATGAGCGATAAGGAGCAACTGGATAGGTTGGTAGAAAAATATGCTGCTTTGCGAAGTGAAGTGGCAAAGGTGATAGTGGGTCAGCAGGAGGCAGTGGATAGTTTGCTGTTGGCATTGTTGTCGGGAGGGCATTGCCTGCTATTGGGTGTCCCCGGATTGGCAAAGACACTGATGATAAATACTTTGGCCCGTACCCTGGGACTATCATTCAGTCGTATACAGTTTACACCTGACCTAATGCCCTCCGATATTACGGGGAGTGAAATACTTGATGCCGAGCGCAGAATGCAATTTGTGAAAGGACCAATATTCGCTGGAATATTGCTTGCCGATGAAATCAACCGGACACCACCGAAGACCCAAGCCGCACTATTGGAAGCCATGCAAGAGCGAGCCGTGACGGTAGGAGGAACGACTTATCAGTTGCCGTCGCCATTCTTTGTTCTTGCAACACAGAATCCTATTGAGCAAGAGGGTACTTATCCGTTGCCCGAGGCGCAGCTCGACCGTTTTATGTTCAATGTGAAGCTTGACTATCCCTCGTTTGAGGAAGAGGTCGCTATAGTCAAGCAGACTACCATTGGTGCAGTGCAGGAAATATCGCAGGTGCTTACTGGCGAGGAAATATTGGCCTACCAGTTGGCAATAAGTCGGATGCCATTGGCAGATAACGTGGTGGAATATGCAGTGCGGTTGGTTACGGCGACGCGCCCAACTGCGGAAAAAGCATCGCCGTTAGCTGCACAATATCTTTCATGGGGGGCAGGCCCTCGAGCCTCTCAATACCTCATAATGGGGGCCAAGAGCCATGCGGCTGCGAATGGTAAATATTCACCAGATATCGAAGATGTAGTTGCAGTGGCCAACAATGTGCTTCGTCACCGTATAGTGAGGAATTACTATGCCGAGGCAGAAAACATATCAGCAGACACAATTATTACCCAACTTATAGAATCATTATAAATATTATTCCCCAATATATTCAATCATTATTTATGAATAGTTTGCGTTTTAAGGTAGTCAGTGAGGCATTTGCCAAAGAACCTGTGCAAGTAGAGCATCCTGCGGCTACAACATCGGAGTACTTTGGTTGCCGTGTGTTTGGCCCGAAACAGATGGCCAAGTATCTTTCAAAAGAGACCTATCGTGCGTTCTTGTGTGTTCTGCGAGGCGAGAAACCCTTCAACCTTGATATAGCCGAGCAGGTGGCAGCGGGGATGAAGACTTGGGCCATTGATTTAGGAGCAACGCACTATACACACTGGTTTCAACCACTCACCGAGGGAACTGCCGAGAAGCACGACTCGTTTATTGAATATGAAGGATTGCCAGGAGGCACTGTCATAGAGGAGTTTTCGGGTAAATTGTTGGCTCAGCGCGAAGCTGATGGATCAAGTTTTCCCAACGGTGGTATCCGCAACACATTCGAAGCCCGTGGCTATACTGCATGGGATACCTCGTCGCCAGCTTTTGTGGTGGATGATACGTTATGTATCCCTACAGTCTTTGTTTCATACACGGGTGAAGCTCTTGACTACAAGACCCCATTGCTGCGTGCGCTTCATGCTGTGGATGAGGCTGCTACTGATGTGTGCCACTACTTCGATCCTTCAGTCAAGAAAGTCTATTCCTACCTCGGTTGGGAGCAAGAATATTTTCTCATCGACGAAGGCCTTTATGCCGCCCGACCCGACTTGTTGCTCACTGGGCGAACCCTTATAGGCCATGAGTCTGCCAAAAACCAGCAACTCTCCGACCACTATTTTGGTGCCATTCCTCCCCGTGTGCAGGCTTTCATGAAGGAGCTTGAATATGAGGCCTACCGATATGCTATCCCTTGCAAAACCCGCCATAATGAGGTGGCTCCAAATCAGTTTGAACTTGCACCTATTTATGGGGAAACAAACTTGGCTGTAGACCAGAACCTGTTATTGATGTCGTTGATGCACCGTGTGGCTGCACGACACGGTTTTCGTGTGCTGCTCCATGAAAAACCATTCGATGGAGTCAATGGATCGGGTAAGCACAACAATTTCTCCCTCGGCACCGATAATGGCATTGGTCTGCTTACCCCAGGGCGCACGCAAGAGGAAAACCTTAGGTTTCTTACCTTCTTGGTCAATATTTTGATGGCAGTTTACAAGCACAACGGACTTATCAAAGCTTCGGTGATGACTGCTGGAAATGCCAACCGTCTGGGTGGACATGAAGCACCACCAGCAATTATCAGTGCTTTTCTTGGTAGTCAAATTAGTGCAGTGCTCGACCGTTTCGCTTCTGCTTCATACGAAGAGGCATTGGTGTTTGATGCTGCTCGGCGTATGCAACTTGGCTTGCCACATATCCCCGAAGTAATGCTTGACAACACCGACCGCAATCGAACCTCACCTTTTGCTTTTACGGGGAATAGGTTTGAATTCCGAGCAGTTGGGTCTTCGGTTGGTTGCGGTTGCACGATGATAGCCCTCACCTCGGCAGTAGCAGCACAATTGAAAGACTTCAAGCAGGAAGTAGATAGCCTCATTAATAAGGGAACAGACAAGGAAAAAGCTATTGTAGAGGTGCTGCAGCGCTATATACGTGAGTCTTCGCCCATCCGTTTCGAGGGCAATGGCTATAGTGAAGAGTGGCGTATGGAAGCCCAAAAGCGGGGTCTCAATTGTGAAAGCAGTGTGCCACTCTGCTATGATGCTTATCTTTCCCCCTCCTCAATCGAAATGTTTGCTCAAACAAGCGTACTCTCCGAAGCAGAACTGCGTGCTCGCAACGAAGTGAAGTGGGACACCTACACCAAGAAGATACAAATTGAGGCTCGTGTGTTGGGTGATATTACACTGGGTAGCATTCTACCAGTGGCCACACGATACCAGTCGATGCTCCTCGACAATGTCTACAAAATGCACCAAATCTATCCTAAAGACAAGGCAGAAATCCTTGCCGAGCCTGATAGTGATACTATTGAACAAATAGCCAATCATATCGCTGCGGCCAAAACCGCAGTGGAGGCAATGGTGGAAGAACGCAAAAAAGCCAATGTAATTTCTGATGTGCGAGCCAGAGCTATTGCTTACCACGACAATGTGTTGCCCTTTTTCAGCACTATTCGCTATCATGTCGACCACCTCGAACTTTTAGTAGACGATGACTTGTGGCCACTGCCTAAATACCGAGAAATGCTCTTCATTAATTGACCTCATCGGTGGAAAATATTCTTCACGCATTGTGAAAATAATCTTACCTTTGCAATCTGAAATCAAAGTAAAACAAGTAGTAACCGAGAAACATTAAAACAACACCATTATGAGTATCATCAAACCATTCAAGGGTTTCCGCCCCCCTGTCGACATAGTCGAGAAGTTGGCCTCGCGTCCCTACGACGTTCTCAACACAGAAGAAGCTCGCCAAGAGTGTGCTGGCAATCCCTACAGCCTGCTGCATGTAACCAAGGCCGAAATTGACCTTGAACCGGGCATTAAGGACACCGACCCAGAGGTGTATCTGCAAGTGGTCAAGAACTATAATAAGTTCAAAGACCTCGGCTGGCTGGTCAAGGATGAAGAGGAAAAGCTCTACATCTATGCTCAAAGCATGAACCCAACAGATGCCAATGCCAAGTGGCAGTATGGCATCGTGGCCTGTGCTTACAGCGAAGACTATGTGAACAAGGTCATCAAGAAGCACGAGCTTACCCGCAAGGACAAGGAAGAAGACCGCATGAAACACGTCCGCATCACCAACGCTAACGTGGAACCCGTCTTCTTTGCCTATCCTGCCATTGCCCGCATCGACGAGATTGTGGCTGGCGTAACGGCCAATAAGCCGATCTACGACTTCATCGCCAAGGAAGACGGCTTCGGCCATCGCTTCTGGGTCATCGACGATAAAGCAACCATCGCCGAACTCGTTGACATCTTCGACAAGCAAGTCCCAGCCATGTATATCGCCGACGGCCACCACCGCAGTGCCGCTGCCGCCCTCGTGGGTCAGGAGAAGAAGGAGCAGAACCCACACCACACCGGCAAGGAGGAGTACAACTACTTCATGACCGTCATCTTCCCCGACAACCAGCTTAACGTCATTGACTACAACCGCGTGGTTCGCGACCTCAACGGCCTCAGCGGCAAGGAGTTCTTCGCCAAACTGGCCGAGAACTTCGACATCGAGTGCATGTGCGACTGCACCAAGAACGGTGGCAAGTGCGAGTGCGAACTGCCCTGCCACTGCGAATGCAGCCAGGAGTACAAGCCCGCCAAGCTGCACAACTTCGCTATGTACTTCGAAGGCGTGTGGTACAGCCTCACCGCCAAGCCTGGCACCTACAACGACAGCGATCCTATCGGCGTACTTGATGTCACTATCCTCTCCAACCTCGTTCTCGACAAGGTGCTCGGAATCAAGGATCTCCGTACCGACAAGCGTATCGACTTCGTCGGTGGCATCCGCGGCCTCGGCGAGCTGAAACGCCGTGTGGATAGTGGCGAGATGAAGGTCGCCTTCGCCCTCTATCCCGTCAGCATGAAGCAGATTATTGACATTGCCGACACTGGCAACATCATGCCTCCGAAGACCACCTGGTTTGAGCCCAAGTTGCGCTCTGGCCTCGTAATCCACGAACTCTGCTAACTATCGGTCAGCTAAACGTTGAAGTGCGACCTCTACAATATTCATTGCAGGGGTCGCACTTCTTTATTTTTATGTGGGTGGTCGGCTATTCTTGACGGGGACGAGCAGCAGGCACTTTTTCGCTGAATACGTCAAGTGCCACAATGGCCGCCGTCATCCCCCAAAATGGAACCGACAGCTTGTCGGTGTCAAGAAAATTGTTGAGTGTACCATGCACATAGTAGGTGAAGAGGCATAGGCATAGCGCGACGGCCATTCTCCTGACCGACTGGTCTTTTGCTGTGCGATAGACTCTTATGCCTGTGGCGAAAACGGTCAGGAAAAGTGCTATCACAATGCCAGCTCCTACCACCCCTTGCTCGCTGAGTGGCCCAATATACTCGCTGTGGGCATTGCCGAGGTCGCCCGAATTGGTGCTGATGACCGTCATCTGATAATCCATCTGATAGCTGCCATAGATGAACTGGTAGGTCCCAGGGCCAAATCCCTGCACAGGGCGTTCCCCCCACATGCGCAATGCCGAAGCCCATCGGTTGATGCGCTCGAGGTTGCTGGCATCAGTGGATATGTTCGAGATGCTTTTTAGCTGGTCGGCCAACTCGTAGGAGGAATCCTGTTTGTTTTTGCCCATATTGTAGAGCAGGTCGCCCTGGAACGCAAAGAACAATCCTGCCACCAGTGCCAGCATCGCCAGCATCCATTTCAGTTTTACCCGATAGTGAATCAGTAGGTATACCACCAATGCACCCGCCACGCTGAGCCAAGCCGCTCTGCAATAGGAAAGCACAAGACCAGTGGCCAGCAGTGCAGCCAGCACCACGGCACAAATCCGCAGCCATAGCCGTTCCCCCCTATCGGCAGCCAGCCCTATTGCGGCTGGCAGGAACAGGGCTATGATGCAACCATAGGCCGTATGGTCGTTGTAGAAAGGCTTCATCACGCGGTGCATCGTCTGCAGGTCGCTGAAGTTAAATAGGGTCTTGTATGTTGTGATGGCCACTACCACCGCCAGCCCCAGCCCGTAGGCCCACACAAAGCGCCGTGTGGCCTGTGGTGTGCGTAGCATCGTGGTAGCAGCAAAATAGCAAGGCACAACGAACCATGCCCGAGCCACGGTGTACTTAAACGACACCAGCGGCATCTCCGACGTGCATGAGGTGATAAACATCCATCCCAGCATCGCCAGCACCAGCAGGCTGACAGGATGGCGGAGCAGCCGCAGGTCGTAGTTCCGCATCAGAAGCACCCGAAACAGGAATACCAGCGATAGCAGTATCAGCATCGGCTCGGTGGGGAGCGAAAGCTCGGTTTCCCCCAGCAGCACCACGTCTATTGAAAATGGCGTCGCCAAAGCCGTAAGCAGCAACCCCGCTTCGGGATACTTGAAAAACAGCCATATCAGTGCAATCCCCAGCGGAAGTAGCCCTAACAGGTAGTTCTCATCGGCAAGTAGTAGCGTGTTGGCCACTACGAATAGCAGCACGCACACCAAGGCCACAATGATGCCTTTGCGTTGCTGTTTGCTGACGGGGGAAACCATATTCGTGCGAGTAGTACGAAATTTAGGCGATGGGCTGCTCTGTCGCATTCTCCTCCTCTTTGCGCGGGACAAATATCAGCAGCGCAAAGATGCACATCACTATGGCACCGAGACACCCTGCCATCACGATGAGCGACCTCTTGGGTTGGTCCTTCTTGTCGGCAGCCGTGGCATACTCTATCACGTACTTATAGTGTATCTTAAGGTCGCACTCCACGGCAGTCTGTGTGGCACGTGCCTGCATCTGAGCCAGCTTTTTGCATTTCCGCTTGACCAGTTGCTGTTGCCAGCTGCCTGGTGTGGCATGGGCAGCAATGGAGTCAAGACTGGCAGCCTCGGCGGCACACACTTGATTCATCACCATAGCTGCATCCAGCGTCCGGTCGCGGTTCGTCTCGCGGCATAGCGAATCATACACTTCCAACACATAGTTGGCAATGTCGGCTGCCAGTTGTGGATCTTTGTCGAGCACCGACACCTGCACCCCCAAGTATTTGGTGCGTCGTGCCGAGAAGTATTTTTTCCACTTGATTTCAAAATCAGCCACAGGGTGTTTCGATGTGGACTTGATTTTGTAGTGCTGCATCAGGCCGAAGTGCTCGCACACCGTCATGGCCAACTTCTTTGAGGTCAGCATCTGCAAAGCCTGCTCGCAGTTGTTCTCCGACCCATAGTCGATGAAGTCCATGCTGTAGTCATAGTCCATTATCGCTTTGGTCATTCGGTTGGTGTTGGTCGGTATCATCACCGCTGTCGACCGGTAGAGTGGCGTGATGAGCATCGCGCATACAGCCGACACCACCGCTGCCGCCACGCCTACTATCACCAGCAACTTCCACCAGCGGCAAAAAAACGTTTTGGTGGCCGTCATTGTCCCTTCGTCGTTTGCAGCGCTGCGGCTGCTGGTGTTCTTGTTCTCGTTTGTCATGAGTGTTGGTTTTTCTATTCTGTTGATTGACCAGTTTCCCCAGTCTTGTTACGCCCACTTTAACGCCCCACCTGCGGCATTATTGCACCGATGTGCAAATTTTACAATCTAATTTTTCAATCGGAAAGGGAAGCCTCTTCTGATGTAATAGCGCGTGGTGGTTTGGATAGTCAGGTGAAAGGTCTTTCTCGCAATCATAAGGGTATTCTCTACCAATCCCAATTCCCAATTTTCCATTCTCAATTCTCAAATTTCTATACCCCATAACCTATAACCTATAACCTTTTCCCCACCCACTTGGTCCGTGTCATCTCCGTGTCATCTCCGTGTCACCTCCGTGTCACCTCCGACTCGATACGGACCATACACGGGCCTGACACGAACCAAACACGACCCAAACACGGGGGAAGTCCTTACCGCCAGTTCCGCCGCCTGTGTGCTATCCTTTATTTTTTTTCTGTATGCAGAATGCAATAATTGAAGAGTGCATGCGTTACGGGAGATATGAAACGAAGTGTAAAAATAGTGCTTTGGGTTGCGACATTGATGCTTTGCACAACCGCGCAGGCACAGCAAGAACCTACGAAGCCCCAGCAGGATAACGGGGCGGAACTGATGACCCAACGCTATGCCTCTGCCTACGATAGTCTGCTCAATAGTTATTATATGCGCCGCTATGCACACCGCAACTTGCATAGCGCAGTGCAGTTTTCGGCCGAGGCTTTCGATGCGCTTCCCGACAGCCTTTTGGAACATCGGCTTCGGGCTTTGCACACCGTCTTCCCGATGAGCTACAACGAGGTGGTTCGCTCCTACATCCGATTCTACCTCAAGCACATGTCGACGCGGCTCGATGTGATGCTCTCGCTGGAAGAGTTCTATTTCCCCATGTTCGAAGAGGTGCTCGACCGCTATGGCCTGCCCGAGGATTTGAAGTATCTGACCATTGTGGAGAGTGCATTGAACCCGCAAGCCACCTCGCGCGTGGGTGCCGCTGGCCTCTGGCAATTTATGTATTCCACAGGTAAGCTCTACGACCTTGAGGTCAATTCAGTAGTCGACGACCGTCGCGACCCCTACAAGAGCACCGTCGCTGCTGCCCGACACCTGAAGGACCTCTACAATATCTTCGGCGACTGGCAACTGGCTATTGCCGCCTACAACTGTGGAGCTGGCAATGTCAATAAGGCTATTGCCCGCAGCGGTGGTCGGAATTTTTGGGAGATGTACTACAGCCTACCCAGAGAGACCCGTGGCTATGTGCCAGCATTTATAGCCGTGATGTACGTGATGAACTACTATGGCGAACATGGCTTGCGCCCCACCGAGCTCAATCTCCCCATTCGGTGCGACACGGTGGTTCCCACTCGCGATGTGCTGTTCTGCTATGTCGCCGAGGCCACGGGGGTGGATATGGAGGAGTTGCGCACGCTCAATCCTCAATATAAGGTGGACTACATCCCCGCAGCCTCGGGAGTGCATGCACTTTGCCTGCCAATCAACAAGCTGGAAGCCTTCATCGCCAACCAGGATAGTATCTATGCCCATAGTGCCGACAGCTTGGCCAAGAAGCCCGTCAAGGTGGTTCCACAAGGAAAATCCAAAGGCAATAGCACCAAAGGCAGCAACAAGTACTACACCGTCCGCAAGGGCGACACGCTCAACAAGGTGGCCTCAAAGCACGGCCTGACGGTGGCCAAACTCAAGAAGATGAATGGCCTGAAGAGCGACAAAATTCGGGCAGGACAGAAACTGCGTGTCAGATGAACCAAAAGCGCATATTCAAACTGCTGAAGAACAAGTATGTGATTACCACCATTGGGTTCCTGGTGATTATACTCTTTTCCAGCGATTTGAGCCTTCAGGTCAACTTTAGGATAAAACGCGAACTCCGCAAGTTGCAGGCCGAGGAGCGTGCGCTCCGTGAGGCTATGAGTGCTGACAGCATTGCGGCTGCCGAGTTGAATGACAATCCCGCTGCCAAAGAACGCTACGGGCGTGAGAACTACTACATGAAGCGTGCCAACGAGGATGTCTTTGTTATCAAATGAGTGCAGTGATGAAGTATATAGTGGATAGCATACCGACCACCTACCGCAGGCATCCCTCTCGGTGGCTGTTGCTCGTGGCTTCGGTGATGCTGCTCTCTTCGTGCAGCCAGTTGCGCTCGTTTATGGCTCGCGACCTCGAAGAGGAGGACTTTATCATTGGTCAGCTCTACGCCGACGAGCTGGTGAAGGAGACGCCAGTGCTTTCAAAGCCAGCGGTGGCTAAACCCTCAAGAGAGGCATCTCGCACCAATCCGTTGGGTCTTGACTACAGCCCCCGCGACAATGCCGACCTCTATGCTGCTGTCAATGATTGGATGGGGACGCCTTACAAGTATGGCGGCACTGACAAACGGGGCGTTGACTGCTCGGCCTTCGTGGGTGCGGTGGTGAGGAAAGTCTACGGCGTGAACCTGCATCGCACCTCCAACGAGATGCTGGCCGATGTCAAGCTGATTGATGCCAAAAGCCTACGCGAAGGCGACCTCCTCTTCTTTACCAACAGCAAAGGGAAGGTCGCGCACGTGGGTATCTACCTCAAGGATGGCCTTTTTGCCCATGCCTCCACGAGTGCGGGGGTCTGTGTGAGCCGCACCGACGACAAGTACTGGAGCAAGCATTTCTACAAGGGCGGTCGCATCAAGAAGTAGCTCGGCGGCATTAATCGCAGAGCACATAGAGGTCGTCGCGCTGGTTGAGCAGGAGTATGGGTGGAATCGAAGGCAGCTTCAGCAGGCGCAGCTCGGGCGAGCCGAAGAGCCAGTCGCCGAGGTCGCGGTCGCGGCGGTCGGTGGCGAGGGCAATCAGCAGGTCGGGTGCAAGCACCCGCAGGGCGGAAAGGTCGGGCGAAGTGGCTGTGGATTGAGGGATTGTGGCCTTGTTGTAATCCACCCCGAGCGAGCGGTACATCTTGTCGAGAAACTGCATGTTGTTGGCCTGCTGGCGGAGCAGTCCCGCATCGCGATAGCTGGGGCAGGCCACGGTGAGCGTGCTGCCGAAGAAGCGGACGAAGTACGAACCCCATATCAACTTCTCTTTGCTCTCGCGGCGATGGTCGATGCTCAAGGCCACGTGGCGGGGCGGTTGCGGGCGAGTATCGGAAGGGACGGCGATATAGGCCGTCTTGCAGTCGGCAAAGTTGCGCAGCAGAGTGGCGGGGTGGGCAAGGGCACTGCGTGGGGCTTTCGGCGAAAGCGGTGCAAGCATCAACACCCCGCCCAGCGTGGTGGGCAGTCCGTCGATGGCAGGCTTCCATTCGCCTTTGAGACCGATATAGGGCAAGTCATAGTCCTTGAGCCATTCCGACTGGCCATCGTGGCTGACGTTGAGTAGCACGAGCCTCTTGCCCAGCTGCGTGGCACACAGGCGGGCGTAGGGCAACACCGACTGGGCATCCTCGGGCGAGGGGAGGCATGCTATGACGCATTGGTCTTTCTTCATCGCAGCAATGTGATGTCGCCTTTGAAGTCGTTGTCCTCACCGGTGAGGCAACGGATATGGCAAGTGTAGGTATAGACCCCCGGCAGGCAGGGAGTGTTGCGGTAGGTCCCCTCCCAGCAGGCCGTGGGGTCGGTGCTTTGGTAGACGCATTCTCCCCAGCGGTTGAAGATGTTGATGCTGAATTCCACGATGCCTTCGCTGGGGAAGCAGATAGCATCGTTCACCCCATCGGCATTGGGCGTGAATGCGTTGGGGATAATAAATTTCGGGGGGCCGCAGACCACCTCTTTGCAGCGGATACTGACCGAGTCGGTGGCCGAGCAGTTGCCCACCGTGGCCGTGACGGTGTAGCGTACCACAGTGTCGGTGGGGTAGGCTGTTGGGTGTGCCGATGAGGGAAGGTCGATGTCGCGTGAGGGCATCCAGCTGAATGCCACTCCCGTACTATCCTCTGGAGCCACGCTGGCGTGGAGACGCACACTCTGGCTGAGGTAGATTTGATAGCTATCAGCCCAGGCGTGCAGACTGTCGAGGATGTGGCTGCGATGGATGACCGTGGTGTCAATCAGCGGGCAGCCATAGACTTCAATCTGCGTGATGTGCTGTCCAGCACAGAGGTTGGTCAGCGTGGTGTCGAGCTTTGGGGGATGGATGATGCGAAGCCATCCGAGGCAGCTGTCGGTGCAGAGTGCGGATGCCACCTCTTTGCTGTAGCTGATGGGGGCAGGATTGTCGAGCTGCACATCCTGTTCGTGGGTGCAGCCGTAGCCCGTGAGGGTCAGGTGATAGCGTGTCAGCGGTGCAAGTTGGCGGAATTCTATGTAGATGCCGCTGTCGGTCGAAGGGACGAGGGGCGAGATGCTGACGCTGACCGAATCGGGGTTGATGCGGTCGCCCAAGCGCAGGCGAAGGCGTCCGTTGGCTGTGTCGTGGCAGGAGACGGGCGTGGTGGAGAGGCTTCCCAGCAGGTTGTAGCGCTCCACGTGGAAGGTGTCGGTCTGGGTGCATACGTTGGTGGTGGTCTGTAGCACGTAGCGTCCGTTTTGACTAATCCAGGGGTTGGAGATGGTGGGGTCGCTCACCTGCCCCTCTATCCAGCGGTAGGATGCCCCGAGCGAAGGGGCAGGTCCTATCTGGATGCGGGCATTGCTGCAGCTTTTGAGCAGGGTGTGGCTGACGGGCGATTGGGAGAGTACGCGCAGCGTCTGCTGCATTGTGTCGGCCACGCGGCATCCATCTGGCATCGTGGCTATGAGGCGGATGGTGTAGTCGCCTGGGGTGGTGTAGGTGTGGGAGGGGGAGCGGAGCGTCGAGGTGGTGCCATCGCCAAAGTCCCAGTGGAAGGAGGCACCGCGACCAGTGTTGGCCAGTTCCACTGTGTAGGGAGCACATCCCGTCTGCGGAGGCACAAATTCGGCCACTGGAAAGTCGTCGGTTACGTTGAAGCGGAAGAGTACGTTGTTGCAGTTGGTCGAGCCGTTGGTGCGGCTCCAGGCACTGGCGGTGGTGGGGAATTTCTGTGTTCCGCCGCACGAACCGCAGACTGCTTGATAGAGGCTGGCCAAGCGGTCGAAGCGCGAGGTGCCACCGTCGACGTGGTCGCCACCGCCGTAGCCGTAGGCTCCCCCTTGGTGGAGCTCGCCGAAGAAGGTGGCATATTCCAGCCGATTGCCTTGGGCATCGACCGAGAGGATGTAGAAATCCTGCCCGTCGGTCGAATCGGTGTAGGCCGTGGGCGTGGTCTCCATGCCCCAAGTGCCAGCGGTATACCATCGCACCCCGTTGTATCCCACGAAGTCGCGCCCCCAGCCTGCTGCGTAGACGCGGTTGCAGATATCTGCCGTGAAGGCTGTGGGCGAAAGGTTGATGCGCCCCGGAGTGCCAAAGACGGTGCTCCACCGCCGTGCCGAAAGGTCGGGCAGCATCCGCGCCAAGTACATGCCGCTGCCATAGACGCTGTAGCCTGCATTGTAGATCATCGTACCGCCCGAAGCCGCTGTTTGCCCGAAGAGGAACACCTCGTTGCTGTTGCCCACGCGGGCAAAGTACATCTGGTCGTAGGCATCCGAGCCGACGTAGGTGGAGGCCATCAGCCGTGTGCCATCGTGCGAGATGATGCTGGCAAAGCCATCGGCGGTGCCACCGCCATAGGTCGTCTGGTAGGCACCTTCGGTGGTGGGAAAGTCGCTGCTCGAGGTGCCGCCACACAGCACTACGTTGTAGACGCTGTCCACGTCAATCGAGTATATAGCATCATCGGTTGAGCCTCCGAGGTAGGTGGCCCAGAGTATATTGCGTAGGTTGTAGTCGAGCTTGAATATCACGCCGTCCTGCCCGCCTGTGGGGCGCCGCTGCACCGCCCCCTCGGTGGTGGGGAAGTCGCTGCTGGTGGTGGTCGAGCCGACGTAGACGTTGCCTAGGTTGTCGGTGATAAGCTCTCCCCGCGAGCCGTCGCCATAGTTGTAGTAGAGCGAATCATTGCCCGCCATCACCACCGAGTAGCTGTTGTTGTAGTGCTGCTTGTAGTTGAGTCCGTCGTTGCCCGAACCGCCCACGTAGGTCGATGCCTGCAGCACACTGCCGTCGCCCGTGAAGCGGCAGATGAAGATGTCGCTCCCGTTGGGGAAGCGAATGATGGACGACTCGTAGTCGATGAGCGACCCTCCGGCGTGCCTCCGCTGGTAGGCTCCTTCGGTGGTGGGAAAGTCGGGGCTGCCCGTAGTGCCGAAGATGACCAGCTCGTCCATGTTGTTGACAAACATGCTGTGCGGCATTTCGGCTGCCGAGCCGCCGAGGTAGGTGGCGAAGAGGCGCTGCGAGCCAGTGGAGTCGAACTTGAATATCCCGATGTCCACCGCCCCGTTGTAGTCGATGTCGTAGGCTCCCAGCGAGACGGGGTAGCCCACATCGAACACCAATCCCGAGGTGTAGGTGTTCTTGTGCGAGTCGTAGGTGGCCGTGGTACCCCAGTTGTCGGCTGCCGAGCCAGTGTAGGTGGAAAAATACAATGTGGGGTCAATCACCAGGTCGCGCCCAGTATCGTAGTGCCCCACCTCCACACCAACCTCATAGCCCCCTTTCACCAAGCGCACCACCCAGCGGCTCTCCACCTCTTGCTCCTCCCCATCGTCGCCCGACTGGAAGACGTAGGGTTTGGCTTCCATCACCTCGCGCACCGAGGTCCGCACCCGCAATTCGCCCCGCCTGCCGAGGCTCACCCCATCGGTACCCTCGTAGCGCAGGCACACCGCACTCGGGTCGCCACCAGGGTGGACAATGTAGTTGTATTTCATCGCCCCCGATGCGGTGTAGACCTCCAGGTCGATGCCTGGGTAAAGTGCTGTGTAGCGCACCGAGGCGTAGTTCCCCACGTGCGACCGCCAGCGCGAGGCATCGCTCCCGTGGAAGTAGTTGCTGTAGCCTGCCTGCTTTCCCTCGCCCTGCGGCATAGCCTGCCCGCCAGCGAAGTGCATCTTGTAGGCATGGTAGGTGGGAAGCTTTGCTGTGTAGGGGGCGGGGTGGGGGATAGGCTCACGCAGGGCCAGCGTCAGCCCATCGTCCTCGGCAAACAATGCTGCGTTGTGCAGCTGCGCACGGAAGCGCACCCGTGCGTCCCACTGCCCGAGGTTCTCCTCAAACACCGCTGGGCGGCCAATGCTGAGCGTGTCCTCCGAGGCAGCCGAGACCCACGCCGAAGCCGCTGCCAGCAGCAGCCCCAGTAGCAGTCCTCGCTTTGCATGGCCTGTGTTGTGCATCGGTCTTCGTCGGATTTGCAACTGCAAAGTTACGCCTATTTTTCCATATCTGCAAGAAAAAGTGCCGCCGCTGCCTGCCAGTCGGTGGGAAGGGCGGCACCTGCATGCAGAAATCTTCACCGCTTAACGGTTCATCAGGCGGCTTTCGCCCCAAGTGTACTGCGGGTAGGCCTTCTTGAGGTCGGCAGCCGATCCGCTGACGCCGCTACCGCCACTGGTGGCAAACACGCAGAGGGTCTTCCCTGCGAGGTCGTGTGCCTCGATGAAGGTGTTAATGATCGTCGGGGCAGTGTACCACCACACGGGGAATCCAATCCACACCGTGTCGTAGTCGGCTATTGCATCGCACTTGCGTGCCAAGGCGGGACGCGAGGCTTTGTCTTTCATCTCCAGCGTCGAGCGCGATTGCTTGTTGGTCCAATCCAAGTCGGCATCGGTGTAGGGCTGTGCAGCAGCGATTTCAAACAGGTCTGCCCCCTTCTCTTTGGCCAGCCGCTCGGCGGCGGCACGCGTAGTCCCCGTGGCCGAGAAGTAGGCCACCAGTGTCTTGCTCATCTTTTTGTCCTCCTTTTTTGTTTGACTTTGGCCGCAGGCTGCCATCATTAGGCAGCTCGCAAGCGTGAGTAATACAATACGTTTCATTCGCTTGTGATTTTACGCTGTAACGGGGTGCAGGGGCTTTTATTGTGCGCTGGATGCCGCTGCTGTCAGTTTTTTCCCCTGCTGCTTCATGGGTAATTTTCGGAGTTTTTTATTCTGCCTGATTTACAGATGCTTGCTTGGCAGTTCTTCAATAGTTCTTCAATAGTTCTTCAATAGATGTTCAATAAATTATTGAAGAACGATTGAAGAACGATTGAAGAACGATGGGTGATTGATTGGCCATTAGAGGTGGATGAGGAGGGTGGGAAAAGGGGACGTTTTTGAGGCGTTTTTGGGTCGTTGGAGGGGGCGTGCGGAGGGCATCTGCTAGGGTGTCGCGCGGGTGGGCGTGGAAATTTAGGGGGCAGATGTCGCGTTTTTTTTGTATTTTTGCAGTGGCGTAGATGGAAACATTATCGGCATTATGAAGCATTGGTTGTTTTGCATATCGTTGTTTTTTGCAATGTTGGTGTCGGGTGCCTATTCGGCCTTGGGGCAGAAATCAGCGCTGCTTCGGCTGACAGAGAGGGGCAGCGGCGAGTGGGAGTTGGCCTTCAGCTTGGGCGATTGCCAGGTGGCGACAGCAGGTGAGGGGGATGCAGTGGTGGAGGCTGCGGGGATGGAGTCGATGGCGCGGCGCGAGGGGCAGCCAGCACTGCCAGTGCTGTGTCGGCTGCTGATGGTGCCGTGCGGGGCCGAGGTAGAGGTGGCCGAGGTGGAGGTGGGGCGCGAGTTGAAGCTGCCCTTGAGCGAGGGGCAGAGGCTGCAGCCGTGGCAGGGGGCGAGGGTGAAGGAGGAGGGGGATAGACCCGCGGTGGTGGCCAGCAAGGAGGCATATAGTGGGGTGCGGTCGTGGTCGGCTGGCGAGGTGGTGGAGGTGGAGCGTCTGGGCGTGATGGGGCGGCAGCAGGTGGTGAGGGTGAGGGTCAATCCAGCGGTGTACAATGCAGCAGTGGGAGAGGTGCGAGTGGCAACGAGGGTGAAGGCGAGGCTGAAGGTGAAGGGTGCGGCGGAGGATGCAGAAGCAGATAGGGGTGCGGAGGGCTACTTGGTAGTGTCGCGCCCAGCGTTTCGCGAGGGGCTGCAACCTTTTGTGCGCTGGAAGCGGCAGCAGGGATATGAGGTGCGCGAGGTGTATGTGGACACGGCGGCGCGCGATAGCGTCAAGGCGGCCATCGGGTGCCATTTCAGGGGCGAGGCCGCGCAGTGGCCGCGCTATGTGCTGCTGGTGGGCAATATACAGCAGTTGCACACCTATTATGGCACCACGGCGCCGACGGGCTTGATGGCCACCATCACCGACCTCTACTATGCCGAACACACGGGCGACTACCTGCCCGATGCGATGCTTGGGCGTTGGCCTGTGGCCGACACTGCCCAGCTGCGGGCGGTGGTGGAGAAGACGCTCCGCTACGAGCGGGGAGAGGACATCGACACTTCGTGGCTCAAGCGGCTGCTGCTGGTGGCTGGCTACGAGAATGGTGCGCCAGCACCAGTTACCACCAACGGCCAGGTGAACTATGTGGCTCGCGAGGCTCGGCGGGAGCGTCCACAGCTTGACACGCTTTGCTGGCACAACCCAGCTTCGCGGCAGCAGCGGGGGGAGATACTGGAAGCCATCGGCCAGGGTGCGGCTTTGGTCAACTACACGGCGCATTGCCGTGCGGGCGGGTGGACCTCGCCAGCGGTGTCGTTTGCTTCGGTCGACACACTGGATTCGCGCCAGCCGATGCTCTATGTCAATAATTGTTGCGAGAGCAATAACTTCAGCAGCAACTGCTTCGGCGAGCAGCTGCTGCGCAAGGCGGTGGGGGGAGCAGTGGGGGTGGTGGGAGCCACGAACTCTACGCTTTGGAACGAGGATTACTACTGGTCGGTAGGGCCGAAATATCCGTTTTCGACCGACCCGCTGTACGATGCCTCGCGGCCAGGGGCTTTCGACCGCTGGCTGGGACGCACGGGCGGGGTGGCGACGGTGGGCGAATTGCTTTGGGCTGGCAACTTGGCAGTGTCGGCTTTCGGGTCGCCCTACGACAAGTTCTATTGGGAAATCTATTGCCTGCTGGGCGACCCCTCGCTGATGCCCTATGTGGGTGTGCCGCAGGAGCTTGCCCTATCATTGGAGAGCGAGGCGAGGGCTGGAGTGGCGGAGCTGACGGTGGTGGCTACCGAAGGGGCAAAGGTGGCCGCGATGCAGGGCGACAGCCTGCTGGCCGTGGGGATAGTGCCTGTGGGCGGACGGCTGACGCTGCCCCTCGAGCAGTCGCTGGTCGAGGGAGAGTTGCTGCTGACTGCCACAGCCTCGGGGTATTGGCCGCGAGTGGATACGGTGGCGGTGGCAGCTGCTGCACGGGCGGTGGCGATAGATAGTGTGGTCGTCGGCGACAGCACGCTCAGTTTCCGACTGACCAATTGCGGACAGGCGATGCTTCGGGGGGTGAGCGTGGTGTGGCAGCAGGATAGCACCGAGGTGGAGCTTGGCACGGAGGTGGTTTACGATACTGCAACGATTGACAGCCTGCCTGCGGGTGGAAGGGCGAGGGTGGCGATGCGGCAACGCGGGATGGTGGCTGGGCAAAGCCCAGTGGTCGGCGGTCGGTTAGTTGTGGCGGACACGGCTTGGCTTGGACAACTACGGGTGGCCAGGCACAAGGAGGCGACGTACCCCTCATGGCATTGGCAGCTGCGGGCGGCGGATAGCAGCTTGGCAAGCAACGTGGTGGCTGGGGGGAGTTATCTGTTGCAAGTTGAGGCAGTGGGGCAGTGGGATTCGCTTCTGGTGGAGGTGGCTGGTCGGGCGGTGAGGATAGGTGCTGGGGAAAGCGAGCAGTGGATACCCTTTGCGGTGGGTAGTGGCGAGCGGAGTGTGGCCATTGAGGGTAGGCTCTGCTGGGGGCACTGGGTGCAGGAGCAGAAGGGGGTTCTCCTTGTGGGAGGCAGTGGCGACGGGTTCGAGCGGGGGATGGAATGCTTCGCCTGGCAGACGGCAGGGACGCAGCCGTGGCGTGTGGACAGCACGGTGAGCCACAACGGTCGGCAAAGCCTGCGCAGCGGGTCGATAGACTACAGACAGACCTCGGCACTGGCGCTTGAGGTAGCACTTTCGCAAGCGGGGAGGGTGGACTTCTACGCAAAGACTTCTTGCGAGGAGGAATACGATATGCTGACGTTCAGTGTGGACGGGTCGGTGCGGTGGCGCGGCTGGGGCGAGACGGATTGGACGCAGGTCGGCGTGGAACTCGCTGCAGGTCGGCACACGCTGCGATGGGTGTATGTCAAAGACGAGACGGGCACGGAGGGTGAGGATTGTGTGTGGATTGACGATGTGGAGATAGCGGGAGCGGTGTGGGACAGTGCCTATGGTTGCGATGGGGGCAGCGGATTGGGAGTGTTCTCTGCTGCTGCGGCGGAGGCTCTTGACCTTTACCCTAACCCAACGGACGGGAGGGTCAGCCTATCTGTCGGCGAGGCATACTGGGGAGGCGAGCTGCGGGTGGCGGATGTCTACGGGCGTGTGGTGCATCGCCAATCGGTGGGCTTCGAGCCGCAGATGCAAATTGACTTGGGGGGATTGGGTCGAGGAGTGTATTTACTAACCATAGAGAAAGGGGGGCGGTCGGCTTCAGGACGGCTGTTGCTCTTTCCCCGATAGGAGAGATGATAACCAATGATTGCGAATGATACGCTTGCCGCAGCGGCACCATTTTGGAATTTAGACACGCCCTACGTCAGCCTCCGAGAGGTGCAGACGGTGGATGCAGGGATTACGCTGGATTCGATATTTCCGCTTCGCGAGGCGGCTGTGGAGACTTGGCACAGGTCGATGTTCGAGGGGCACTCGCTTGGCGTGCACCATGTGGGGCTGCTGGAGCGGCAGGTGGGGGATGCACCGGTGTGGGTGTTCCTGCTACTGCTGCTGATAGGGGTGGCACACTACGTCTATTTTGAAGGGCATAAATTGCACTTCGGAGGACTGCTGAAAGCCTTGTTTTCGAGGCGGAGTATGGAGCACTTGGTACGCGAGAGCAATTTGAAAGTGCGCCGGCTGTGGCCAGTGGCAGGGTTGATAGCCTCGGTGGCGGCTGTGGTGGTATGGATCTATTGGGGGCGTGAGGCAGGGGAAGGATGGTGGCGATGGCTGGTAGTGGCGGTGGGGCTGGCGGCTGCC
This sequence comes from Bacteroidales bacterium, assembly GCA_017455205.1. Taxonomy (GTDB): domain Bacteria; phylum Bacteroidota; class Bacteroidia; order Bacteroidales; family P3; genus Colimorpha. Next base: position 38,082 of record JAFTBM010000062.1, read on the forward strand.
TATCTGGCGAGGAACGGGTTGTATGTGCTGCTGGGCAATGTCTTTGGTGGGAAAACGGCGGTAAGCACCTTTGTGGTTAGCAACTATTGCTATCACTTGGTGCTTTCCACACTGTTGGTGCCGCTGCTCTTTTTGGCCGTCTACTTGCCTGTGGGGAATGAGGTTGTTGGTGTGGTCATTGGTGCGATGGTGGGGATATGCTTTTTGATGCGCTTTGCGAGGGGTGTCAATTTATTTTTAACATTTTCAAAAAGTGCCAGTTTCTATCTTTTTTACTATCTTTGCAGTGTCGAATTGCTGCCAGTGGTGGTGGCTGTGAGGGTGTTTTTATTGCAGTGAAACAGAAAGATAGGTAAAATAATAGGAGGTGCTATGGAAATCAAAAAACTCCTGATATCGCAGCCCGAACCGGCCGATTTGGAGAAGTCGCCGTACAGAAATTTGGTGCAGGACCACCATGTGGACATCACCTTCTACAAGTTCTTCGAGGTGGTTGGCATTCCGGCATCGGATTTTAGGCGGACGAGGATTCACTTGAAGGATTATTCGGCGGTGATATTCAACAGCAAGAATGCGATTGACCATTTCTTCCGCCTGATGAAAGAGCTGCGCGAGCCGGTGAGCGAGGATATGCGCTACTACTGCACCACGGAGAAGATAGCCCTCTATTTGCAGAACTTCATACAATACAGGAAGCGCAAGGTCTTTTTCGGGGCGCGCTATTTCAGCGACCTGCTGGAGGTGATGGCTCGGCACAAAGAGGAGCGTTACCTCTTCCCCTGCTCGGACGAGAAGCAGACGGAGTATACACGGTCGCTCGACAAAGGCAAGTTCAAGTACACCCGTGCGCCGATGTACACGCAAGTGCCGCGCGATTTGACCCACCTCAACATCAAAGAGTATGACGCCATAGCCCTCTTTTCGCCGATAGGGGTGAGGAGCTTGGTGAAGAGCTTCCCCGACATAAAGGACAGCTCGGTGCTGATAGCAGCATTTGGTTCGTCGACCCATGCCGAGCTCAAAGAGTATGGCCTCAAGTTGAGCATCGCAGCCCCCACGCAGAATGCTCCCTCGATGGCTATGGCCATTGAGAATTGCATTCTCGGCAAAGAGCGTGGCCCAGTGGTAGCCACCAAGAGCAATACCGTCAGGCGGACGCCTGTGCGTGCGTCGGCGGCATCCAACTCGAAGAGGGGTAAGGCGGTGATAGCCAACAAAGAGGTCTACAAGCAGCGCATGGAGGCCAAAAAAGCGCAAGCAGCTGCCAGAAAAGCGGCTCGCGAGGCACTGAAAGCCGAGGCGGTGGCAAAGGCGGCCGCAGAAGCGGGGGACAAGAAGTAGTGTCGGGAGGGCATGCCCACTTTTGCGAAAGAAGAGAGGCTGTGCAGCCAAGTGGCCATCGACAGGTTGTATGCCGAGGGTGGACGGCTGTTTATCTTCCCGTTCAGCGTCAGGTGGTGGATTGGAGAGAGGTCTGGGAACCATGAAGGAGCGGTGTGTCAGGTGATGATGGTAGTACCCAAGCGTAAATTCCGCCATGCGGTGGACCGCAACAGGATGCGCCGCTTGATGCGAGAGAGCTACCGGTTGAACAAGTCGGCCCTGATAGAGACGCTGCGGGTGCAGGGGAAGACGCTGCAGGTGGCGATAGTGTACGCACACAATGATCGGTTGGAATACGACAGGGTGGATGGTCGGATGCAACGTCTGCTCAAAGAATTGATGAAAGAGGTGGCGAAGGATGCGAGGGTGGGGTAGGATAGTGCGGAGTGGCGTTGCAAAGGCGATGCTGGGTGTGATTGCATTCTATCGCAGTTGCATCTCGCCACTGACGCCACCGTCGTGTCGCTACACGCCCACATGCTCGCAGTATGCCCAGGAGGCCATCAAAAAATATGGGCCTTGGAAAGGGGGATGGTTGGCATTGAGGCGCATTTTGCGTTGCCACCCCTTTGGCGGCAGTGGCTATGACCCAGTGCCGTGATTTCTTGCGGTAGGTTGATTGTCAGTCGAGGTGCATGGATTCGAGGATGGCACGGGCGGCTTTGCGGCCTGCACCCATAGCGAGGATTACTGTGGCAGCGCCACTGACGGCATCGCCTCCGGCAAAGACGAGTGGGCGCGAGGTGCGGCCTTCGCTGTCGGCCACAATGCCTCCCCAGGGATGGCAGTCGAGGCCAGGGGTGGTGGAGCCGATAAGGGGGTTGGGAGAGGTGCCGAGGGCGGCTACGATGGTGTCGGCCTGCAGTTCAAATTCGCTTCCAGCCACGGGCGAGAAGCTGCGGCGTCCGCCCTGGTCGGCTTGGCCGAGAGCCATGCGGATGCAGCGCAAGGATTGCACAGTGCCATCGGGAGCGGGTAGCACCTCGACGGGGGCCGTTTGGAACAGGAATTGTATGCCCTCCTCCATGGCGTGGGTTACCTCCTCGCGGCGGGCAGGCATGTCGGCTTGGCCGCGGCGGTAGACCACAGTCACCTCGCTGCCGAGGCGAAGGGCTGTGCGTGCAGCATCCATGGCCACATTGCCACCACCGACCACTACCACGCGGTGTCCGAGGACGAGGGGCGTGTCGAAGTGGGTGTCGTAGGCGTGCATGAGATTGGCACGAGTGAGGAGCTCGTTGGCCGAGAGGACACCGACGAGGGTTTCGCCTGGGATACCCATAAACTTGGGAAGTCCGGCTCCCGAAGCGATGTAGACGGCGGCGAAGTCTTGCTCGGCGAAGAGTTGGTCAATGGTCAGACTGCGTCCGATGACGACGTTGGTTTGAATGTCGACCCCGAGACTACGCAAGCGGTCGATTTCGGGGGCGACCACTTGCTGCTTGGGGAGTCGAAACTCGGGTATGCCGTAGGCGAGGACACCGCCGGGGCGGTGCAGTGCCTCGAAGATGGTTACTCGGCAGCCGTGTGTGGCCAAGTCGGCTGCACAGGTAAGGCCACTCGGGCCGCTGCCGATGATGGCTACTTTTGGACCTGTTGGGGTGGCGATGGGCGATGGGGCAGCATGGAGTCGATGGTGGTCGGCTGCGTAGCGTTCCAACGCACCGATGGCTATCGGGTCGTTTTTGATGCCCATGACGCAGGCCCCTTCGCATTGCGTCTCCTGTGGGCAGACGCGTCCGCAGACAGCGGGTAGGGCGGAATCGAGGCTGATGACGGAGTAGGCTTGGTCGGGGTCGCCCTGCTTGATGTGGGCAATGAATCGGGGAATGTTGATACCCACGGGGCAGGCTTCTACGCATCGGGGACGCTTGCATTGCAGGCAGCGTGAGGCTTCGAGCAGGGCCTGCTGCGGGGTGAAGCCGAGATTGACTTCGGCAAAATTGCTGGCGCGAAGGTGTGGGTCTTGCTCTTGGGGGTGCTGCCGAGAGGTGGTGGTGGCTGCTTGAGTGAGAGTGCTTTCGACTGCGGGAGCGAGGTGGCACTGGTGGTGGCTGTCGGAAGTGGCGATGCGGTAGCGATGGGCATCGGGCGAGTGCAACTTGCGGTCGGCATCATCGTAGTCGACGAGGTGGCCGTCGAATTCAGGCCCGTCTACGCAGCAGAACTTCACCTCGCCACCCACCTTCACGCGGCAGGCACCGCACATGCCAGTGCCATCGACCATCATGCAGTTGAGGCTGACGATGGTGGGCAGCTGGTATTGCTTGGTGGCGAGGCAGACATATTTCATCATGGGCAATGGACCGATGGCGATGCAGTGGCTGTAGGGGGTGGTGGGTTGGCAGAGCTGGTGAAGCTTGTCGGTTACCAGCCCTTGTTCGCCGAGGGAGCCATCGTCGGTCATGATGTAGAGATTCTGACAGAGCTGGCGCAGCGGGTCGAGGAAAAAGAGGAGGTCGCGGTTGCGTGCCCCCACTATCACGTCGGAGGGAATTCCCTGCAGGGCTGCCCACTTCACCTGCGGGAAAATGGGAGCGATGCCTACGCCACCAGCCACAAAGAGCAGGCGTTTGAGCGGCGAGGGTTGCTGGAGGTGGAGGGAGAGAAGATGACCAGGACGCCCCAAGGGGCCTGCGATGGCGTAGAGGCTGTCGCCTTCGGCAAAGGTGGAAAGCAGGCGTGTGGTGTGTCCCACCACTTGAAAGACAATATCCACCGACTGCTGCACGGGGTCGAAGTCGCAGATGGTGAGTGGTATACGCTCGCCGTTGGCACGGGGAATGACGATGACGAACTGGCCAAGCTGTGCACTCTGTGCGATGAAAGGGGCGTGGACAGACATTTGATAGAGGATGCCTTCGGCGAGTGTGCGTTTGCGTAAGATGGTGTACATATCGGTGTGGATAATATGGTTCTTCAACAAAGAATAGCGGAGAAGGGGCTGGTTTATTGTGTAGAGCGTGCAGAAAATAAAAGTTTGCTCACCGTGCAATTATTTGGAAGAGGATGCGTTGATGGATATAGACAAATTGTTGAAATCAAAAAAAATAGCAGACATGAAAAAGAAGTCTATTGCGATGATGGGTGTCGCCGTGTGCCTTTTGGCGATAAATGGTTTGGGGAGTAACGCCTCTGCACAGCAGACGGATACTACAAGGTATCAGATAGTAGAGGTAGACCCAGAATTCCCTGGTGGGATGGAAGCTATGATGAAATATCTTGCCGAAAATATCAAGTATCCACAGGTAGCCAAAGAGCAGGGCATACAGGGAAGGGTGTATGTCTCGTTTGTTGTTGAAAAGGATGGATCGGTGAGCAATGTCAGACTGTTGAGGGATATAGGAGGTGGGTGTGGAGAGGAGGCAGTCCGTGTGGTGGGGGCGATGCCCAAGTGGAAGCCTGGTATGATGAAGGGAAAAGCGGTTAGGGTGATGTATAACCTGCCGATTAATTTTCAATACAAAAGTGAAGAAGGTGAGGAGAGAGGTGCGAAACGAAAGGAGTTGCCATCCAAAGGTGAAGATGTGCAGCGTCATCGCCGTCCATTAGTCCCATAGGTTCTGAAAGTGTCATAAGTGAGCAATCATTCGGTTGTTCACTTATAAGAGATGATAGTTGTAGCGTTGTTGTCTGATTCTGCATTTTTCAAATAATTAGCCTTAAATGTTAGGTTTTTTTTGAGTTTGGGGATTTTATGCTCCGAATTCCTGGTGTAACTTTCTTTAGAAACTGTTTAAATTTTATTCGATAAAAAGGTTAAGAGACAATGATTATTGTTAATAAAATTGTTAGTTAAATTATTAAATATCAGTGCGTTGATTGAATAATTATTCGTAACTTTGTAAAGTGATTCCAAAACTTCAAA
>JAFTBM010000063.1 GCA_017455205.1 Bacteroidales bacterium
GAATGGCAAGAACTGCTGGACAACACCACCGCCATATGGACAACCCGCAACGGCGTGAATGGCCGCCTTCTCACTGCCACTAATGGCAACTCTATCTTCCTGCCCGCCGCTGGCTATCGCTATGGTACGAGCCTCCACTCTGCCGGCAGCTACGGCTACTACTGGTCGTCGTCGCTCCTCGAGGGCTACCCGTACGGCGCGTGGGTCTTCACCTTCGATTCCAGCTACCAGAGCATGAGCGGCAACTTCCGCCGCATCTTCGGCTTCTCTGTCCGCGCGGTGCGTGCCAGTCAGAACTGACCTTGTTCGGTTCCGTCCACGCGGAACGGGCAATCGGGGAAGGGCAGGGGCGTGGGCGCCCGCGGAGCGGGCTACCCGGCCCACGCTCCTGCCCTTCCCCGCCGCCGCCGAAAAATAAACAATCAGAGTAATCAGAGTAATCGGATTACTCTGATTACTCTGATTGCTCGGCTATGGGGGAGGGGAGTGTGCTACCGACCGAGCAGCCCGCGGCTGACGTTGCGGCGGAAGGCTACCAGCTTGTTGCCTTTGGCCACTTGGCCACAGAGGGCAAATTTGAACCACAGCACCAGTGTGCCGCCCCATTTGATGGCCTCTTTCCACAGGCGCCCCAGGTATTTGCGGCGTCCGATTTGCCGTGTGCGGTATCTTTCGCTGACGCCGATGCCGTAGGTGAGGCGGTCGAAGTAGTCGCGGGTGAGTTTACGGGGTGGGATGAGGTGGTAGAGTATGGCGGTGGGGAGGTAGTAGAAGCGCATGCCGTGCGAGGTCATTCGGTCGAAGAGGTCTTTTTCTTCGGCGCCGATGAGGCTGTCGCCTTTGCGTCCGAGTTCGACGTCGAATTGGCCTACGTCCTCGAAGACGCTGCGGCGGTAGGCTGCGTTGCCTCCGCCGGGGAATGCCCCTGCGGGGAACTGCCGTTCGCGATTGCCGAGCCAGAGTTTGCCTGTTACCAGCTGGCGGGTGTAGTGGCTCATCCAGGAGGGTTCTTGGCAGCCGTCGTATTGGGGCAGTATGGAACCGCCAGCGGCTTCGGTCTCGGGGTGGCGGTTGAAGAAGTCGGCGTAGGTGGCAAGGTATTGGGGGCAGACCAGTGCGTCGTCGTCCACGTAGACGATGATTTCGCCCCGAGCCTCTGCTATGCCGCGGTTGCGGGCGTAGGAGAGTCCCTGTTGAGGCTCAAAGCAGTAGCGTAGGGAGACTTGTGGATGGTCGGTGCAGAAGCGGTCGCATTCGGTGCGTGTACGGTCGGTGCTATTGTTGTCCACCACCACGATTTCGTAGTCGGCATAGGTGCCGATGGCTACGCTGTGCAGCACGTTGTAGAGGTAGGCTGCACGGTTGTAGGTGCAGATGACTACGCTTAGCATGCCGTCTCCTTCCGCTTGCGGTAGTAGACTATCAGTGCGCCCGTGGCCAGCAGCACCAGCACGATGGAGCCGATGAGTGCCACTCGGTTCATCTGGTGGAAGAGCGGGGCTTCGTTGCGGAATTCAACTACGTGTTCGCCCGCTGGCACCATCATGGCTCGCAGCAGGTAGTTGGCGCGGATGTATTCGGCGGGTTTGCCGTCGATATAGGCACGCCAGTCGGGTTCGTAGTAGACTTCGCTGAAGACGGCCAGTTGCGGTGTGCGGCTGCGGGTGGTGTATTTCAGGTGGTCGGGGTTGTAGGGCGTTTGGTGTTCCATTGCGATGGTGGCTGTGCTGTCCAGCACTTCGGGCAGTGATACGGCGAATTCAGTGCGGTTCACTACGGCTGTGCGGGAGAGGTCGGCATCGGCGAGGGATAGTATTTCGCCGTTGGCATCTGCCACCTCTTTCACCTCGCTGGCGAACCAGCAGTTGCCCAGTGCTTCGGGATTGCGCTGCACTTGTCCGCCTTGCAGGACGATGTAGCGGGTGTTGAGCATGTTGAGTACGCCTTGGTTGATGTGGCCTGCGAGGTAGAAGTCGATGAGGTCTTGGTAGCGGCGCATTTTGACAGCGCTGTAGCCTCCCACTTGGTGGTGGAAGGCGGCGGATTTGGAGCTGTTGAAAGTATTGACGGCGAGGTTGAGGACGCGGTAGTCTTGGTCGCCGAAGCGTGCGGCTTGGTCGTCGATGGTGGCATCCCACGGGTCGGGGCGCAGCTGCACTTTGCGTGCACTGACGTAGTTTTTCTCGTTCAGGTAGCGGCTGTCCACGCCCCAAAGGTCGATCATCACCAGTGCGACCAGTGCAAGGCTTACGCCGATGGCCATTCCCTGGCGTTTGCCGCCGCGCTCGGTGCGGAGGTAGAGCCACAGGGCGGCGAAGGCCAGTGCCACGAACAGGAGGCTACGCCAGGAGTCGCCTACGAAGAGTGCCTGGCGGTCCTGCATAAATATGTCGAGTATTTGCCCCCATTGGTCGCCGTATTGTGCGGCCATTTGCTCGTCGGCTCTGCCGCTGTAGCTGAAGCCGCTGCTGAGCAGCAGACCTATCAGCAGTACGCCCGCTGTTGTTCCCCCCGCGATGTATAGTGCCAGCCGCTTGCGTTTGGATTCCACTTTGTCGGACATCAGTTCGCGGATGCCCAGCACGCCCAGCAGCACCATGCAGACGTTGGCCAGCACCAGAGCCATGCTCGGGGTGCGAAACTTGTTGTAGAGTGGCAGGTGGTTGAAGAGCCATTCGTTGAGCCACATCATGTTGCGTCCCCACGACATCATGACCGCCACCACGGTGGCTGCCAGTAGCCACCACCGCTCAGGCCCTTTCACCAGCAGCAGACCGAGCAGTGCGAGGAAGACCACGATGGCGCCGAAGTAGACTGGGCCGCTGGTGAATGGCTGGTCGCCCCAGTAGAGGGGCATTTGCTGCTGGCGGAAAGCCTTGTAGGATGCGCTTTCCTTGCCGACCCATTCGCCGCTGCCGCCGCCCATAGCACCGGGGACGAGGAGCGTGTAGGTTTCGCCTACGCCGTAGCTCCACGAGAAGGCATAGTCGATGTCGAGGCCGCTTTTTCGGTTGCTTTCGGGCGAGGGTGCTGTGCCGTCGTGGTAGAGGTCGGCTGGGGTGGCAGTGATTACATTGCCGCCGCGCATGGTGTAGGCCGTGTATTGCTGGCTGACCATCAGGTTGCGAGCGTTGCATGCGAAGGCCAGGCCGCAGCCCAGCAGCAGCACGCCCACGCCTGTGGTCAGCTGTGGCAGCCGCTTTTCGGCTATGGCATAGCCGAGGTAGGTCAGACCCAGCAGGAGGGCGGCGATGATGGTGTAGTAGGTGATTTGTATGTGGTTGCACATCAGCTGTAGTCCCAGCGCGAGGGTGAAGAGCAGTCCGCCCCAGAGCCAGTCGCGCCATTGGGTTGCTCGGTCGGCTTTCTTCCGCAGGCAGAGCACCATGCCAGCCAGCACGGGGGCTATCATAGCCATAGCCCAGGCTTTGGTGATGTGCCCAGCCTCGATGATGATGATGTTGTAGCTGCCTAAGCCGAAGGCTATGGCTCCAAACAGGGCCAGCCATGGCGAGCAACCCAGTGCCAAAAGGGCTACGTAGAAACCTATCAGATAGAAGAATAGCACTCCAATGCTGCGAGCCACGTCCATACCTGCCACCTGCAGCGTGCCGAGCTTCTGCAGCGGGGTGAAGAGGCTCGGCGTCGGGGGATTGCCGCCCACTTGGTAGATGGGCATTCCGCTGAACATTGCGCTGTTCCATAGGGCATAGTCGCCCGTTTGGGCATGGTAGTCCTTCGTCTCCTTCATCATGGCTTCCACCATTTGGGTATCGCCCTGGTTCACCACCTTGCCGCCCAGTACGGGGCTGAAATAGATGCAGGCCAAGGCCAGCATAGCCAGCACCAGCCCTCCATGCAAGGCCACTTTCTTCCAAATAGGGTTTGACTGCTTCATCGGTGTCTATGGTTTCTGTTGTTTCTGTTTCAAACAGGCGTAGGTTGCCTGTATTCCGATTGACCATCCACGGTGGGGTATTCCACGCGCACGTGGTAGATGCTCATCATCTTGTCTTTCAGCATTTGGCGTATGCGCGAAAGGTCGCCGTAGGTCAGTGGACAGCGGTCGAGCTGGCCTTCGGCCACTTTGCCGTCGATGAGGCGGTCGATGAGGCTGGCGGTGGCATCGGTAGTGTGCTGCTTGAGGCTGCGGCAGGCGGCTTCAACGCCATCAACTATCATCACCACTGCCATTTCGCGGCTATAGGGGCGAGGGCCTGGGTAGCGGAATAGTGCCTCATCGAAATCCCTGTCGGGGTGAAGTTCAAGCTCTTTGGCGTAGAAATAGCCAGTGTGAGTGGTGCCGTGGTGGGTGCGGATAAAGTCCTTGACTTCGGCAGGCAGGTGGTATTTGCGTGCCAGCTCGAGCCCGTCGGTTACGTGGGCTGTGATGATTTGTGCGCTCTCGGCATAGTCCAGCTCGCTGTGTGGATTGTATTCCGAGGTCTGGTTTTCGGTGAAGTAGAATGGGTTGAGCATCTTTCCGATATCGTGGTAGAGGGCACCCACTCGTGCCAGCAGTGCGTTGCCGCCCAGCTCGTTGACCAGATCCTCGGCGATGTTGGCCACTTGCACCGAGTGCTGGAATGTCCCAGGAGCCCGCTTCGAGAGGTCGCGCAGGGCGGGGGTGTTGGTGCTTGAAAGTTCCATGAGGGTCAGGTTGGTAGTGATGCCAAACAGCTTCTCGAAGAGGTAGATCAGCGGGTAGGCCAGCAGGGTCAGTAGGGCGTTGAGGAAGAAGATGACGTAGCGGGTGGCGTTGAGCGAGAGCAGATTGGTGTCCTGGCTGAGGGCACCGCTGGTGTAGATGGCCGAGTAGCTGCCGAAGATAACTGCTGCTATCACAAAGAATTGGCTTCGCCGCTCGAGGTTGCGCACTGCCAGTATGCTCATCATGCCCGTTACCAGCTGGTAGAATATGAATTCGAATGGATTGGGTACCAGGTTGGCCAGGATGATTACCATCGTCAGGTGGACGTATAGTGCCACCCTCACGCCGAAGAATACCCTCATCAGTATAGGAACCAAGCAGAGCGGCACCAGCAGTGCCCAGTCGGCATTGGTGCGTACTACCAGTGCCTCGGCAGCTGCCATGAGCAGTATCATCAGTAGCATCATCATCACCTTCCGATTGTCGTCCAGTATTGGATGCTGCACGTTTTTGAGGAACATAAAGAGAGCGAAGAATGCGATGAGAGCCAGCAGGAACTGCCCTGTCATCTGCCCTGCTAAGCTGTAGCTGTCGGAAAAGCGGCGGTCGTTTTCCGATTCAAGGCTGCTGATGATGCGTGCCTTGTCCTCGTCCACTACCTCGCCTTTGGCGATAATCCTGTCGCCCGCCATCACCAACTGGCTGCTGTAGCGCACCTGCGAGAGGCGCGAGTCAAGCTCCAGTGCCGTCCTCGGTCGGTCGAGCAGTAGGTTGGGTACGAGGATGCTGTCGCGCAGAAGTCCAGCCTCAAGGTCGGCTGCTGTGATGTATTCCCGGCTGCGGTGCATGCTGCCCACATTTCCGTGCAGCACCACTATTTCATGCCCCGACGGGTCGCCCACTTCGGGGACTATTTCCATATAGCCTATGCGGTAGATGCTATCCATCGCTTGGCGCAACTGGCGGTCGGCCTGCAGACCCAGCGATGCCAGCCGCTCCAGTGCTTGCCCGTAGGCAGTGGAGTCTTCGCGGTAGTATAGCAGTGCTTTCTGCCGCTCTTCGGACTGCTCGCGACCCAATTCGTCGGACGATTTGAGCACTGCAAAATCGTAGGGTGCCACCAGGTCGGCATTGCGCCACACAGCCCCTGTCTTGTAGTCGTAGTGTTCCCCTTGGTGTGTGTGGGGGAATAGTAGCACAATTAGTGCGGCCACAGCTACGACTGCCACCACCCTGTATATCAGCGATAGCCGATTGACTACCTTGCTCCAAATATCACCCATATCACTGCTCTATTGCTCTGCAAAGTTACACTTTTTTCCGCAATCTGCAAGCCTGCGAATTCATTTCCCGTCGGCTTGCCCTGTTATGTCCATCGGCTCGCCATTAAGAGTCGCACCTACCATCTGGTCGCCACAGTATACCAGTTTGAGGCTGAAAAAGGGTGTCTCACGATTCAGAAGCAACCGCAGGAAAATCTTGTCCCCCTCCCAAAGGCTGATGCTTTCATCCCCCTTGCCTTCGGTTAGGGGAAGGTCGCGCTGGGCTATCCAGGCCAGCTCTCCCTCCGCATTGAGGCTCATATCGGGATTTCCCTCCCACTTGGTTGCCGTGAAAAGGTGCATATACTCGTTCTCCCACCTGTCCGATACAAAGGTGACGATGCCCCGATACTGCCACTGCTGCACCTGTACCCCAGTCTCCTCCCTCACTTCGCGCACCATACATTCGTCAGGGCTTTCTCCATCCTCGCACTTGCCTCCCACACCTATCCACTTGCCGTGGCTTGCATCGTGTGCTTTTTTCACGCGGTGGAGCATCAGCCATCGCTCTCCATCCTCAATATAACACAAGGTGGTCTGTCTCATTACATTAGCCTTTTTCCCCAGCCTAGCTCTTGCCCGTTTTCCCGAGGAGAAAAAGAGCATAGTCCAGCCTAAAAAAAAGAGCCCGACCTTGCGAGCTCTCTGTCTGTTGCCCAAGGCTTTTAGTCCTCGGCATTGATGATGGCCTTGTGCACTGCATTCCAGCCAGCGGCGGTGATACCCCAGTTGTTGGTGGAGTTCTTGTTGCCATTCACGCGGACTTGTCTCCGCTTCACCTTTTTGTTTGCATTGATACCCATAGTATATGCTCTTTTTATTGTTTATATTCTTGATTTCTACTCACTAATGCCAATCCTCTGCTCGAAAAAACTTCCTGCAAAGTTATGTATATTTTTTCAACCCGACAAATTTTTTTTCTCTTCTCGCAACGATTTATGAAAACTCCCCAAACGATTTAACCCACCTCTGCTTATTGCTACTTTTTGGGAAAAATGCGACGCTCTTTCCCCGTTATAGCGATTTGCAACTTGTTCAATTATAGTGAGTAATTGATTCGGTTAAAGAATTACCCTGCCCGTACTTGCTTTTTTTATGTATCTTTGCACTATTATCGTGGGGCATTAGCTGCCTCTGATGTGAGATGTAACTGAAAAAATCTAATGCAATATGAAAGTCAATCGCAGAAATGAGCTCTTTCCCGATGTGTCGGATGCCCAGTGGAACGACTGGACGTGGCAGATACGCAATCGCATCGAGACCTATGAGCAGTTGAGCCGCTATTTCACCTTCACCGAGGCTGAAGCCGAGGGCATTAAGAAGGCTTTGGCCAAGTTCCGTATGGCTATCACGCCATATTACCTCAGCCTTATCGACCCGACCGATCCCTACGACCCCATCCGCCGCCAGTGCATCCCGACAGGCGACGAGTGCAATATTGCACCAGCCGACCTCAACGACCCTCTCCACGAGGACGAAGACTCCCCCGCACCAGGACTTACCCACCGCTACCCCGACCGTGTGCTTTTCCTCATTACCGACATGTGCTCCATGTATTGCCGCCACTGCACGAGGCGTCGTTTCGCCGGTCAGAAGGACGATGAGAGCCCCAGCGAGCGCATAGAGAAATGCCTTGAATACATCGAGCGTACGCCACAGGTGCGCGATGTACTTCTCAGCGGTGGCGACTGCCTCTGCGTGAGCGACAAGAAACTGGAATATATCATCTCACGCCTAAGGCAGATACCTCACGTTGAGATTGTCCGCCTCGGCAGCCGCACCCCCGTGGTCTGTCCGCAGCGCATCACCGATGACCTTGTCAATATGCTCAAGAAGTACCACCCCATCTGGCTCAACACCCACTTCAACCACCCCAACGAGATGACCCCCGAGGCAGAAGCCGCACTGGCTCGACTGGCCAACGCGGGCATCCCGCTGGGCAACCAGACTGTCCTGCTGCGTGGTGTGAACGACTGCGTCCACGTGATGAAAAAGCTTATGCACGAGCTTGTACGCAACCGCGTGCGTCCCTACTACATCTACCAGTGCGACCTCTCCATGGGGCTTGAACACTTTCGCACCCCCGTGAGCAAAGGTATCGAAATCATCGAAAACCTCCGCGGCCACACCAGCGGCTATGCCGTACCCACCTTCGTGGTCGATGCACCTGGCGGTGGTGGCAAGACGCCCGTCATGCCCAACTACGTCATCTCGCAAAGCCCCAATAAGGTCATCCTGCGCAACTTCGAGGGCGTTATCACCACCTACACCGAGCCACGCGACTACCACGAGGAGTGCCACTGCGAAGCATGTCGTGCGCAGCGCAGCATCGACGAAGGCGTAGCCAGCCTGCTCGAGACCGACCGCCTGGCGCTCGAACCCAGCCACCTGATGCGCCACGAGCGCAACCAGAAGCACTAACACGATGCGTGTCGGCAGGCATCCTTCTCCAGCTCGACTGCTGCACCACTGGTGTGCGTCTTTCAGCATAGCATTACTCGTGCTGGCAGGCCACACGAACCTTCGGGCACAAGTGGCGGGTCTTAATGTTCTCTCCGTCTTCGACCTCTCGCCAACGGCTCGCACGGCGGCTCTTGGGATGGACTATCTTTCCCTGCCCGACACCGATGCCGCCGTGGCTCTTGGCAATCCCTCCCTTCTCCTACCTGGCCTCGGCCAAGCCGCTACGCTCAATTTCATCACCCTCTTTGAGGGCAGCAACGCCGGCTCGCTGGGCTATGTGCATAGCCTCCCGCGGGTGGGAACCCTTGCTGTTGGACTCCAATTCATCAACTACGGTCGCTTTCGCGAATACGACGAGGAGGAAAACTACCTCGGCGACTTTGGTGCATCCGACTACGCACTCACCCTCGCCTACGGCCTCCCGTTGAGCGACCACCTTTCTATCGGCCTCAACCTCAAGCCAGTGCTTTCGCAATACGAGGAATACAAAGCCGTTGCCCTCCTATTCGACCTCAGTGCCAGCTACTTCAACTCTTCGCGCTCATTCGCAGCCACCCTTATGGCACGCAACGCTGGTGCACAGATTGCCACCTTCGACCAGACGGTGGAGCGAGTGCCTTTCGAACTCTCTGCTGCCCTCTCCTACAAGCTCCGCAACGCCCCCTTCCGCATCTTCTTTGCTGCCACCGAGCTCCAGCGCTGGAATCTCAACTACACCGACCCACTACACCCCACCTCCACCACCGACCCCTTCACTGGCGAAACCACCGAGCAATCCTCCACCGCCGCCTTCTTCGACAACCTCATGCGACACACCATCTTCGGCCTCGAGCTCAACATCCGACGTGCCTTCTTCGCACGTCTGGGCTACAGCTACCGCCAGAATGCCGAAATGCTCGGCTTCGACAGCTTCAACCTCAGCGGCTTCTCCTTCGGAGCGGGCGTGCGAACCAAGCATCTCGACATCGCCTATTCGCGCCGCAACTACCATCTCTCCCAGGCTCTCAACTATTTCACCCTCAACTATCGTTTCCAATGACACTGCAATTCCTCGTCTCGACGCAGACCAACCCCTACCTCAACCTTGCTGTTGAAAACTACCTCGTGGGGCATTCCGCACCCGAGACGGCTACGCTCTACCTCTGGCGCAACCGCCGCACCGTGGTCATCGGGCAGAACCAAAACCCCTACGCCGAAGTCAACCTCGAGCGGCTGCTTGCCGACGGAGGCTACCTCGTGCGACGCCGAACAGGCGGTGGCGCCGTATACCACGACGACGGCAACCTCAACTTCTCACTTGTTATTCCGCAAGCCGACTACAACCTCGACCGCCAATTCGCCATCATCTGCCAAGCAGTGGAGTTATTCGGCCTCCGCTCCATGCGCTCGGGGCGCAACGACATTATGGTTGATTGCACCTCGCTCAATCAAGCCCCTTCAAGCATGCAAAGCCATGCCGCCGACTGGCGTAAATTCTCTGGCAATGCCTTCCATCGTGGCACCACCCACCACCTGCATCACGGCACCCTTCTCATCAGTGGCAACCTCGCCGACCTCAAGCTCTACCTCCAACCCAAGCCCTCCAAGCTCCTAAAACACGGAGTGCAATCGGTCAGCAGCCGTGTGGCCAACCTCGCCGACCTCAATCCTGCCATCAGCACAGAAAGCATCGCCGCTCCCCTCTGCAAAGCATTTGCCGCCACCTATGGACAAGCTCCCCAGCCCATCGCCTTTGCCGACTTGGCAGAAAACCCCACCGTGCAAAAGCTCGCCAGCCAACTATCATCCGACGAGTGGCTCTACCGCCCGTGGCGTAACTTCACCGCGCAGCGTAGCGGCAGCTTCAGCTGGGGCGAGGTAGACCTCTCCTTCACCATCGCCGACGGGCATATCGCCGACGTGCAGATAGCTACCGATGCCCTCGACCTCGATACCCTCGAGCAGGCTCGCCTCCGCCTCTGCGGTGCCTCCACAGGCTGCCCCCCAGAGGCCACAAATCCCATTGAATCCGACCTCATAGCCCTCATCTACCAGTAGCTACCCTCCCCACTGGAAGAATACTATATTCAACGCAAGAGATATATAAACACACAACATTATGGCAAACCAAATGGACTTCACAAAAGTGGTGGCTCACGCCAAGGAATACGGCTTTGTGTTCCCCAGCTCGGAGATATACGACGGATTGGCTGCAGTCTACGACTACGGCCAGCTGGGCGTAGAGCTGAAAAACAACATCAGGCAGAGCTGGTGGCGAGCGATGGTGCAGATGCACGACAACATCGTGGGGCTCGACAGCGCCATCTTTATGCACCCCCGCATCTGGAAAGCCAGTGGCCACGTGGACGCCTTCAACGACCCCCTCATCGACAACCGCGACAGCAAGAAGCGCTACCGCGCCGATGTGCTTATTGAGGACCACATAGCCAAAATCGAGGATAAAATCGAAAAGGAATGTGCCAAGGCCGCCAAGCGCTTCGGCGATGCCTTCGACCGTCAGCAGTTCGTCTCCACCAACGCCCGCGTGCTTGAATGCCAAAAGCAAATCGACGACATCCATGCCCGCTATGCCGACTGTATGAGCCGCAACGACCTCGACGGCCTCCGCCAACTGATACTCGACCTCGGCATCGTCTGCCCCGTCAGCGGCACACGCAACTGGACCGACGTGCGCCAGTTCAACCTCATGTTTGCCACCCGCATGGGCTCCGTCATCGACGACAGCGACACGCTCTACCTCCGCCCCGAGACGGCACAGGGCATCTTCGTCAACTTCCTCAACGTGCAAAAGACTGGCCGCATGAAAATTCCCTTTGGCATAGCCCAGACCGGCAAGGCTTTCCGCAACGAGATTGTTGCGCGGCAGTTTATCTTCCGCATGCGCGAGTTTGAGCAGATGGAGATGCAATTCTTCGTCCGCCCTGGTACCGAGCTCGAATGGTTTAAGCATTGGAAGGAAGAGCGCCTGCAATGGCACCTCTCTTTCGGTATCCCCGCCGACTGCTACCGCTACCACGACCACGAGAAGCTGGCTCACTATGCCAACGCCGCCACCGACATTGAGTTCCGATTCCCCTTCGGTTTCAAAGAGCTCGAAGGCATCCATAGCCGCACAGACTTCGACCTCTCGCGCCACAGCGAGTTCAGCGGCAAAAAGCTGCAATATTTTGACACCGAGCTCGGCGAAAGCTACACCCCCTACGTCATCGAAACCTCCATCGGACTCGACCGCACCTTCCTGGCCATCTTCAGCCACGCTCTGCGCGAAGAGACCCTCGACGATGGCTCCACCCGCACGCTCCTCTCCCTCCCCCCGAGCTTGGCTCCCTACAAGGTGGCTGTGCTCCCGCTGGTGAAGAAGGACGGACTGCCCGAGAAGGCGCAGGAAATCGTCGGCACGCTCCGCCGCGAGATGATGGTGCAATACGACGAGAAAGATGCCATCGGCCGTCGCTACCGCCGCCAAGATGCTATCGGGACGCCTTTCTGCGTCACCATCGACAGCGAGACGCTGGCCGACAGCGCCGTAACCGTCCGCCACCGCGACACTATGCAGCAGCAGCGAGTGCCCATCGACCAGCTGAATAGCTACCTCAAATCGCAGCTCTAATTTGTGTCATTTTTACACGAGTTGAGCAGGAAATGGGGTCTGATGCAAGTGGCTGAAAGTTAGCTTCTTCTTGCTTCGTTCTTCAATCGTTCTTCAATCGTTCTTCAATCGTTCTTCAATAACCTATTGAAGAACGATTGAAGAACGATTGGATAATGAATGAAATACGGGCGTAGATGAAGAGGTGGGGCGGGAGCGGATGGAATGGCCGTGGGCCAGGAGTGGCCGCTGGGGAGTCTGGGTGGATGGAAAGGAGGTGGAAAAAGGCCAGCGGGGCCGCCGAAGGCGGCCCCGCTGGGAAAATTTAGGCTATGAGTAGGCGGTCTATTCGAGGGCGGAAATCTGCGCTTTGAGGGCAGAAATCTTGGTCTCGGCATCGCGCTGTTTGTTGCGCTCTTTCTCCACCACGGCAGCGGGGGCACCCGAGACGAATTTCTCGTTGGATAGCTTTTTCATCACGCTGGCGAGGAACCCTTCGTAGTAGTTGAGGTCGTCGCGGAGCTTTTTGAGTTCTGCCTCTTTGTCCACGCTTTGGCTCATGGGCACGAAGCATTCGGTGGTGCCTACCATGAAGGAGAGTGATCCGGCGGGTTTGGCATCGGCGGCGGCTATGGAGGAGATGCCGCCCAGCTTGCGGATGATGCCTTCGAAGTGGCTGATGCAGAAGCGGCTGTCGGTAGCGAGGTAGGTCAGCGGAAGTGGCTCTCGGGGTGAGAGGCCGCGGGTGTTGCGCAAGTTGCGCACGCCGGCGATGACCTCGCGGGCGGTGTCGAACTCGTCGAGCAGCCGCTGGTCGTAGTAGACGCTTTGCGGCATGCGCTGGTTCATGATTGAGAATTGAGAATTGAGAATCGAGAATTGGGGGTACTCCTCTACCTTGTCGGGATTATCGATTTTCAGTTTCAGTTTTTCGACTTCCAGTTGGTGCCAGATTTCTTCGGTTACGAAGGGCATGAAGGGGTGCAGCATGAGCATCAAGCGGGTGAAGATGGAGAGGGTGGCTTCGTAGGTCGTGCGGTCGATGGGTTCGCCGTGGGCTGGCTTGACCATCTCAAGGTACCACGAGCAGAAGTCGTCCCAGGCCAGCTTGTAGGTGGCCATGAGGGCTTCGCTGAGGCGGTATTGGTCGAAGTCGCGCTCCACCTCTTCCAGCACTTGGGCCATACGCTGTTCCATCCACTGGACGGCGGACTCGTTGCTGGGGATATTAGTAGAACTAGTTCTACTAGTATCACTAGATGAACTATTGCTAATAGTTTCACTTGCCACCTTCCAGCCGCTGACCAGCCGCAGGGCGTTCCAGAGCTTGTTGCTGAAGTTGCGCCCCTGTTCGCAGACGGCCTCGTCGAAGGGCAGGTCGTTGCCCGCAGGTGCGGTGAGGAGCATGCCCATGCGCACGCCGTCGGCTCCGTAGCGGTCGATGAGGCTGATGGGGTCGGGGCTGTTGCCGAGCGATTTGCTCATCTTCCGCCCCAGCTTGTCGCGCACGATGCCAGTGAAGTAGACGTTGTGGAAAGGCACTTTGTCCATGTACTCTTCGCCAGCCATAATCATGCGTGCTACCCAGAAGAAGATGATGTCGGGGGCGGTGATGAGGTCGGCGGTGGGGTAGTAGTAGTTGATTTCGGGGTTGCCTGGGTGGCGGATGCCGTCGAAGAGGGAGATGGGCCACAGCCAAGAGGAGAACCAGGTGTCGAGCACGTCCTCGTCCTGCCGCAGGTCGCCAGTGTAGGCGTACTGCTCGCGGGCGATGGTGCGAGCTTCAGCCTCGTCGAGGGCTACGATGGTCTCGGTGCGTCCCTCTTTCTCAAAATACCAAGCTGGGATGCGTTGGCCCCACCAGAGCTGACGGCTGATGCACCAGTCCTTGATGTTCTCCAGCCAGTGGCGGTAGCTGTTCTTGAACTTGGCGGGATGGAAGCGTATGGTGTCGTCCTCCACCACCTCGAGGGCACGTTTGGCCAATCCTTCCATCCTGACGAACCACTGGGCCGAGAGTTTGGGCTCGATGACGGCATCGGTGCGCTCGCTGTGGCCCACTTTGTTGGTGTAGTCCTCGGTTTTCTCCACGAGGCCAGCGGCTTCGAGGTCGCGCATGATTTGCTTTCGGCAGGCGAAGCGGTCGAGGCCAGCGTAGGAGCTGCCGTGGGCGTTGAGGGTGCCGTTGTCGTTGAAGATGTCGATGCTTTCGAGGCCGTATTTGAGGCCGAGGGCGTAGTCGTTGATGTCGTGGGCAGGGGTGATTTTAAGTGCACCGGTGCCGAATTCGCGGTCGACGTATTCGTCCATAATGATGGGGACGCTGCGGCCTACGCTGGGCACGATGACGCGTTTGCCGCGAAGCCAGGAGTAGCGCTCATCATCGGGGTGAACGCAGACGGCGGTGTCGCCTAGGATGGTCTCGGGGCGGGTGGTGGCCACCACGATGTAGCGGTCTTCGCCCTCGACGTAGTAGCGTAGGTAGTAGAGCTTGCTTTGGCTTTCTTTGTAGACCACCTCCTCGTCGCTGACGGCGGTGAGAGCTACGGGGTCCCAATTGACCATGCGCACACCGCGGTAGATGAGCCCTTTGCGGTAGAGGTCGACGAAGACGCGGATGACGCTTTCGTAGCGCGTGTCGTCCATAGTGAAGGCGGTGCGGTCCCAGTCGCACGAG
Organism: Bacteroidales bacterium; assembly: GCA_017455205.1. Taxonomy (GTDB): domain Bacteria; phylum Bacteroidota; class Bacteroidia; order Bacteroidales; family P3; genus Colimorpha. Next base: position 14,703 of record JAFTBM010000063.1, read on the forward strand.
GCACCGAGCCTACGCAGCTGCTTGAGTATGATGCCGCCGTGCTCCTCTTTCCACTCCCAAGCGTATTTCATGAACTCATCGCGGGTGAGGCTGCTCTTATCGATGCCGCGGTCGGCCAGCATCTTGACCACCTTGGCCTCGGTGGCTATCGAGGCGTGGTCAGTGCCTGGCACCCAGCAAGCGTTCTTCCCCTGCATACGGGCGCGGCGGACGAGGACATCCTGGATGGTGTTGTTGAGCATGTGGCCCATGTGGAGCACACCAGTGACGTTGGGCGGTGGGATGACCACGGTGTAGGGGACGCGCTGGTCGGGCTCGGAGTGGAAGAGCTTCTTGTCAAGCCAAAACTGATACCATTTCTCCTCGACTTCGCGAGGGCTGTATTTGGGTGCGATTTCCATAGTGATTGGTATTGCGTTCTTATATTCTTGAAAAAGGATGGCGGCGCCAGTAGAGGATGAGCAGGAAGCCGATGAGCATGCCACCGAGGTGGGCAAAGTGGGCAATGCCGTCTCCAGTGTCAAACACGCCCAGCAGCAGTTCCAGTGCCACCATGCCAATGATAAACCACTTGGTCTTGATTGGTACGAGGAAGTAGAGGTAGATATACTCGTTGGGGAAAAGCATACCGAAGGCCAGCAGCAGGGCATAGACTGCGCCGCTGGCTCCCACGCTGACGTGTAGGCCAGGCACCAGCATGTTGAGCAGGCCAGCGCCGATGCCACATACGAGGTAGTAGAAGACGAATCGGCGTGTACCCCACACTCGTTCCAGCGTTGCACCAAACATCCATAGGGAGAACATGTTGAAGAAGAGGTGGGTGAAGTTGCCGTGCATAAACATGTAGGTCAGTGGCTGCCAGGGGCGGAACATACCGCTACCGACCGACCACAGGCCGAGCCAGTAGTTGAGGTCGATGATGTGCTGTGCCGCCAAGAGGTAGTAGAGCACATAGGCCAGGGTGTTGATAATCAGCAGGTGCTTTACGGCTTGAGGGAGGAACGAAAAGCCTTGTGGACTGTATTGTGCCATCTTTGGATACGATTGGGTTGAGGGGGTTATTTCAATAGTTCGCTGGGGTGAACGATGGTGATGGTTTTTTTGCCCGAGGGCGAGGTGCCTGCCATGGGGCAAGCAAAGAGGTCGGCCACCAGTTGCTGCATCTGTTCCTGCCCGAGGCGGGTGCCTGCTTTGACGGCCATTTGCCGTGCCAGCGAGGCACTGATGCTTTGCCGTGCGTTGTTGTAGCGCTGCATGGTGGAGCCTCGGTAGTCGGAGAGCAGCTGGTCGAGTACCGATTGAAGGTCGGAGGTCTTGATATCGGACGGGGCTGCGGAGAGGACAAAGGTGGTGCCGCCGCGGGGTGCGATGTCGAAGCCATAGGCTTTGAGGTCGGGTAGGAGTTCGGTGAGCATCTCGGAGTCGGAGGCAGAGAAGGAGCAGGTGACGGGGAAGAGCATGGTTTGTGCATCGGGGGTGTGGCTTTCGAGTTGTGCCATAAGGCGGTCGTAGATGACCCGCTCGTGGGCACGTTGCTGGTCAATGAGTGCTATGCCTGAACGCAGGGCGGTGGCGATATAGCGTTCCTGTATCTGCAAGCAGCTGGGCGAGGAGGCTTTGAGGCGGAGGTCGCCTTCGTCGGTGGCCTGGGTTGAGGCCGATGGAGTGGGGGAATGGGGTGGCGGGTCAGGGAAAGAGAACGCGAGGCTGGTCTGCGAGGGCTGGGGTCGGAAGGGATTATAGTCGGGCTGGTAGCGCAGCTGCGGTTGCTGCGGGGTGTATCCCTGTGGGGCTGGACCGATGTTGAACTCTTCAGGGGTGTCGAATCGAAGTTCGGTGGCCAGCGAGAACTGCCCGAGCGAGCGCTTGACCGCTGCCCGTAGGATGGAGAAAAGTGCCTGCTCGTCAACGAACTTGACCTCGGTCTTGGCTGGGTGGATATTGATGTCGATGCGAGAGGGGTCTACCTGCAGACCGATGAAGTAGGAGGGGTAGGTGCGCTCGGGTACGAGGTCGATATATGCCTTCTCCACAGCGGCGTTGAGGGCGGGATGCTTGATGAAACGACCGTTGACGAAGAGGTATTGCTCACCGCGGGTCTTGCGGCAGTGTTCGGGTTTGCAGACGTAGCCTTTTATCTTCACCAGGTCGGTGGCCTCTTCCACGGCGTAGAGCCGCTCGTTGTAGCTCTGACCGAAGATGCCGCATATCCGCTGCAGCATATTGCCTGCTTTGAGGTCGTAGACCGTTTTGCCATTGGATGTGAGGCTGAATGCTATGTCGGGGTGTACCAGTGCCACGCGGCGTAGCACCTCTTCAATGTGGCTCATTTCCACACTGTCTTTCTTCAGGAAGTTGCGGCGAGCTGGCACGTTGAAGAAGAGGTTTTTGACCGACAGGGAGGTGCCTGTGGGGCAGGAGAGGGGTTGCTGACTGATGATTTTGGCTCCTTCGATGACCACCTCCGTACCCAGTTCGCTGCCCATTTGGCGTGTGTGGAGTTCCACTTGGGCGATGGCGGCTATCGAGGCCAAGGCTTCACCGCGGAACCCCATGGTGTGGATGGCGAAGAGGTCGTCGGCACGGTGGATTTTGCTCGTGGCATGCCGCTCGAAGCAGAGTCGGGCGTCGCTCTCGCTCATGCCACAGCCGTTGTCGATGACCTGAATCAGTGTCCGCCCCGCATCTTTCACCACGAGGTCGATTTGCGTGGCACCAGCGTCCATCGCATTCTCCAGCAGCTCTTTGACGGCTCCAGCTGGGCGGTCGACCACCTCGCCGGCCGCTATCTGGTTGGCTACGCTGTCGGGCAATATGTTGATGATGTCCAAGTCGGGTAGTGTGTTTAGCGTTGGGCGGACTGCTTCTTCTCGTAGTCGGCTATGAAGGGCAGCAGCTCTTTGGCGGGGATGGGTTTGTTCATGATGATTTCGCGACGCTCATTGAGGATGATCATCGTCGGGGCACCATGCACGTTGTAGGCCTCTTGGTAGTCGATGTTGACGTTGGGTCCGCCGACATTGATCCAGCGGAAGTCGTGCTCGCGGATGTAGCGTTTCCACTTGGCGAGGTCGTTCTCGTAGCCCACGGCGTAGACCTCCAGCGGGCGATAGGGGGCGGTGAGCAGCGAGTCGTAGAGCACTTTGAGGGCAGCACTTTGCTCCTGGCAGTGGTGGCAGTCGGGGTCCCAAAACCACAATACTACATATTTTTGGGGCAGGTGGTGGCTGCACACCCAGTGCTCGGGCGATTCGATCTGTGTGGTGTCGAGCATGCAGAGTTCTTTGCCGCGTGCACCGATGATGCTTTGGCTGATGCGCTCATACTTCTTCTGCATGTTGATGCGCGTCCCTTCGCTGACCCACGGGCAGCGCCCTTGCGAGTAGTATTGTTCCACCAGGTGGCACCAGACGGCGTCCCAGCCGATGTTGGTGGTGGAGCGGAAGTAGCGAGGCTCGATGAAGTCGAAGACGTAGCGCATCAGCATAGTGTCGCCCTCGGCCACGGCCACGAAGTTGTCTATCCCCTGGGCGACCAGCTCGCTGTAGGCGTAGTAGAGGATGCCAAAGAAGTAGTAGTTCATCTTGCCGAAGAACTGGGGGCTGTGGAGCAGCGTCTGCCGCATGCCGTTGTCCTGCCCGAAGTGGGTGGGAAGGAGGTTGTCCCAGTAGTGGAGGCGGTACCACGTGGCCTTGTCGGCCTCCTCTTCGGGTGGCTCTGGGGCTTCGCACATCTGCTGCAGCTCGAAGAATATGTTGCCACTGGCATTGGCCTTGATGTCGGCCTCGTAGCGTTCCATGCGCTCCATCAGGGCTTTTTCGTCGACCTCGGCTTGGGCTTGGGTGGCGGTGGCTTTCTTGCGCTCGCGGATGTCGTTCATCTCTTTCTTGGCCGCATTGATGGTGGCTATGTAGGCGTACATCTGCTCATTGACCCGACTGCCCTTGACTGTGATGCTCTCGGGCGAGAGCCCCGCGTCGCCATTGATGCTGAACTGGCGACTGTCGTCGATGCAAAAGTCGGTCGCCAGCTTTTTGCGGTCCTGATGGACGAGGGCATAGATGCCACGGCTGAAGTCGTGCCGACCGCGGAACTCGCACCATCCGTCGACCACCCGTGCCGAGTCTATCCACTGGTAGCCATCGCGATAGTGCTGGGCGAGGTAGAGCACCGTGTCGGTGCAGCCGCCGAGGCGGAACGTGAAGCTGTATTTTTCGCCGCTGGGGGCAGCCGAGGCTGCAGCGGCCAGGCCGAGGGCCATCACCAATGTCAGTCTGCACTTCATGGTTTTTGCTTTTTATCCATTGTTCGTTGATGTGCGTAACGCTGCGGATAGGGGTTGTATTGTGCGAGGGTCAATCTTTTTATCGCAAAAAGCGTGCCAGCGGATGGCTGGGGCGCAGCCGGGCGGTGAGCATTAGGCTCGCTGGCGGCAGGTTTTCGTCGGAATCCTGTGGAGTGAGGCGATAGGCTACGGCCAATCCCCAGTCGGCCACGCCGTAGCTCAGCAGCCCATCGATGCCCGCTGCTGCCTCGGCCAGCCCAGCCACGGGGGCGCGGAGCGGCACCCCCTCGTAGGTCAGCCGCCCATGGCTGCTGGCCCCCCACAGCCATCCCCAGACCCCGTTGAGTCGCACGAAGGGCACCCAACGGTAGCCTGCTTGAAGCAGCGGGTTCCAACCCTCGCAGAGTGGCGAAAGGCTGCTGACGGCGAGGCTCACCAGGCAGAAGGCATTGGCCGTCAGTTCGCTGGGGCTGACGGTGAGCAGTGCGTGGTCGAAGTAGAGGAAGCTGCCTGCCACCCCGCCGAGGTCGAAAAGGCGTGTGTAGGGAGTCCGCGGGGGAGTGAGGCCAGCCTGGGCAAAGAGGTGGAGCGACAGCGGGGCGAGGCTGAAATGGTCGCTGTACTGGGTCAGCAGGCGCACCACGGGCTTGCCGCTGGGCCACCGTCCGCCGAGGGTCAGCTGCGAAGCCCATTGCCGACCCCATTGAGCCGTGGTCACCACCTCGATTCCTCGCTGCTGCTCAATCCAGTCGCCCTCGTGGCGGTAGCAAAGCCGCTGACCGTCGAACAGCCTCCCTTCGCTCATAATGCGCCCCTCCAGGGCCAGCTGCCAGTCGCCCCAGCGGCGGCAGCCACCAGCGGCCAGCACCGTCGCCTCGCTCATGCGCCGTGCCATCCACTGGCCGATGCCCGTGGGGGAGGTGAGACCGATGGATGCTATACGGCGGCTGCCAGCAGCCTCGTAGTCGTGGGAAAACGATGCCCACAGGCAGTCGAGGTGAGCCGAAGGCCAGAGCTTGAGGTCGGCCATAGCTCCGCCCTTCCAGTGGCGGTCGTGCAGGCCGTAGCCCCCATAGGCCGAGAGCGTGAGCAATCCCTCGTCGGCTGATCCGCAGGGCAGTGTGGCCATAGCTCCCAGCCCGAAGCGTGAATGCTCGTAGAGGTTGTAGCCCCACAGCCGCCCGAGGTCGAGCCCGAGGCTTCGCCCTGCGCTGTCGGCCCATAGCTGCAGCCCCTGCCCAAGCAAATGCGCAGGCACGCAGGCCATTAGCAACATAAACCACCAACCAGCATACTTCATTCCATCGGCAAAGTTACGAAATAAATCCCACACCAACAAAATCCTCGCCTCACAAGCTGCAAAATTGCACATCTTGCAACTCGCTGGTTGATAGCACGATGTCCAATCGTTCTTCAATCGTTCTTCAATCGTTCTTCAATAAACTATTGAACATCTATTGAAGAACTATTGAAGAACTATTGAAGAACTGGCTAACAATAAGCCATTTGCAGGGGAGAAAATTTTTGCGTAACTTTGCAGGGCATTTTCGAGGAATTTATGACAGGCGATGCTGAACATCTGTGGGCGTTGGAACGCGGTGAGTTCCAGTCTTATCTGAAACTCGAGCGAGGGGTGGCGGCGAATACTGTCGAAGCCTACCTCCACGACTTCGACTGCCTTTCGCGATTCATGGCCGAGCAGGGGATTGCCCCGCTCGAGGTGCAACGCGAGGATGTGAAGCGGCTGGTGAAGGAGGTGGCCGAGGCGGGGATAGCCCCAGCCAGCCAGCGGCGGATGATTGCTGGCTGGCGGATGTTCTACAAAATGCAGGTGGTGGAGGATAAATTGAAGGACAGCCCAGCCGAGCTTATCGAGCTGCCGCTGCGCGCCAAGCACCTGCCCGATGTGCTGACCGACAGCGAGGTGGATCGCCTGCAAGCCACCTTCGACCTCAGCCAGCCCGACGGGGTGCGCAATCACTTGATAGTGGAGGTGCTCTACGGGTGCGGATTGCGAGTGTCGGAGCTGGTGGAGTTGAGGCTTTCGAGCATCTACGAGGAGGATCTCTACCTGCGGGTGGTGGGCAAGGGCGACAAAGAGCGGTGGGTACCCATCAACGAGCGTGCGATGCGGCTGCTGCTCAGCTATATCCACACCGTGCGGTCGCACCTCAAAGTGCAACGCGGCGAGGAGAAGATAGTCTTCCTCAACCGTCGCGGCCATCGGCTGACGAGGCAGATGGTCTTCATCATGCTGCGGCAGGCGGCAGCAGCGGCGGGCATCAACAAGACCATCGGGCCGCACACGCTTCGCCACAGCTTCGCCACCGAGCTGGTGGAGCATGGAGCCGACCTGCGCGCGGTGCAGGAAATGCTGGGGCACGAGAGCATTTCCACCACCGAGATATACACCCACCTCTCGCGCAGCACGCTGCGCGATACAATTTCCAACTACCATCCACACTATATAAAACGGTGATAGTCAGGCGGTGGCGAAAGAATTAAGACAGGTTGGGGAAAAGATTGTGAATATCTTTTTGAAGAATAGATGCTGCGTATGAAAAAAAAAATGTACTTTTGCAGTCGCAAAAGGAATGTGCGATAGTGTAAAAATAACAAATAAACAAAGTAGTTATGACGAGAAAGTATGTTTACACCTTTGGAGGGAAGACTGCCGAGGGTAAGGCTGACATGAGAAACCTGCTGGGTGGCAAGGGCGCCAACTTGGCCGAGATGTGCCTCTTGGGGCTGCCAGTGCCTGCTGGCCTGACGATTACAACCGAGTGCTGCACAGCCTACTATGACAACAACTGCCAGTTGCCCGAAGGGCTGATGGACGAGGTGTGGAAAGGTGTGGAAAACATAGAGAAGCTGATGGGCATGAAATACGACGACAGCGAAAACCCGCTGCTGGTCAGCTGCCGCTCGGGTGCGCGGTCGTCGATGCCTGGTATGATGGACACTGTGCTCAACATCGGCCTCAGCAGCAAGACCATCCCTGGGATGCTGAAAAAGACTGGCAATCCGCGTTTTGTCTACGACTCTTATCGCCGCCTGATTATGATGTATGCCGATGTGGTGATGGAAAAGAGCGAGGGCATTGAGCCCGCTGATGGCAAAGGCATCCGCAAGCAGCTGGACGATATGCTGGATGAGTACAAATCGCTCAAAGGCTACAAGAGCGACACCGAGCTTACGGCCGACGACCTGATGAAACTGGCCGAGGCATTCAAAGTGAAAGTCAAAGAGGTGCTGGGAACGGACTTCCCCGACGATGCACGTGCACAGATGGAAGGTGGCATCAAGGCCGTCTTCAAGAGTTGGAACGGCAAGAAAGCCGTCAGCTACCGCAAAATTGAGGGTATCCCCGATGATTGGGGTACCGCCGTCAATGTGCAGGCCATGGTGTTTGGCAACATGGGCGACACCTCGGCCACAGGCGTGGCCTTCACCCGCAATCCCGCCACGGGCGATAACCAGTTCTACGGCGAATGGCTCATCAACGCCCAGGGCGAGGATGTGGTGGCTGGTATACGCACGCCCAACCCCCTCAACGACGACACCAAGAACGAGCACAACAAGCACATGCCCTCCATGCAGGAGCTTATGCCCGAGACCTACAAGGAGCTCTGCGACATCCGCAACATCCTGGAGCAGAACTACCACGACATGCTCGACATCGAATTCACCATCCAGGACGGCAAGCTCTACATGCTGCAGTGCCGCGTGGGCAAGCGCACGGGTGTGGCCGCTCTGACGATGGCCATGGATATGCTCAAAGAGGGGCTTATCGACGAGCGCGAGGTGGTGATGCGCATCAGCCCGGCACAACTCGACGAACTGCTGCACCCCATCCTCGATGCTGGCGATGAGAAGAAACATCCTGTGCTGGCCAAGGGCTTGCCAGCAGGCCCTGGCGGCATCGTGGGTGTCATAGCACTGACGAGCGAGAAAGCAAAGGAATATGCCAGCGCAAAGATAAAGAATATACTCGTGCGCGAGGAGACTAACCCCGAGGATGTGGAAGGCATGCGTGCAGCCGACGGCATATTGACCGCCCGCGGCGGTATGACCAGCCACGCAGCCCTCGTGGCCCGCGGCTGGGGCAAATGCTGCATCGTGGGTTGCGATGCCGTCAAGATTGACCTTGAGAAAGGCTTTGTCTACATCAACGGCAAAGTCTTCAAAGAGGGCGACCAGCTGAGCCTCAACGGGTCGAAGGGCTACATCTACGACGAAGAGGTGAAGATGATCAACGCCACCGAAAATCCCCTGTTCCAGGAGCTGATGAAGCTGGTGGATAAGTACCGCAAGATGGGTGTCCGCACCAATGCCGACAACCCCATTGATGCGCAGAAGGCCATTGACTTCGGTGCCGAAGGTATCGGCCTGTTCCGCATCGAACACATGTTCTACGGCGAGAACAGCGAAGTGCCGCTGGAGAAGCTCCGCAACATGATATTGGCCGACACCCTCGAGGCTCGCAAGGCGGCCCTTGACGAGCTGGAACCATTTATCAAAGAGAGTGCCAAGGGGACGCTGAAGGTGATGGACGGCAAGCCCCTCACTTTCCGCTTGATGGATCCCCCGTTGCATGAGTTTGTGCCACAGACCGAAGAGAAGCAGCGCGAGGTGGCCAAAGCGCGCGGTATCGAGTACGAACAGCTGCACGCACGCATCGAAGGCATGCACGAGGTGAACCCGATGATGGGTCTGCGTGGTGTCCGCTTGGGTATCATCTATCCCGAAATCACCGAGACGCAGTTCCGCGCCCTGTTCAGTGCCACGGTGGAACTGATGCGGGAAGGCTATAACCCCATGCTGGAGGTGATGGTGCCGCTGACCATCAACGTGGCCGAACTCCGCCACCAAAAGCGCCTGGCCGATAGGGTGAAGAAAGAGGTGGAGGCCAAATATGGCATGGAGTTCACCTACAAGTTTGGCACGATGATAGAAATACCACGTGCCGCGCTGGTGGCCAATCAGATAGCCGAGGTGGCCGAGTTCTTCAGCTTCGGCACCAATGACTTGACGCAGATGACCTTTGGCTTCAGCCGCGACGACGTCAATGCCATCGTGCAGACCTACGTTGATGAGAAGATTATCCCCGCCGACCCGTTCAACTCGTTCGACAGCGAGTGTGTGGGTGAGCTGGTAAAAATCGGTGTCGAGCGCGGTCGGTCGAAGAGGCCAGACCTCAAATGTGGCGTCTGCGGCGAGCATGGCGGCGACCCGACGGCGGCAGAGTTCTTCTACACCACGGGGCTTAACTACGTCAGCTGCTCGCCGTTCCGCGTGCCTGTGGCTCGGCTTGCCGCTGCGCAGGCTGCCATCAGGGAAGAGCGTGCCAAATAAAACACATGAACAAATACACGACAGATACAATGAACAGCAAATTGCGCGAAGATTTGGAGCGTAAGGGTATCGCTGGAGTCAAGGATATCCATTATAACCCCTCCTATGAAGAATTGTTCCAAATGGAAATGAACCCCACACTGACGGGGTTCGACAAAGGTCAGCTCACCGAACTGGATGCGGTCAATGTGATGACAGGTATCTACACAGGTCGCTCGCCCAAAGACAAGTACATCGTGATGGATGCCAACTCTAAGGATACGGTGTGGTGGACAAGCGATGATTACAAGAACGACAACCACCCGATGAGCGAGGAGGTCTGGGGGCAGATGCTCGACCTGGCCAAGAAAGAGCTTTCGGGAAAGGAACTCTTTGTGGTGGACGCATTCTGCGGTGCCAACAAGGATACCCGCATGGCAGTACGCTTCATCATGGAGGTGGCATGGCAGGCACATTTTGTGCGCAACATGTTCATCAAACCCACCGAGGAGGAATTGAAAAACTTTGTCCCGAACTTCACGGTCTACACCGCCAGCAAAGCCAAAGTGGAGAACTATAAGGAGTTGGGGCTTAACAGCGAGACCTGTGTGGCGTTCAATATCAGCAGTCGCGAGCAGGTGATTCTCAACACGTGGTATGGTGGCGAGATGAAGAAAGGCATGTTCAGCATGATGAACTACTATCTTCCCTTGCAGGGTATCGCCTCGATGCACTGCTCGGCCAACACCGATATGGAGGGTAAACACACGGCCATCTTCTTCGGCCTCAGTGGCACAGGTAAGACCACCCTCAGCACCGACCCCAAGCGCCTGCTGATTGGCGACGACGAGCACGGCTGGGACGACGAGGGTGTCTTCAACTTCGAGGGCGGCTGCTATGCCAAGGTGATAAACCTCGACAAAGAAAGCGAACCCGACATCTACAACGCCATCCGTCGCAATGCCCTGCTGGAGAATGTTACGGTCGATGCCAGCGGAAAGATAGATTTTGCCGACAAGAGTGTTACCGAGAACACGCGCGTCAGCTACCCGATTGACCACATTGAGAAGATAGTAAGGCCAGTCAGTGCTGCTCCCGCAGCCGAGAACGTCATATTCCTCTCGGCCGATGCTTTCGGTGTGCTGCCGCCAGTGAGTGTACTCACCCCCGAACAGTGCAAGTACTATTTCTTGAGTGGTTTCACTGCCAAATTGGCAGGTACAGAGCGCGGCATCACCGAGCCGACACCCACATTCAGTGCCTGCTTCGGTCAAGCCTTCTTGGAACTCCACCCCACCAAGTATGCCGAGGAGCTGGTCAAGCGTATGGAGAAGAGCGGTGCGAAGGCATATCTAGTGAATACAGGTTGGAATGGTACGGGCAAGCGTATCAGCATCAAGGATACTCGTGGCATCATTGACGCTATCCTCGATGGTTCAATCCTCAAAGCTCCGACCAAGCACATACCCTACTTTGACTTCGAGGTGCCCACTATGCTGCCAGGAGTTGACCCCAAGATACTTGACCCTCGCGATACATACGCTGATGCCTCGCAATGGGATGCCAAAGCACGCGACTTGGCCGAGCGTTTCAATAAGAACTTTGCGAAATTCACCCACAACGAAGCTGGCAAAGCACTTGTGCCAGCAGGACCAAGAGTATAGCAAATGGTAAAACGACTGCTCATAGCACTGCTCTGTGCATGTGCGGGAAGCCTTGTGTGGGCACACGACTTCAGTGTGCCCATGCAGGGCTATTCTCTCTACTACAACATTCTCAACTCGTCGGCCGACGAGATTGAAGTCGCCTCCCCTAACGATAAGGGGATTACCCGATGGCAAGGCTTTACCGAACCTTCGGGGAAGTTGGTCATTCCCGAGGAGGTGGAATACCGAGGTGTAACCTACAAGGTGGTGGCCATCGGTGAACGTGCCTTTGCTGGCTGTGGGAAAATCACCAGTGTCAGTCTGCCTACCAGTCTGAAAAGCATTGGGGCGTATGCCTTTGTGCAATGTACTGGGCTTAAGGGTAGCATTGTCATAGGTGAAGCTGTGGAAAGTATTGGGAATTCGGCCTTTTTCGGTTGCGGTATCACAGAGGTGGAGTTTAACGCTGAAGCCTGCGACGAAATGGGCGATGCCAATGGCAATGCAGTCTTTGGCAACTGCAATGCCCTGAAAAGAGTTACTTTCGGTGCCGACGTAAAGCGCATACCAGCCTATGCCTTTGCTGGCCTTGACAACTTGAAAATCCCGTGGGAGCTGCCCGCTAAACTTGAATATATTGGCGACTATGCCTTCTCCTATTGCAGTGCTATTTATGGTGACCTATATATACCCGATGGCGTGAGGAAAATAGGCGAACATGCATTTACACATTGCCACCTCATCAAGTCGCTCATCTTGCCGGAGCATTTGGATGCCATCGGTGCGAGAGCCTTTATGCAATGCATCAACATAAAGGAAATCACCGTAAACGCACTGACACCGCCAGAAATGGGTGATGACGTCTTCATTGGATTGAAAACCAATGTTAGGATAAATGTGCCGTGCATCAGTGTGGATCGCTACAATCAGCATCAGACATGGAAATACTTCAAGAATGTAACGACCTTCCCCCCGTGTGCGTACAACGTCAGTGCACAGACGAGTCCGCAGCAATGCGGAATGGTGATTGGTGGTGGCGACTATAAGTATGGCGACTCGGCGACACTGATAGCCGTATGCTATGCGGGCTATGGCTTCCGCCAGTGGACAGATGGCAACCGCGATAATCCGAGGCAAATCCACGTAACCGACACCGCCACCTATACCGCCGTCATGCAACCCGCCGACATCATGCACGAGGTGGAGTATAAGCACGACACGGTGTGGGCCGAGGGTGCAGAGATTGTGCGTGAGTACTATGAAATCAATGATGTAGCAGAGCCCATCTATACCCAAGAGGCAGTTTCCTACAATGGCAACAAGCACCGCATAGAGCTGGAGATAGATAAGGACGAACTGGTGGAAGTCTCGCTCTACAACGAAGCAGGTCTTTGTGTGCAGACGGGCAAGCCGCGGCGTGGCCACATTAGCATGCGCCGCCGCCCCACGGGTTACTACATTGTGCGAGTGTCTACGATTGACGATGAGCGTGTTCTGCGCTTCTTTCACGACAAAAACAAATAAATAAAGCAATAGCAATGGCAAACAATTTTACCTCGCGCCACAACGGAGTCTCGAAAGAGGCTGATGTGGAGAAAATGATGAGTACCATCGGCGTAAAGTCAATGGATGAGCTGATAGAAAAGGCCGTACCCTCGGCCATACGCCTTGGCGAGCCACTACCGCTCGAGGGTGGTATAAGCGAGCATGCGTTCCTTAACCGCATGCGCGAACTGGCAAGGAAAAACAAGCTCTACCGTACCTATATTGGAATGGGCTATTATGGCACAGTCACTCCCGCAGTCATCATGCGCAACGTCTTTGAAAACCCAGGTTGGTACACATCCTATACCCCTTACCAAACTGAAATCTCGCAGGGACGACTGCAAGCCTTGATGAACTACCAGACTATGGTGGCCGATATGACAGGTCTTCCGCTCTCCAATGCCTCTCTGCTCGACGAGGCTACGGCAGCTGGCGAAGCCATGATTATGTTCTTCAACAGCCGCTCGCGCCAGGCGGTGAAGGACGGTGTGTGCAAGGTGTTAGTTGATGAAGGCATACTGCCGCAGACCCTTGCCGTCATGCAGACCAACGCTGCCCCCCGTGGCATAGAAATCATCACTGGCAAAGCAGCCCAGACCGAACTCGATGGCAGCTACTTTGCAGCTTTTGTGCAATATCCCAACCAGTTCGGTGAAGCCCAAGATTGGACCTCGTTCATCTCCAAATGCCACGAGAAAGGCATTTTCGTCTGTATGGCAACCGACTTGATGGCACTTGCCATGCTCAAGACCCCGGGCGAGATGGGAGCCGACTGTGCAGTGGGTAACGCGCAGCACTTCGGCCTGCCGATGGGCTTTGGTGGCCCGCACGCAGGCTTCTTTGCCTTCACAGATGCTTTCAAGCGTGCCTTCCCAGGTCGTATTATCGGCTGGACGATTGATGCCAAAGGCAATCCCGCACTGCGTATGGCTCTCGGCATGCGCGAGCAGCACATCAAGCGCGATAAAGCCACCTCCAACATCTGCACTGCCTCGGCACTTGTGGCCAATATGAGTGGCTTCTACGCTGTTTGGCATGGTCCTGAAGGTATTCGCCAGATAGCCACCTCCATCTACACCAAGGCTCACCGCCTCGCTGCCGAGCTGGCAAAATATGGCTATAAGCAGTGGAATAAAGTCTTCTTCGACACCCTCGCCCTCCAGTGCCCAGTGCCTACGGCCAAGGTGCGCGAAGTGGCTCTCAAGCATGAAATCAACTTCCGCTACATCTGCGACGAGTGCATAGGCATCTCGCTCGACGAGACCGTCTGCCATGCCGACATCGAAGCCATCATAGCTGCTTTGGCCGAAGCCGCTGGCAAGCAGGCCGAGCCCTTCGTCTGCTGTGGCCATTGTGCCGACAGCGTGGAGAAACTCCCCGCCGAGCTCCAGCGTCAGAGTGCCTACCTCACGCAAAAGGTCTTCAACTCCTATCACGATGAGACCTCGATGATGCGCTATATCAAGATGCTTGAGGAGAAAGACCTCAGCCTCAACCGTGCCATGATACCTCTGGGTTCCTGCACCATGAAGCTCAACGCAGCAGCCGAGATGATGCCCCTCAGCTGGAGCAAGCTCACCAGCCTGCATCCCTTTGTGCCTGCCGACCAGGCAGAGGGCTACCTCGAAATGATAGCCGACCTTGAACGTCGCCTCTCCATCATCACGGGCTTTGCAGGATGCTCGCTGCAACCCAACTCGGGTGCCTACGGCGAATACAGTGGCCTCACCGTCATCCGCAACTACCATATCGCCAACGGCCAATCGCAACGCAACGTCTGCCTCATCCCTGCCTCGGCCCACGGCACCAACCCCGCCTCGGCAGCCAAGGCTGGCATGACGGTGGTGGTGGTCAAATGCAACGACAAAGGCGAAGTGGACATCGCCGACCTCAAAGCCAAGGCCGAGCAGTACAAGGAGACGCTCAGCTGCTTGATGATCACCTACCCCTCCACGCACGGTGCTTTTGAAGACGGTATCCTCGACATTATCGGCATCATCCATGCCAACGGCGGCCTCGTCTATATGGACGGTGCCAACATGAACGGACAGGTGGGCCTCACCAGCCCAGGCCACATGGGAGCCGACGTCTGCCACCTCAACCTCCACAAGACCTTTGCCATGCCTCACGGTGGTGGCGGTCCTGGCGTAGGCCCCATCTGCGTGGCCAAGCATTTGGTCGATTTCCTGCCCACGCACCCCATCGTCAAAGTGGGCGGCAGCAAGGGCAACACCATGGCAGCAGCCCCCTACGGCAGTGCTATGCTCCTGCCCATCACCTACGGCTACCTCCTGATGCTCGGCGGCGAAGGCTTGGCCGAAGCCACCAAGCACGCCATCCTCAACGCCAACTACATGAAGGCTCGCCTCCAAAAGCACTACAAGATTCTCTACACCAACGGCAACGGCATGTGTGGCCACGAGATGATTGTCGACTTCAACGAGTTCAGCCTCAAAGTCGGTGTGGGCGACATCGCCAAGCGCTTGATGGACTATGGCTTCCACGCCCCCACGGTGGCTTTCCCCGTCCACAACACCCTTATGGTCGAACCCACCGAGAGCGAACCTTTGGCCGAGATGGATCGCTTCTGCGATGCCATGATAGCCATCCGCCAGGAGATAGACGACATCATGAGTGGCAAGAGCGATGAGCACAACAACCCCATAGCCAATGCACCGCACACCATGCAGGTGGTCTGTGCCGACGAGTGGACTTTGCCCTACAGCCGCCAGAAAGCTGCCTTCCCACAGCCTCATTGCGAGAAGTATTGGCCCACCATAAGCAAGATCGACGATGCTTATGGCGACCGCAACCTCCAAGCCGTCTGGCCAGAATAACGCAAGTGATGACCCTTTGCCCTATGAAGTATCCACGCCTATTGGCCATAGCATCCGCCGTCGCTCTAATAGCAGCTTTCGCAGCCTGCTCCGACCCCGACGACCCTGATGCCATGACCATCCCCGTGAACGCCATCAATGCCACCTCCGATGGCACTTCCCACCACCTGGGGAGTGCCACTTGGAGTCAGGCGAGTTCCTCGCGCCTAATGGGGGCTTCGCCCTTGGCTTTCTCGGTGAGCGACGAGGCTAAGGTCTACTTCTCCCCAGGCAACCTGCAGTACAATTCCACCAACGGACGCTGGCAATTCTCCCGTCGGCAGTACCTCACTGTGGCCACCGACCCCGATGCCGCCGACGGCCTCATCGACCTCTTTGGCTGGGGGACGAGTGGCTGGGAAAGTGGTGCAGTGGCCATCGAGCCGCAGGCAGTCGATGCTGCCGACTCCAACTATTGGGTGGCGGGCGATAGCTTGGCAGGGCTCGTAGGCGACTATGCCGAGGCCGACTGGGCCTACCACAACGCCATCGTCGGTGGTGGCAACCGAGCCCGACAGTGGCGCGTGTTGCAGGCCGCCGAGTGGCAGTACCTGCTGGGTGAAAACCCCACGCGGCGAGGCCGTTGGGGCATGGCCACACTCGAAGGAAGCTATCGCGGACTGGTGGTTCTGCCCGACCAGTGGGCTGCCCCTGCGGGAATAAGCTTCGTGGCAGGTGCAAGCGGATGGGAGACCAACCGGTATAGCCTTGTGGACTGGTTCAGAATGGAGCAGTCGGGTGCGGTGTTCATGCCAGCGGCTGGCTACCGCGAAGGCGCGGTCAGCACCAGCATAGGGCAGACGGGCAATTATTGGGCATCCGATGCCGCCAGCGGCATCTGTGCCCACGACCTCTTCTTCCGCGCCCAGGCACTCGATGCTACCGACATCGACGCGCGGCACTACGGCTTCGCGGTGCGTCCCGTGTTGCAATAGGGGCAGGCCATAGGATTAGAAACGTGGAGCGGCATCCGAAA
>JAFTBM010000064.1 GCA_017455205.1 Bacteroidales bacterium
ATACTTGAGCGTCAAGAGGAACCTTCCATTGCTGTTTACCTGGTACGACAACATCGATATGGGAATACCTAACACAACCAACCTCATTGACGGCCATTTCTCCCAACTGAAACGGATGCTCCGCAACCACAACGGGATGAAGCGGAAACGGCGCGACAAGCTCGTCGTTGGGTTTTTTGAGGCATCAAAGGGTATTACCCAATGAAAGAAAGGCTGTCGCAAACGGCAGCCCTTTCATTGGTATAAAACCCTGTCGACTATTCCTTGAGGAGTTGCTCCCCAGCAGAGCTCCTCTCCGCTTCATCGACGATGCAAAAGTACATACTGTTTTTCACATGGCAAAATATCTGGCAAAAAAACAGCCTAATTTTTGTCCATTACACCTATTTTGACATATCAAAAAGTTATCGCCGAAAAAGAACTATCCCCACTTGCACCGAAATGCATGTGGGGATAATTCTATGGGTCGAAGCCCTACTGCATTCAGCGTACTACGACCACTTTCTGTGCGGGCAGACCCACAAACTGGATGAAGTAGACGCCCGAAGCCAACTGCGGTGCTGCCACCGCTTCGCTGGCCTCGACTGCCGCACCGCGATAGAGGCAACGGCCAGACACGTCATTCACCGTGTAGGCGGGAATACTGCCCTGCGTGGAGACTATCTTAATGTAGCCATCGCTCACCATCAAGCTCAAGCCAGCATTCTCCACCTCGCTGATGCCGAGGTCTTTCTCGAAGTAGGCCGTGTAGGTAGCATCTGCTGTGACGGTAACCGTGCGTGGGTTGTCAGTATTGCCGTCCTGCCAACGGAGGAAGTGGTAGCCCGAGGCCGCGGTGGCAGTCAGCGTAGCCGTGGAACCACTATTGTAGGTGCCACCACCGCTGACCGTACCCATCCGCATGTCGGCACTCTCCACAGTCAGCGTGTAGCGCGTCGGCACTTCATCCGACTCGAAGTAGGCGGTGTAGGTAACATTTGCCGTGACGGTAACCGAGCGCGGATTATCAGTGTTGCCATCGTTCCAACGGAGGAAGTGGTAACCCGATGCCGCAGTGGCAGTCAGGGTGATGGTAGTACCACTATAGTAGGTGCCACCACCCGTAACTGTGCCTTGCCGCATGTCGGCACTCTCCACCGTAATGGTGTATTGTGGCAAAGTGCCATCTGGCTCAAAATAGGCTGTGTAGGTGGCATCAGCCGTGACGGTGAGTATGCGCGGATTGTCTGTATTCTCATCCTGCCACTTGACGAAGCGATAGCCCGTCTGGGCGGTAGCGGTGATGACGGCCACTGTACCGCTGCTGAAGCGGCCACCACCCTTGACCGTACCCTGCGAGGCATCATTGCTCGCGACGGTTAGCCTGTAGGCTGTGGCGGGGAATGGGTCTGGACCAAAGTAGGCTGCATAAGTGCCATTGGCACGGACAGCCATCTTACGCGGATTGGCCATGCTGCCATCGCTCCAGCCAACGAACATGTAGCCCGCAAACGGAGTGGCTATCAGTGTGGCACTATCGACCGAGCTGTAGGTACCGCCACCATAGGCTATGCCCTGCGAGGAGTCGGAACTGGAGACCACGATGGTGAAATACGAGATGTTGGTATCCGACTCAAAGTATGCCGTGTGCGTGGCATTGGCCCTCACAATGAGCGTCCGCGGGTTATCCGTGTTGCCATCCTGCCAACGGAGGAAGTGGAAACCCGAGGCAGGCGTAGCCGTCAGGGTGGCTGTTGCTCCTGTGCTGTAGACACCGCCTCCGCTGACCGTCCCCTGCGCTGGATTTGCACTCTGCACCGTCAGGGTGAACTGCGTGGGTTCGGGTGCCTGGTCGGCCTCGAAGTAGGCCACAAAGTTGCTATCCTGCGTAACGACGATGCTGCGTGGATTGTCGGTATTGCCATCCTGCCAACGGAGGAAGTGATAGCCCGAAGCCGCAGTAGCCGTCAGCGTGGCTGTGGAACCGCTATTGTAGGTGCCGCCACCGCTCACCATGCCTTGCATAATGTTGGCACTATTGGCCGTCAGCGTATACTGCACTGGTGCGTTGTCAGCTTCGAAGTAGGCTGTGTAGGTAGCATTGCAGGTGACGATAACCGAGCGTGGGTTGTCGGTATTGCCGTCCTGCCAACGGAGGAAATGGTAGCCTGTCAGTGGCGTAGCCGTCAGGGTAGCTGTGCTGCCCACATCGAAGGTGCCACCGCCTGTGGCAGTACCCTGCGCTGGGTCGGCACTGGCCACCGTCAATGTGTACTGCACTGGCGAGCTGACGCGCCGCAGCGTGAAGTCGTCGATGAAGAAGGCCGACATGCTATCGCTGAGGTAGCGGAAGATAATCCACGATGTATCGCCCACAGCCACATCGAAGTCCACCGAGCGGCTGACATACGAGCTGCTGGCAAGCGTCTCCGTGAAGAGGACTTTGGCTCCCTCTTTGGATGTAACCAGATAGACGGCGTAGGTATTGGGCAAGCTGGCATAATAGCTGCGAGCCTTCCAGTCGAGTGCCATGTGACCCGTAACAATGCACTTCGGCGAATAGAGGTAATCATTCGAGTTAGACCGTGGGTTGATGAACATGCACTTCGACGAGTTCACGCCATAATTGCGAATAAGTCCCCAGCGGGTGCCATCGCTATTGGCATCGTAGAGGCTCCAGCAGTCAATGGTCGTGTCGAAATTCATCACGTAGGGCAGCGAGGTGATGAGGCACTTGCTGGTGTCGATGGCAGCGAGGGTGGTCTGGGTGAGGGTATCGACCTCGAAGTAGGCGGTAAAGGCTGTGTCGCCCGTCAGGACGAAGCTGCGCGGATTGACGGCACTTCCGTCCTGCCAGCAGGTGAAGCGGTAGCCCGCGGCCGCATTGGCAGTGATGGTTACCTGTGCATCGGGCACATAGTAGCCACCGCCACTGACCGAGCCCTGCGTTGTGCTGTTGCTCGTAGCCGAGAGGGCATAGAGGTTGGCTGAACGTATGGCAAAGTCGTCAATCAGGAGTACCCCACGCGTATTGGAAAGGTACTGGAAGACGATTTGTGCGGTGTCGCCAGCAGCAATACGCCAGTAGGCCGTGCGGTCGGCAAAGTTGGTGTCGTTGAGGCTCTCGCCATAGATGAGGTAGGAGCTACTCGACGTCAGCAGCCACACGCGGTACGACTCCACGGTGCTGACACTGAGCGAGGCCACCTTCCAATCCACCGCTATATCGCCCGCCACGATGATGCGTGGCGAGATGAACCAGTCGCCCGATGCTGTGTCGTTGACGTAGGCACACGCCGATTGGTTGTAGCCATAGCCACGAGTCACGCCCCATGACAGGCCATTACTGTTGCTGTTGCGGATGCCCCAGCATTTGGCGCCATTCTCAAAATCCTGCGTGTAGGGGAGCGAGGTGATGAGGCAGGTTGCAGTGTCAAGTGCCTCGGGTGCACTCGTGGTGTCAAGACCTGCATAGGCATCAATCTTGCCGTAGCCCCAGGTGTTGCTTCCCGCCTGCGGGATAGTACCCGTGTAGCTATCGCTGACGGCGGTGGACTTAAGCAGCTGCAATGCCTTGGTGGGGTTGAGCGAAGTGTCGCTCTGAAGCCATAGGGCGAGGATGCCCGTCACCACGGGAGTGGACATCGATGTGCCCTGCATCGCGCCGAAATACTCTGTGTTTCCGTTGAAGGTCATGGCGTGGGTGGCATAGCCGCTGTTGCAATAGCTGCTGTTGAAGCGGTTGATGGGGGCAATGGTCATCTGCCCCGGAGCAGTGATGTCGGGCTTGGTGTGGCCATCAAGCCGAGGGCCGCGCGAGGAGAAGTAGGCGATATCTCCCACAGTGGCTTTCTGCGAGATGTCGAAGGGAGTGCCTGCACGCGACGTCCAGCTATTGCGAGTGGTGTAGGCTCCCACGGTGATCATCGAGTTGCCCGACCCACCCGTCTCGCTGACAGTGTAGTTGGTGTTGCCCTCGGTGATGCCCGTCAAGCCAGCTTTGACGAAGGTGCATTTGTTGCCCCACATGTGCACCGTGCCAGTGCGCGCCTTGAGTACGAGGATGACACGCTGGTTGTCGGAAGTCTGATTGCTATTGTTGAGGCTGATGCTGATGTTCTGACGGCCGTTGTAGCGGTCCACGCCGTTGCAGTAGACGGTGGCGGTGGTTACCTCGCCATCGGCATCGGTGAGGCTCTCGCTGTAGGTGTAGTAGGCCTGCGAGTGGCGGAAGTAGCCTCCCGCCTCGAAGCGTGCCGTGCTGGTGTTGATAATGCCCAAGCCGACGAGGAAGTAGCTCCCGCTCTCGCTCCAAAGGTCGATGGTGGTGCTACCTGCCGAGCTGCCGTCGAAATCCACGATGGCGTAGAGCAACGTGTCGTTGGCCGAGAAAGTTTTGCTGATATGCAGCTTGTCGGCCCCTTCGTTGCCAGCGGCACCCACCAGCAGCAGCCCGTTGCCATACGAGGCCAAGTAGCTATCGCAAGCGCGGTCGAACGACGAGGTGCCATCGTGAGGGCCTACGTGCGACCCCAAGCTGAGGTTGATGACGCAAGGCTTCCCCACCGAGGCCGCGTAGCGCCCGATGTACTCTATGCCGTCGTAAATGCCAGTACTCGACATGTTGGTGGAGACCAGCACCAAGTCGGCCTCGGGGGCAATGCCTCGGAAGGCACGCATAGCCGCCGTGTTGCCACCGCAGCCAGCCGCTATGCCAGCCACGTGCGTACCGTGGGTCTCGGTGGTCGAACTATTGGCCGCTGCCAAGATGTCGGAGGCCGTCGCCAACTCGCGCCCATAGGTGAAGCCCGAGGGATGCGAACCCGTGGAGGCTGTCTGCTCCCACACGCGCTTTACCCTGAGCGTGGTCCCCGTGGAATCGTAGAAGGCTGGATGCCCATACTCGAATCCAATGTCCACCACACCTACTACCACGCCCGCACCCGTATAGGCACGCGGCAACCGAAGCCCATTGTAGACGCTATCCACATTCGCAGCCTCACGCACCCGGTTGAGCATCGGAGTGTTGCGCTCGCTCACATCGATCCGAGCCACTATGCCCGAATAGACCAACTCCTCGTAGGACGACAGCGGGACAAGCACCGACATCACGCTGCCCTTCCCCGACTGCACCTTCACGCCCAAGCTTTCCAGCTCCTGACGTGTGGCGCCAGCAGCAAGCTCCACAAATGCGGGCACATGATTTTCAGCACCCTGCTTGACCAGCACATAGCGCTGCGTGAGCTGTTTTGGGTTCATCCCCTGCTTCAAATCGGCCAGCAGGAAGGCTCCTGGTCCCGAAAGTTGCACATTGCCTGTGGCAAACCCCGAGGTGTCCGCCGTAGGCTCTGGCACCACTCCTGGCGCAAACTGCTGCGCCTTGGCCGCCGTGAGCCACAGTGCGGCCAGTGCCAACAATAATAGACGTTTCTTCATATTGAACGGTTTTATAATTAGTTCCACTTTTCCCCAGTGAAATTTCAAGTGCAAAGATAATCATTTTTTCAATACTGCAAGCAAAAAAGTTACCCGCACCTGTATTTCTCCTCCTCCACCCGCCGCTCCGCCCCTGCCCCACCCTTTTTCACCTCCCCTCACATAGGTCATTTCGCCAATCGTATGCCTATCGTTCTTCAATCGTTCTTCAATAATTATTGAAGAACGATTGAAGAACTATTGAAGAACTATTGAAGAACTCACTAATAAATAGCTAAACAACAGGTGTTTGCATAAAAACAGGCAAAAAGGGTGTTTTTGGGGGGCAAATATCGGCGAATTTGTCGTAACTTTGCATCATAATAACAAGGGTTGAATTATGCGCTTACTGGTTAGGAATATTAAGGAGTTGGTGCAGGTGGAGGAGCAGCCCCGCGAGCGGGTGCTGGGGACCGAGATGGCCAACGTGGCCACGGTGAAGGATGCCTACCTGATGGTGGAAGAGGGGCGGATTGTGGCCTTCGGCCCGATGGCCACTTTGGCCGAGGAGCGGGCGGACAGCGTGGTGGATGCCTCGGGCAGGCTGGTGATGCCCTGCTTCTGCGATTCGCACACCCACTTGGTCTATGCCGGCAGCCGCGAGCATGAGTATTGCGACAAAATTCGCGGCCTGAGCTACGAAGAGATTGCGCAGCGCGGCGGCGGCATACTGAACAGTGCTCGGAGGCTGCAGGCCGCCTCGGAGGAAGAACTCTACGAGGGGGCGATGCAACGGCTGGAGCAGATGATTCGGCTGGGCAGTGGAGCGGTGGAGCTCAAGAGCGGCTATGGGCTGACGGTGGAGGCCGAGATGAAGATGCTGCGGGTGATACGTCGGATGAAAGAGACCTCGCCCCTCGCGCTGAAAGCCACGCTGCTGGGGGCACACGGGGTGCCACTGGAATACCGTGGGCGGCAGGGCGAATTTGTAGACCTCGTGGTGCGGGAGATGATACCGCAGGCTGCCGCCGAGGGGCTGGCCGACTATGTGGACGTGTTTTGCGACCGCGGATTTTTCACCCCCGAGGAGGCCGACCGCATATTGGAAGCTGGGGCCAAGTATGGCCTTCGCGGCAAGATTCACGCCAACGAGCTGGCCTGCAGCGGGGGGGTGCAAGTGGCGGTGCGGTGGAATGCCCTCAGCTGCGACCATTTGGAGCACATGGGCGAGGCCGAGATTGCCGCACTCAATGGGAGCGGGACGATGCCCACCGTGTTGCCTGGGGCAGCCTTCTTCCTCGGCATGCCCTACGCACCAGCGAGGCAGATGATAGACTCGGGGCTGGGAGTGGCTATGGCAAGCGACTGCAACCCTGGCTCCTCGCCGTCGGGCAATATGCAACTCATCTTGAGCATGGCCTGCATCAACTATAGGCTTCTGCCCGAGGAGGCTATCAATGCCGTTACGCTCAACAGCGCCTACGCCATGGGCGTAAGCCACGAGGTGGGGAGCATCGCTGTGGGCAAGCAGGCCAATTTCTTCATCACACGGCCAGTGCCAAGCTTGGAATATATGCCCTATAGCTTCGGCGAGAACAAGGTGGAGCAGGTGTTTATCCAGGGGCGGAGAATGTAGATCGGGGACAAGCAAAAAAATTGATATGATAGAAGTAGACAACGTCAGCAAGAGCTACGGTGCACTGCAGGTGCTGCGCGAGGTGAACCTCAAGATAGCACAAGGCGAGGTGGTGAGCATCGTGGGGGCATCGGGTGCAGGCAAGACCACATTGCTGCAGATACTGGGCACACTCGACCGTGCCGACAGCGGACGGGTGGTCTATGAAGGCCGCGAAGTCTCCGCCCTGGGCGAGCGGGCGTTGGCACGGTTCAGAAACGAGCACATAGGCTTCGTGTTCCAAGCACACCACCTGCTTCCTGAATTTACGGCAGTGGAGAACGTGATGATACCCGCGCTCATCAAGGGCGACCGACAGGAGGAGGCACGGCACCGCGCGATGGAGCTGCTGGAGAGGCTCGGCCTTGCCGACCGCTCTCGGCACAAGCCAGCAGCCCTCAGCGGCGGCGAGCAGCAGCGGGTGGCAGTGGCCAGAGCCTTGATGAACAAGCCAATGGTGGTGCTTGCCGATGAGCCTACGGGCAACCTCGATTCGGCACACGCCCGCGAGCTGCACGAGCTCTTTTTCGCCCTGCGCCAGGATTTGGGGCAGACCTTTGTGGTGGTTACCCACAATGAAGAACTGGCCGACATGGCCGACAGAAAAATAACAATCAAGGATGGAAAAAACACAGAATAGGCCGCAAACCATCTACGGCCTGCGGCCAGTGATTGAGGCCGTGGAAAGCGGTGCGCAGATTGAGCGCGTGTGGATACAGAACGGACTGAATGGCACGCTGGTGGGTGAACTTCGCCGTGCACTGAAAGAGAAGGGTGTGCCGGCGCAATATGTGCCGCAGGAGCGTATAGAAAAGCTCGCCTCGGGCAACCACCAGGGGGTGGTAGCGGTAGTGTCGAAAGTAAAGTACCACTCGATGGCCGACATATTGGAGTCGGCAGGAGAAAACGCATTGATAGTGATGCTCGACCGCGTTACCGATGTGCGCAACATGGGAGCCATCGCGCGGACGGCGGAATGCACTGGTGCGGCGGCCTTGGTGGTGCCCGACCACGGGTCGGCAGCCCTCAACGAGGACGCTATAAAGACCAGCAGCGGTGCACTGCTGCGGCTGCCAGTCTGTCGCGAACAGAACCTCAAGACGGCCATCAACCTTGCCAAGCAATATGGCTTCCAGGTAGTAGCCTCAACCGAGAAAGGCACGATACACTACCGCGACGTGGATTTTCGCCGCCCCACACTCCTCATCATGGGAAACGAAGAGGCTGGAATCGGGAGCGACCTGCTGCGCCTGTGCGATGTCAAGGCACGGCTGCCGATAGCGGGATCCGTAGCCTCGCTCAACGTCAGCGTAGCCGCCGGAGTGATGATGTACGAAGCCTTCGAGCAACGCAATAGGCAATAGCCTTGTCAGGGATATACACCGTTGCAATGGCATGGCCAACATAGACTCTATACAGCAGGATAACAACTACAGGACGTTGGAAGCGTTCTGCAAGCGGCATCTCGACTCGGCCATCTACCGCGATGGGCAGAATGGGCAATCTGGGTATAATGGGTCTTATGTGCGATATGGGCATTAGGCGCCAGCCGCCCATTAACCCCATTAAA
Source organism: Bacteroidales bacterium (assembly GCA_017455205.1). Lineage (GTDB taxonomy): Bacteria > Bacteroidota > Bacteroidia > Bacteroidales > P3 > Colimorpha. The sequence continues at coordinate 8,640 of JAFTBM010000064.1, forward strand.
CCCACCAAAGTAGAAAAACAAACAATAAAAACAACAATACAATGACCCACTACGATAACAAATCAAGCAAAGAGTTGCGCACCGGCATGGAAGTGCCGGAGAGTATCGTGCAGGGCATCGCTGCAATTGTTTCCGAGGCGAAACGGCAGACGGTGGTGCATGTGAACAGCGCGCTCAACATGATGTATTGGCAGGTGGGTAAATATCTTGTCGATGAGTTGCACTACGAGACATACGGACAGTACGGAAAAAGTATCCTGCAAGGTATTGCCACGCGGTTGACAAGCATGTTTGGGAGTGGATTTACTCGGACTGCCTTGGTCAGAATGATGAATGTAGCGCAGGTGTTTTCCTACGATGAAATGTGTGCGACACTGTCGCACACATTGACATGGAGCCATCTGATTGACCTGGCAACCATTGACAATCAAGCAAAACGACTCTTCTATCAGAAGATGTGCATCGAACAGCACTGGAGCACGCGCCAACTCGGACGACAGCTGGATGCCATGCTCTATGAACGGACTCTGATTGCCGCCAAGCCTGAAGAGGAACAAATAAAGGTGATGGATGGTATGGAAAAGGGGGAACTGACTCCCGAAATGGTCTTGAAGAGTACCTATATCGTTGACTTCCTCGGTCTGCACGGCTATTATTCCGAAAAGAATCTGGAAGATGCCATATTGGTACAACTGGAACGGTTTATCTTGGAGTTAGGGCAGGGATTCGCCTTTCTTGAACGGCAGAAGCGTATTTCGGTAGACGCCGTGGACTATTTCTACCATCGTGGCCTGAACCGCCTTGTTGCCATCGACCTCAAGCTGGGTAAGTTCAAGCCGGAATACAAGGGTCAGATGGAGTTGTACCTGAAGTATCTGCAAGCGTATGAGCAGAAACCGCATGAGGAGTCGCCCATAGGTTTGTTGCTTTGCAGCGAAGGTAACACCGAGCAAGTGGAACTGATGATGCTTGGCGAGGACAATATCAAAGTGGCTCAATACCTCACTGAACTACCCGACAAACAGTGGTTCATCGACAAGTTGAACCGCTCAATATTGATTGCAAAAGAAAACAGTGCAAATAATAAATAAAACAACAATAACAATGACCCACTACGAAAACAAATCAAGCAAAGAGTTGCGCGCCGGCATGGGCGAAGGCCTTGTGGAGGCTGGCCGCAGGAATGAGAATGTCGTCGCGCTGAGCGCCGACGTCAAAGGCAGCGTCAAGATGGACGGCTTCGCCAAGGAGTTCCCCGCGCGCTTCATCCAGTGCGGTATCGCCGAAGCCAACATGGTCGGCATCGCCGCCGGACTGAGCCTCTGCGGCAAGGTGCCCTTCATCGGGGGCTTCGCCGAGTTCGTCACCGGCCGCATCTACGACCAGATACGCCAGGTCGTGGCCTACAGCAACAAGAACGTGAAGATCTGCGGCTCGCACGCCGGCATCTCGCTCGGCGAGGACGGCGCCACGCACCAGACGATGGAGGACATCGCCCTGATGAAGGCACTGCCCAACATGACCGTGCTCGTGCCCGCCGACTGGGGCCAGGCCCGTACCGCCACGCTGGCCGCCGCCGAGCACACGGGACCCGTCTACCTCCGCCTCGGCCGCTCCAAGATGCCCTGCTTCCTGCCGGAAGGCGAGAAGTTTGAAATCGGCAAGGCGCAGCTGCTGAGCGAGGGCAAGGACGTGACCCTCTTCGCCTGCGGCCACCTGGTGTGGGAAGCCCTGCAAGCCGCCGAAGCCCTGGAGAAGGAAGGCATCAGCGCCGAAGTCATCAACATCCACACCATCAAGCCGCTCGACGTGGAGGCCATCGTGGCCAGCGCACGGAAGACCCGCGCCGTGGTGACCTGCGAGGAGCACCTCTTTAACGGCGGCCTGGGCGACAGCGTGGCCCAGACCCTCGCCCTGCACTGCCCCACACCGATGGAGTACGTGGCCGTCGACGACCGCTTCGGTGAAAGCGGCACGCCCGACGAGATGCTCACCAACTACCACC
>JAFTBM010000008.1 GCA_017455205.1 Bacteroidales bacterium
ATCATCGCTGCCGCTGCCATGCCCACCCTTCGGGCACCAGCGACCAATCTCTCTTTCTTTTTGCTCTTTCTGTTCATCTCTTATCTATGATTTACATGTTACCACAACCGAAAAAGGGCGAAGCCTCGGCTGCATACACCACAAAGGTATGCAACCGAGGCTTCACATCACCACCGCAGAGGTGCGACACCCCCCACAGAGACGCAGCACGCCGCACCTCTACAGCCCATACAACCCCTCGCAAATGGGGGGGGGGATGATAATCAATATGTTACAAGAAGCATTCAACTTGCATTCTCTCCACTTTCGCACTGCAAAGATACAACATTTTTCCCAATCCTGGGAAAAAGTGAAGGGTGAAAAGTGAAAAGTGAATAGAGAGGGGAATGGGGGAAAGTGAATGGTGAAAAGTGATAAGAAAGGGGAAGGGTTAAGGGTGAATAGTGAACCGGGAATTGGAAATTGGAGACACACCCATCTCATGTCACTATTCACTAGTCACTATTCACCATTCACTGCTCACTTTCCCCTGCTCACACTCAATTTTCCACTGCCACTTGGTCCGTGTCAGGTTCGTGTCAGGTTCGTATCAGGTTCGTGTCACCTCCGAGTGGACTCGGACTTACCATGGATCAAACACGGACTATGCACGGACGAAACACGGGTATGGTTCTTTGTGGGAGGAGGAGGTTAACTGCCTAAAGGCGGAACAGGATGCGGGCGTTCGCGGTGGTCTGTGCGGCTACCTCGGCTGCGGTTGTCCCTTTGATTTCGGCTATTTTTTGTGCAATGATGGGCAGATAGCTGCTTTCGTTGCGCTTGCCCCGGTAGGGGGTTGGTGCAAGGTAGGGTGCGTCGGTCTCGAGCAGAAGGTGGTCAAGCGGGATGTCGCGAACCACATCGGCAAGTCCAGCATTCTTGAAGGTTACCACGCCTCCTATGCCCAGCATAAAGCCCATTTCCACGGCTTTTCGGGCTTCCTGCACGCTGCCTCCGAAGCAGTGCATCACGCCTTGCATTCCAGCAGGTTTCCCCATATCGCGTAGCAGGTGGAACACTTCGTTGTGGGCTTTTCTGATGTGCAGGGCTACGGGTAGGTGGAATTCTATTGCCCATTCCAGCTGTTGCCGCAGGGCATCGGTTTGCTCCTTTTCGTAGGTGCGGTCCCAGTAGAGATCCATGCCGATTTCGCCGATGGCTACAATTGGGGGGAGTGAGTCTTGGCCTTCGCGGCAGTGTTGCAGGCGGGAGTAGACGTGCGAAAGCTCGGCCTGGTAGTCCTCTTTTACCGAGGTGGGGTGAAGTCCCGTCATGCGGCGGAAGTGTTGGGGATGGCTTTGTGCGAGGGCGTCCAGTCGTGGGGTGCTGCTGTGGTCAATATCGGGCAGCAGCATGGTGCCAACGCCAGCATCCAAGGCTCGCTGCACAGCCTCGCTGCGGTCGCTGTCGAATGCCTCATCGTAGAGGTGGCAGTGGGTGTCAATCAGGGTCATTGTGCCTGTATGAGTTCGGTCAGCAGGTTGTAGAGTTGCAGAAGGTGTGGATTATCGGATAGGAGGCGGCGATGTGCGGTGAGGGTCTTCTCGTCGTGTCGAATGGCGGGACCAGTCTGTTGCGTCCACAGGTTGCCGTAGTCCCATTTATGCAGGGTCTGTTCGGCGAGTGGGCGTAGCATGGTGAAGTCGAGTCCGGCATCCGTCATATAGTCTTGGGCTGTGGCGTTGATGGCGTTGACGAAGTTGCTCACCATCACGGCGGCCAAGTGCGCTTTGCGGCGTTGCTCTTGGTTCAGATGGTAGATGCAGGGGCTGATGGTAGATGCCAGTGATTCAATTTCTTCTTCCACTTTTGGGGTGTTGCCCTCAATGCAAAGGGGTAGGCGGCTGTAGTCCATCGCTATGTCGCGGATAAAAGTTTGCGGCGACCACAACACTCCGTGTCGGGGGCTGATACGATTAAGTACGCTGATAGGGGTGCTGCCCGAGGTGTGAAGCACGAGGCTTTTGGGGAGGCGAAGGTCGAGAGCCTGGTCGTAGAGTGCATCATCGTCCACGCAAAGCAAGCAGGCATCTACATCCTGCTCAAGGCGTTGCCAGTCGGTGATTGGCGACGCCTCGGTTTTCATTGCCAGTAGTTGTGCGTGGTCGTAGGTTCGCGACAGAATCTGCCTGATCGTGCAGCCACCTTGGTGCAGCGCGATGGCCATGTGGGTGGCCACGTTGCCTGCGCCGACTATGCTAATACTCGTCTTCATCAAAGAGAAAGTCCTCCTTGGTGGGGTAGTCGGGCCAAATGTCCTCGATGCATTCGTATTGGTCGCCTTCGTCTTCTATCTCCTGCAGGTTTTCCACTACTTCCATCGGGACTCCCGTACGCTGCGCATAGTCAATCAGTTCTTCTTTTGTCGCTGGCCAGGGAGCGTCTTCCAACTTCGATGCTAATTCAAGTGTCCAATACATAGGTGTTGCTCAAAAAATTTTGCAAATGTACATCTTTATTTATGTACGGCCAAACATTTTTTTTATTTAGCTGATATACACATCTTCTTTTGCTCCAGCGGCCACTACCAAGTATCGTGCCAGCACGAAAAGATAGTCGGATAGTCGGTTCAGGTAGCGCATTACCTCTTCGCTCACGATTTCGCTCGTGGCGAGTGTTACTACTCTTCGCTCTGCCCGCCGGCATACGGTGCGGCACACGTGGCATTGTGCTCCTGGCATTGTGCCGCCAGCTATAACGAATTGTCGGAGTTGTGGCAGGCTGGCATTGAAGGTGTCAATCTGATGCTCCAGCCCTTCCACTGCGTCGGCTGGCAGTGGGGGAAGTTTCTTCCGCAGTGCTTCGTCCTCGGTGGCAAGGAGCGTCTGGATGATAAACAGGCAGTTCTGTATTCCCTTCAGCACACGATATTGTGGCTCTTCCTGTGGGCGTATCATCTCGGCCAGCAACCCCAGGTGGGAGTTGAGCTCATCCACTGTGCCGTAGGCTTCCACCCGTGTGCTGTCTTTCCTCACTCTGGCACCACCCACCAGCGAGGTCTGCCCTTGGTCGCCTGTGCGTGTGTATATCATATCTTTTCCACACTTTTTACCTCGGGGATGGCTTTCTTGAGTGCCTGCTCAATGCCTTGCTTGAGGGTGGCCATAGCGTGGGGGCAAGTGCCGCAGTGGCCTTGAAGCCTTACCATCACCACGCCCTCGGCGGTCATATCTACATATTCCACATCGCCTCCATCCTGCTGCAGGTAGGGGCGTATCTGCTGCAATGCGTTCTTTACCTTCACCTCTACGGTGGCTTTCTCTTGGTCGGTCATATTCTTCGGGGTGCTATTTGATGTTCAGTTTGCAGAGCTCTTTTATTGTGTTCTGTGCCAATGCGTCGAAAGCATCGCGCACGGGGTCGTGGACGGCTTGGGGCGAGAAGAGGGCGGCTGGCTTGCCGTTGTCGCCACTTTCGGCGATGCTTTGCACCAGCGGAATTTCCCCAAGCAGGGGGATGTTCATCTGCTCGGCCATGCGGCGGCAACCACCCCGACCGAAGATGTAGTACTTGTTGTCGGGCAACTCGGCGGGGGTGAAGTAGGCCATGTTTTCCACAAACCCCAGCACTGGTATGTTGATGGCCTCATTGCGGAAGAGTTCCACGCCTCGTACCACATCGGCCAGTGCTACCTGCTGCGGGGTGCTGACGATGATGGCTCCGCTGACTGGCAGTGTTTGCGCCAGCGTCAGCTGTATGTCGCCTGTTCCAGGGGGCATATCCACCACCATGTAGTCTATCTCGCCCCACAGGGTGTCGGTCAGCAACTGCTTCAAGGTGCTACTGGCCATCGGCCCACGCCAAGCCATCGCCTTTTCAGGGCTGACGAAGAAGCCTACGCTCATCATCTTCAGTCCGTATTTCTCCACGGGTAGCATGTAGGTCTTCTCGCCTTCCTGGTGGCCGTAGACTTCCTCGTCCTGCACGCCGAGCATGATGGGTATCGACGGGCCATAGATGTCGGCATCCACTATGGCCACCTTCGCACCCGTGCGAGCCAGTGCTATGGCGAGGTTCACTGCCACTGTGCTTTTCCCTACGCCCCCTTTGCCCGAGGCTACAGCGATGATATGCTTCACGCCTTTCAGTGCCTCCTGGTCATCGGGTTGCTGGGGTTGAGGCCGTGAGGTGAGGTGTACCTCCACCTCGGCTTCGCGGTCCACATATTCATGGATTGCCGCCACGCAGTCGTCGCTCATCTTCTTTTTCATCGGGCAGGCCGGGGTGGTGAGCACCAGGTCGAAGCTTACCTTTTTTCCCTCTACCTGGATGTTCTCAATCATGCCCAGTTCCATCAGGCTGCGACCCAGGTCGGGATCGTCCACATGCCCGAGGGCCATTTCAATCTGTGTAGTCGTTATCATTCTCCGAGTATTTCTTTAAGTTTCTCCTCTAATGCGTTTCCCTGCAAATTCCGTGCCACGATAGTGCCTTCGGCATCCACCAGCACGGTGGAGGGGATGGAGCTGATGCCGTAGAGTTTGCCACCAGCCGAGCTCCAGCCACGCAGGTCGCTCACGTGGTTGGGCCATTCCAGCCCGTCGGCTTCGATGGCTCGCAGCCAGGCTTCGCGGTTATTGTCAAGCGATACGCTGTAGACTTCGAAGCCTCGCTCTTTGTATTGTTGGTAGAGTCTAACCACGTGGGGGTTGGCCATGCGGCAGGGGCGGCACCATGAGGCCCAGAAGTCGACCAGCACCACTTTGCCCCGCAGGTCGCTCAATCGCCGCTCTTTCCCATCGCGGTCGGGCAGGGCGATGTCGGGGGCCTCCATACCAGCCACCACCGCACCCCGCAGCTTGCCGTCGAGGTGGCGCACAAAGTCGTTGGAGGGGTAGCGTCCGATGAGGGCATCGCGCACTTGCTTGTAGAGCGGGGCGTACTGCTCAAACACTGTCTCGAAGTAGGTAACCAAGAATGCACTCATCAGCACCTCCTTTTTCGCACGGATGAGCTGTTCCATGTCGTCGGCCAGCGTGGCCTGCCGAGCGCTATTGGTCATGGCAGCTGCCATGAGCTGGGTGTAGTCGGCGTAGAGCTGCATGTTGTCCGACCCTTTGGCGTTGGCTACCGTGATGAAGTTCATCTCGGGCAGGAACTCCATTGCGAGGCTCACCTCCTCGCCAGGCAGTAGCATCACGTGGACCAGCGGACTCTGTGGCCGCATCAGTGCCAAGGCGAAGAAGTCGCTTTCGCTCACTTGGCGTTTGATTGCTATATGCCCTTGGGCATCGGCCGATAGCGTGTCGGTGGGCACCAGTTGTCCGCCGCGTGGCTCGCACAGCAGCACCCGCTCTTTGGCCAGTGCCCCTTTCAGCGTGGCTGTCAGCGTGCTGGTCTGAGCCGAGGCACCGATGCCGAGGGCTGTGAGTAGTGCGAGGGTCAGTATTCTCTTCATGGTTGCTTGGTTTTCAGTTGTTGCAGGTCTTCGTCGGTCAGCAGGCATACGCGGCGGTAGGCTTCGCTTCCGTAGAGGGAGAAGGCGATGTGGGCTTTGAGCATGTTGCGGAATAGCTTGTCCTGCACGCGGAGGCTCTCTTTGTCGCAGGCTATGCCTGCCGCTTCGCCCTCGGCTACCAGCTTGGCCATCATTGCCTCGCCGGCATTGAACTGGCGGATAAAAGCATCCGCATCGCGGTATTGCTGCCGCCACTCTGCCCCATGCCGCCGCACCTCACCGAAGGCCACCCGGCTGATGAGCGATTTGCCAGCGAGGGCATTGTAGTAGACAAACGAGGGGTCTTTGTGGTAGGCCAGCAGCCGGTCGGGCACGATGCCACCTCCGCCGTAGACCACCCGTCCGCTGCGGGTGAAGTAGGGGGTGGTGTCGGCGATGTGCACCTCCATCGTGTCGGCATAGGCTTCGCCCATCAGCTGCGCGAGGTATTCGCGGTAGTAGGCTTCAGTCCCTTTTTGGTACGACCGCTGTATGCACCGCCCCGAGGGCGTGTAGTAGCGTGCCACGGTGAGCAGCACCGTGCTGCCATCGTGCAGGTCGTATTCTGCTTGAACCAGCCCTTTGCCGAAAGTGCGCCGACCCACTATCGTGGCACGGTCGTTGTCCTGCAAGGCACCAGCCACCACCTCGCTTGCCGAGGCCGAGTTCTCGTCCACCATCACCGTGACGCGCCCTTCTGTAAACAATCCTCCGTAACCAGCTTTGCCATCCTGCCGGCGCGAGTGGGCACCCTGGGTGTAGACTATCAGGCTGCCACGGGGGAGCATCTCGCCGGCGATGCCTATTGCGCTGGCCAGCGAGCCTCCTGTGTTGCCCCTGAGGTCGAACACCAGGTGGCGCATTCCTTTTTGCTTCAGCCGAAGCAGAGCTTCGCGGAACTCATCGTGGCTGGTGGCGGCAAAGGTGGTGAGCTGGATGTAGCCTGTGGTGTCGTCGAGCATGGTGGCACAGTCCACAGTGTAGTGTTCCACCACGCCGCGGCGGATGTTGAATTGCAGCCGCTCGGTGGCTTTGCCCGCGATGCGCTCGATGTCTACTCTGACGTGTGTGCCGCGAGGTCCGCGCAGCCGCGCCACCACCGAGTCGTTGGGCATGGCTTTGCCGCTGATGGTGTCGCCGTCGGCAAACAGTATTTTGTCGCCTGGGAGCAGGCCGACCCCGTCGGAGGGGCCACCAGGCATCACCTGCCCTACGTAGCACGAGTCGCCCTCGTAGTGCAGCACGACGCCTATGCCCTCAAACGAGCCGCGCATCATCTCGGCGTGCCGCTCGGCCTCATGGGCAGAGAAGTAGGAGCTGTGGGGGTCAAGCTCGGAGAGCATCACCCCGATGAGCCGCTCGGCGAGGGTGTCCATAGCCATCTCGTCCACGTATTCCTTTTCAATCAGATGCCCCACCTCGCCAATCTTGTCGGTGAGCGAGGTCTCGGTGTGGCGAGCTATGTTGCTGGCGGTCATCACTCCGATGATCACGCCCAGCGTCATCGCTATCAGTATGAGGATGAAATTGCCTGTGTGTCGGTTGCTGTCTGTTCCCATGCCACGTTTAACGTTTCTCGCTTGGAATTATTGCCTTGGGGGATTTGTGCTTTTGTGGTTTTTTTTATTTTTCGGGAGGTGTTGGAGGACGTTTCTGGGTAGGTTTTGGGTGGGCAGTTCTTCAATAGTTCTTCAATAGTTCTTCAATAGTTCTTCAATCGGCTATTGAAGAACGATTGAAGAACGATTGAAGAACGATGGGCGAAGAGTCGAAGTGTCAGGTAGTTGCATTGTGCTTATTTTGGAGGTGGTTAGGCCTGGGGTGTTTTTTCGGGATGGGAGGGGAGGAGGTCGAGGCTGTAGTGGAGGCCGACGTTTTGGCGGCGGGCACGAGCCATTTTGATGATGAGGTAGGCACAGGCGATGAGGTTGCGCAGTTCGGAGAGCGGCTCGGTGAGGACGGAGCGGTTGTAGAGGTCCTCGGTTTCGCGGTAGATGAGGTTGAGGCGGTCGAAGGCGCGTTGCAGGCGGAGGTCGCTGCGGACGATGCCGACGTAGTTCCACATGATTTCTTGGAGTTCTTTCTTGGTTTGGGTGATGAGTACCATCTCCTCGTTGAACACCATGCCTTCGGCGTTCCAGTCGGGCACGTCATGGCGGAAGCTGATGTTCTGCACTTCGGCTGTTGCGGCTTCGGCGGCGTTGTGGGCGTAGACTACGGCTTCGAGCAGCGAGTTGCTGGCCAGGCGGTTGCCGCCGTGGAGGCCAGTGCAGGCGCATTCGCCTGCGGCGTAGAGGTGGCGGATGGAGCTGGCACCTCGGCGGTCGACTTTGATGCCGCCGCATTGGTAGTGCATGGCAGGGCGGATGGGGATCATGTCGCGTGTGATGTCGATGCCGATGGAGAGGCATTTGGCGTAGATGGTGGGGAAGCCTTCGATGAGGTGGCGGCTGCCGATGGAGCGAGCATCGAGGTAGAGGTAGTCGCGGCCGGAGAGTTTCATCTCGTTGTCGATGGCACGGGCGACGATGTCGCGTGGCGCAAGGCTTAGGCGGGGGTCGTATTTTTGCATGAACTCGTTGCCGTCGCGGTCTTTGAGCACGGCGCCTGCGCCTCGCATGGCTTCGGTGATGAGGAAGGCGGGTTTTTCGGAGGGGTTGTAGAGCGAGGTGGGGTGGAATTGGGTGAACTCGAGGTCGGCCAGCACTCCGCGGGCGCGGTGCACCATGGCCACTCCGTCGCCGGTGGAGAGCAGGGGGGTGGTGGTGGTGGAGTAGACGTTGCCCATGCCGCCAGTGGCCAGCAGGGTGACTTTGGAGAGGTAGGTGTCGATGCGGTTGGTCTGGCAGTCGAGGGCGTAGACGCCGTAGCATTCGATGCCTGGGGTGTGTCGGGTTACCCATTGTCCGAGGTGGTGCTGGGTGATGAGGTCGATGGCGAATTGGTGCTCGCGGATTTCGATGTTGGGGTGGCGGCGTGCGGCTTCGAGGAGGGCGCGTTCGATTTCTTCGCCAGTGTTGTCCTTGTGGTGGAGGATGCGGAATTCGCTGTGGCCACCTTCGCGGTGGAGGTCGAAGCGTCCGCGCTTGCCGTCGAGGTCAAAGTCGACGCCGTATTGCACCAGTTCGCGGATGCGGTCGGGGGCTTCGCGGATGGTCATCTCCACCACCTCGCGGTCGCAGATGCCGTCGCCGGCGATGAGGGTGTCCTGAATGTGCTTGTCGAAGGAGTCGCTGTCGTACATCACGGCGGCTATGCCGCCCTGCGCGTAGCGGGTGCTGCCTTCGGAGGCATCGCCTTTGGTCAGTAGGCACACTTTGCCGTGTGCGGCCACACGGAGGGCGAAGCTCAGGCCAGCTATGCCCGAACCAACCACAAGGAAATCAACTGTGTATCTCATATTGCGGGGTGTAGTTGCTTTTTGCAAATATAAGGAAAAAACGGTGGATGTGCTAATGCAGCGGTCGGTGTTGTTCGCGGCGGTGGGCTTTGGCTGCGAGGTGGGCTTGCTGAATGAGGGCGGGGGAGAGGCAGGATTGCTGGAAGCGGGAGTAGACGATGTCGGCGGCCAGCGAGCTGGGGTGGGTCATGTCGGGGGCGAAGAATCGGTAGTCGCGCAATTCGTCGAGCACTATCTCGTAGGCGGGGAAGTAGGTGCAGAGGGTGGGGTGGGCGGTGCAGAGCTTTTCCACTGCCAGCAGCAGGGTGGCTTTGCTGAGCTGGTTGCCGTGGGCACCATCGGCCAGGTGGCGGATGGGCGACACGGTGAACAGCACTTTCAGCTTCGGGTTGAAGTCGTGCAGCCTTTGCAGCAGGGGAAGCCAGAGGTCGCAGATGTCCTCGGTGTCCAATCGCCACCGCTCGAAGTGGCTGGCGGGCAGCTTGTGGCAGTTGGCTACCACGCGGCTGGAGCGCGGGCTGGTTTCTTCGCGGAGCGAAAAGACCCACGCGGTGCCGAAGGTGAGGGTGAGGAGGGTGGCCTGTTGCAGGGCGAGGTGGGCTTGGTGGAGGCGCTCGTTGCAGGCGGCGAGACAGGCTTCGGCGGTGGGACGCGAGAAGCTGCCGTGGTGGTGCCACGAGTGCCAGAGGCTTTCGTGCTGGACGAGGTCGGACGCGGCGATTGGGGTGTCGGTCAGTAGGCGGTCGAGGGCGGAGGCGATGGAGGCGGGGTTGTAGAGTGTGCCGAAGGGGTTGAGTTCCACGCAGAAGCCGCCGTCGAGCAGTCGCCTCCCTATCTCGTCGGCGAAGCATGAGCCGAGGCTGAGGATAAGGCTGCTGTGGTCGAGGCTGAAGGGCATCGGCGGGGTGACTACGGGGGTGGTGAGCGGAGGGGTCATTGGCGGAGGATGGGTTGGATGCCGTAGACACCGGGGAACTGCTGCAGGTCGGGGATAAGGTCGCGCGGGCTGACGAGCAGGGTGGGGGAGGACATGGTGAGCGAGAGGTCGTGCAGGCTGTCGACCACGATGGCACGTAGTGGCACTTTCCCTTTGTGCTTTTTGCAGATTTGAGCGAGGTTGGTGGTGAAGGCTTCGTTGATGCTGGAGAGTTCGACCTTGAAGGTCAGCTGGGAGGCGAAGCGGTCGAGCACACCGCCGAGGTTGATCAAGGTCGATAGGCGTAGACGGACGAAGGTGCGCTCTTGGCCTGTCTTTTTGTCGGTGAAGTTGCTGGAGTTGATGCGCCCGCGGCAGTAGACGAAGGTGCCTGGGGTGAAGAAGCCTTTGAGGTCGGAGTATTCATCGCCGAAGAGGCGCAGTTCGTAGCTGCCGCTGTAGTCTTCAATAGTCATGCTGCCGCAGGGTTCGCCTTTTTTGGTTACTATCTCCTTGGCACTTGACACCAGGCCTGCAAATTTCACCTCGCGACCCACGAGGGCATCGAGGTTGGCGAGTTGGTCGAGGGTGATGTTGGTGGCGGCTTTGATTTCGTAGCGGTAGTCGTCGAGGGGGTGGCCGCTGAGGTAGGTGCCAAGGACTTCCTTTTCATAGCGGCAGCGTTCGAGGTTGGTCAGCGGTTCGCATTGAGGGAGGGTAGGGTGCTCGTCGCGGGCAAGGTCCTCGCTCATGCTGAAGATGCTCATCTGCGAGGCCGAGGCGTTGTCCTGCTGGCGGATGGCCCAGCGGACGAGGGTGTCAAGGAAAGGTGGGGTGGTGTCAAGGTCGTTTTCGCGGTAGAGGTACTGGGCACGGTGGTAGGAGCCGAGGCCATCGAAGGCACCTGACTTGACCAGCACTTCGATGTTCTTCTTATTCACCGAGTGCATGTCCACGCGTTTCAAGAAATCGAATATGTCGGTATAAGGGCCGTTCTTCTCGCGTTCACCGATGATGACCGACGAGGCTGCCTCGCCCATGCCGCTGATGGCCTGCAGACCGAAGCGGATGCGACCCTGGCTATCAACGGAGAAGTCCATGTCGGAGTCGTTGACGCTTGGGGCGGCCACTTCGACGCCTTGCTTGCGGCAGTCGTCCATCAGTTCGGTAACGCGCTTGATGTCGCTTTGTGCCGAGGTCATCACGGCGGCCATATATTCGGCGGGGTAGTGGGCTTTGAGGTAGGCGGTCTGGTAAGCTACCCACGAGTAGCAGGCGGCGTGGCTTTTGTTGAAGGCGTAGGAGGCAAACTTCTTCCACTCTTCCCATATCTTGCTCAGCGTCTCGCGAGGGTGGCCATTCTTCTCGCCGCCTTCGTAGAAGAGCACTTCCAGCTCGTTCATCTTCTCAATTTGCTTTTTGCCCATAGCCTTGCGCAGGGTGTCGCTTTGGCCACGGGTGAAGCCTGCCAGCAGGCGGCTGAGGAGCATAACCTGCTCTTGGTAGACGGTGATGCCGTAGGTGTCCTTGAGGTATTTCTCCATCACAGGCAGGTCGTAGGTGATGGCTTTGCGGCCTTGCTTGCGCTCGATGAACTCGGGGATGTTGTCCATAGGCCCTGGGCGGTAGAGGGCGTTCATGGCGATAAGGTCGCCGATAACGTGGGGTTGCAGCTCGCGAAGGTATTTCTGCATTCCGACCGACTCGAACTGGAAGACGCCCACGGTGTTGCCTTCGCAGAAGAGCTTGTAGGTCAGCTCGTCGTCGAGCGGCAGGTGGTCGATGTCAATATCCTCGCCGGTGCGTTTCTTTACCATCCGGATACAGTTTTTGATGATGGTGAGGTTCTTCAGCCCGAGGAAGTCCATTTTGATTAGTCCCACATTCTCCACCACGTGGCCGTCGTATTGGGTAACCAGCACATCCTGGCCGCTCTCCTTGTCGTTCACCACGCAGACTGGTGCAACGTTGGTGATGTCCTGCGAGCCGATGATCACGCCGCAGGCGTGGATGCCTATTTGGCGATTGGTGCCTTCGAGTTCTTCGGCATAGGTGAGCATCTGCTTCATCTTGGGGTCTTCGCCCTGGAGGATGCTTTTGAGCTCGGGGACGTATTTGTAGCAGTTGTGGAGGGTGATTTTGGGTGTTTTGCCGCTTTCATCCTTCACGCTATCGGGGAAGCGGTCGGGAATGAGGGCTTTGACGCGGTTGACTTCGCCCAGCGGTATTTTTTCCACGCGACCCACATCGGCAATGGAGTTTTTGCTGGCCATGGTGCCGTAGGTGATGATGTGGGCTACGCGCTCTTTGCCGTATTTCTTGGTTACCCAGTCGAGTACTTTGCCGCGACCTGCGTCGTCGAAGTCGACGTCAATATCGGGCAGTGAGATTCGGTCGGGATTGAGGAAGCGCTCGAAGAGGAGGTCGTAGTGCAGGGGGTCGAGGTCGGTGATGCGGAGGCAGTAGGCTACTACACTCCCAGCGGCACTGCCACGACCGGGGCCTACGCTGACGTCCAGTTCCTCGCGTGCGGCACGAATGTAGTCGCTCACGATGAGGAAGTAGCCCGGGAATCCCATCGTCTTGATGGTGTGGAGCTCAAAGATGATACGGTCGCGCTGTTCGGGGGTGAGTGCTTGCTTGATGGCGGTGGTGTCGGCTGCAGGTGGAATATCGTTGCGGTTGGCGAGGTAGCGTTGTCTTGCCCCTTGCCAGACGAGGTATTCCAAGTAGTCGGCCTCAAACTTGATACGGCGCAGCTTGGTGTAGCCTCCCAGTTTCTTGATTTTCTTCTCGGCTGCCTCGCGTTCCATGACCACTTCGCCTTTCTCATTGCGAGTGAACTCGTTGAAGAGGTCTTCGTCGCTGAAGCGCAGGTTCCAGTCTTCTTCGCGCCCAAAGCTTTCGGGGATGGGGAAGACGGGCATCAGGGGGTCGCTGTCGATGCTGTAGGTTTCCACTTTAGCGGCCACCTCCATGGTGTTGGCCAGTGCTTCGGGCAGGTCGGCAAAGAGGGCGGCCATCTCCTCGGGACTTTTGAGCCATTCCTGCTTGGTGTAGTGCATGCGGTTGGGGTCATCGTAGTCCTTCTGCGTGGCTAAGCATATCAGGTGGTCGTGCGCCTCGCCGTGTTCTTCTTCCACGAAGTGGGCATCGTTGGTGGCTACCAGCTTGATGCTATGCTTGCGGGCGAGGTCGATCAGTACGGGGTTCACTCGCTGCTGGAGCTCGTAGGTGTGGCGGTTGGCGTTGGGCTTCTGGGTGGGATGGCGCATGAGCTCGATGTAGTAGTCCTCGCCAAACTGCTCTTTGAACCATACCACCGCGGCCTCGGCCTCGTCCAGCTTGCCTGCCAGTATCAGCTGTGGCACCTCGCCGCCCAGGCAGGCCGAGCAGACGATGACCCCCTCCTTGTATTGTGCCAGCGTTGCGTGGTCAATACGCGGGCGGTTGTAGAAACCATCGGTGTAGGCTATCGAAGCGAGTTTGCAGAGCGAGTGGTAGCCTTGCAAGTTCTTGGCCAGCAGGATGAGGTGGTAGCCACTGCTGTCCACCACCCGTTCGCGACCCGTCTCGGGGTTGAGCTCTTTCAGGTTCTTATCCTTGTCGTAGAGGGTACGCCGTGCACAATAGGCCTCAATGCCCACTATCGGCTTGAAGGCCGCCTCTTTTTGTAGCCGCTCCAGCTCCTGCTTCATCTTCGTAATGTCGGCATCTTTGCCCTCGGGGGCAAGTGAGGCTTCAGTCAATTTTGCCTCTATCTCCTTTATCTTGCTTTTGGCTTTGCCGTTGGACTTGGCCACAGTGTCGAGGAAGTCTTTTACGCCGAACATGTTGCCATGGTCGGTCAGTGCAAGGCTGTACATGCCGCAGCGCTTGGCTTTCTCTACAAGGTCAGGCAACTTCGACATGCCATCGAGCATCGAGTAGTGCGAGTGGACGTGCAGGTGGGTGAACTGGGTCATAGTGTGCTGTATTATAATGGGGTTGGCGGTTTTGTGGCTAATGTGCCAGTGTTGCAAATTTACGCAGATTTTCTTTCTCTTTTGCCATAAATTTATTCACAATTTATCTTCCCCTTGTGTTGGTGTATGGAATTGCGAGGGGTAACGCACGCTGGTATGGTGCGATGTGGAGGGATGGGGAGGTAGAGTGTGGGCCTACGAGTGCAGTAGGAAAGATAGAAGTGTTTGCTGGTGTCTGACTTCTAAAAAAGGTGCAAAAAACAAATTACTTCGCGCACGAACTAATTTCACCCTCCAGCCACCCGCCCCTCATCCGCCCCGTTTTCTCCCCGTAACTCCTCCGCCTGGATACGGACTTGATACGGAGCGGATACGGAGGGGATACGGAGGGGATACGGAGGGGATGCCTACCGAGGACTATAAAGAGGCTGACAATGAGCGGATTATAAACGCAAGGAATGGTTAAAACACTGAAAAATAAGGCTAATCGGCACTGCTGGGGGATGAAACCGAGCTGTTGAAAAGAGGTTGAAAAGAAGCCCCCGAAAACAAACTACTTCGCACACGAACTAATTTCGGCACTGGTGAGGAGGCCGGTTTGGTCGGTGGAAACGGGGATGGTGGAGAGGTACGGTTGGGAGAGGGAAAGATGGAATGCGGGGAGGGATGCAATAAATGGTGTGGGAGGTGCGTTAATGGGATGGTTAGTAAGTTGAATTATGAAAAGAAGACATGCGATATTGCTGGGGTTGCTGCTGGCTGTGGCTGGTGTGGCGGAGGGACAAAGGGTGAGTTTTGGCAAGTATTTCACTGGGGGGACGTTGCGAATCGACTGCTTGCGCGAGGGGTCGGCCGAGGGAGACACGGTGTGGGTGCGGCGTTGGGTGGATCGGCAGGCGGAGTGGCATGGGTCGCGGACGCAGATGATTGACCCGTTCGACAATGGCGACTATCGGGTGTCGGTGCGCGATGCCCGCAGTGGGCGCGAGATATATTCGCGGGGCTACAGCAACCTGTTTCGTGAATATCGGGCGACGCGGATGGGGCAGACGGAGCGGAAGCGATTTGAGGAGACGCTGCTGGTGCCGATGCCCAAGCGTGCGGTGAAGATAGCCTTGCAAAGGCGAGGCGACGATGGGCAGATGGAGGATGCCACGGTGCTGGATTTTGTGCCTGGGGTGCAGGCAGTGGACAGCGTGTGGCGTGAGGGGGACAGGATGGATTTGGAGGTGCACGGCAATCCGTCGAAGAAGGTGGATGTGGTGATAGTGGCACAGGGCTACGGCGAGGAGCCGCCGCAGAAGCTTTCGGTGGATTACTATCGGATGAAGGAGATACTTTTCTCGCAGGAGCCTTTTGCGGGGCACAGGGAGGATTTCAACGTCTATGGCATTAAGGGCGATGTGGGGGCGGAGTTCGGAGCGTTTGGCATCGACCGCTACCTGATGACCTTTGGTGTGCATCGGATGCACGACCTGATAGGCACTACGCCGTGCGATTTCATCATCATCATGGTCAATAGTACAACCTATGGGGGTGGTGCGATTTACAATTTCTATGCCGTCAGTTCGCTGCATCGGATGGCCGATTATGTGCTTCCGCACGAGTTTGGCCATGCCTTTGGGGGGTTGGCGGATGAGTATGTCGATGAGGAGATAGCCTATGCGGGATTGCACCTGTCGCGACGCGAGCCAGTGGAGCCGAACATCACGACGCTGACGGATTTCGACAGCAAGTGGAAGTCGATGCTTCCCGAGGGGACAGCGGTGCCCACGCCCGAGGATGCAGGAGCGCCGAAGACGGAGTGCGGCCCGCTTGGCGTCTATGAGGGGGCGGGATATGCCCCCAAGGGGGTGTATCGCCCAGCGATGCACTGCATGATGAGGGATTATGCTCCGTTTTGCCCAGTCTGCAGCCGTCGGCTGGAGGAAGTGTTTAAGCTGTACACGAAGTGAGGCTCGGAGGAATGAAATCGAATGGCAGGGCTTGGCGCTGGCAGGCGTGGAGTGCGGTGGCGATGGTGGCAGCGGTGTGGTTGGCCGTGGGGTGCAGCGGGGTGGAGTATGCCGACGAGCACGAGGTGAGGCTGGAGTTCTCGGAGGGGAAGGTGTCGTTTGACACGGTGTTCACCACCTTGGGGTCTGCCACTCGGGTGCTGACGGTCTACAACCGCACGTCGAGCGATGTGGAGTTGCAGTCGGTCTCGCTTGTGCATGGGCGGGCGAGTCGGTTTCGACTGAATGTGGATGGCGACACATCGCTGGTGGCTCGGCATGTGGAGCTGCTTTCGGGCGATAGCTTGCTGATATTCGTCCAGGCGTGTATCGATCCCAACGAGGCTGGGGGAGCGTTTGTGAGGACGGATTCGATAGTGTTCAGCAATGGGCAGTGTGTGCCGCTTGAGGCGTGGGGGCGCGATGCGGTCTATCACCGCCTGCGGGTGGGCGACACGACCTGGTATACGGTCCTCGACTGCGAGGCGTTTCGACACGACCGTCCGCATGTGTTTCTTTCACCGGCAGCGGTGCTGGATGGGCATACGCTGACGCTTCGGGCTGGCGACGAGCTTTATTTTGCCGATGGGGCGATGCTGGTGGTGGACAGCAATGCGAGGCTGATGGTGCTGGGGAGTGCCGATAGGCCAGTGCTTTTCAGTTCGCTACGGCGCGAGGAGTGGTACAGGGCGTTGCCGGGGCAGTGGCAGACGGTGTGGTTCTACAACGGCAGTGTGGGCAACGTGGTGGAGCATGCGGTGATAGAGAACGGGACGGGTGGCTTGAGGTGCTACCCTGGGTCGGAGCTTCGGGTGCGGCACACGGTGGTGCGGCACATGAGCGATGCGGGCATCATCGGCCAATACGCCACCATCGAGGGACGCAACCTGCTGATATACGACTGCTACAGCTCGCTGGCACTGCTTGCCGGGGGCGATTATAGGTTCAGCCATTGCACGATGGCCGACTATTGGAACTACGTGGGGCGGAGTCGCGATACGGCTTCGGTCATCCTGTCGAACTACTATCCCGTGGAGGGTGGCTTGGTGGGAGGTGATCTGCGGCGGGCGGAGTTTGAGGATTGCATCGTGTGGGGGAACTGGTCGGCAGGCGAGGTGGCCGAGGGGAGGTTGGAGGGGTTTGAGTTTAGCAGCAGTTTTCGCCACAGCATAGTGCGTGGGGGCGAGTGGAGCGAGGACCCGCAGTTTGTGGATCCCAAGCGGCACAACTATCGACTGGCGGAGGGTAGTCCCGCTGCAGGTCTGGGATATGAATTTGACAATTAGATAGGACATGTACGAATACATTAAAGGACAGCTTGCCTCGCTTGAGCCTACCCAGGCGGTGGTGGATTGCGGAGGGGTGGGCTATCTGCTTGAGATTACGCTCAACACCTACGAGGCACTGCGGCGGGTCGAGGGGGAGCAGGTGAAACTATATGCCCACCATGTGGTGCGTGAGGATGCGCAGCAGCTCTTCGGCTTCAGCGAGATGGCCGAGCGCGAGATGTTTAGGCTGCTGGTGGGGGTGAACGGTGTGGGAAATCAGACGGCGAGGGTGATGCTTTCATCGCTGACGGTGGAGGAACTTCGGTCGGCCATACAGACGCAGGATGCCAAGAAGGTGCAGCGGGTGAAGGGAATAGGGGCGAAGACGGCGCAGCGCATTGTGTTGGAGCTGGCGGACAAGGTCGGTGTGGTGGGTGGAATGACTGCTGGCGTGGTGGTGCAGAGCAACCAGGCGCGGGATGAAGCGATGTCGGCCTTGATGATGCTCGGTTTTGCGAAGCCAGCGGTGGAGAAGCTGCTGATGGGAAGCGACTGGGTGGGTGCAGATGGCACGCCGATGACGGTGGAGGAGATAATAAAGGAGGGGTTGCAGCGGTTGTAGGAGCATTTATTTGGCCATGTCGGGAAAATAGCGTAATTTTGCAATGGATAAAAATAAGGAGAAAATGAGTTTGAAGATTGTTGTGCTTGCCAAGCAAGTGCCTGACACGAGGAATGTTGGCAAGGATGCCATGACGGCGGAGGGGACGGTGAACCGTGCCGCACTGCCCGCCATTTTCAATCCCGAGGATTTGAACGCGCTGGAGCAGGCGCTTCGGATAAAGGACAAGGAGCCTGACACATTTGTGGGGGTGCTGACCATGGGGCCGCCGCGGGCGGGAGAGATCATCCGCGAGGGGTTGTATCGTGGTGCCGACACTGGGTGGTTGCTGACCGACCGTCTGTTTGCGGGAGCCGACACGCTGGCCACCAGTTATGCGTTGGCCACAGCGATAAAGAAGATAGGCGATGTGGATTTGGTGATTGGTGGGCGTCAGGCCATCGATGGCGACACGGCGCAGGTGGGGCCGCAGGTGGCACAGAAGTTGGGGTTGAACCAGGTAACCTACGCCGAGGAGATTGTGAACATAGAGGGTGGCAAGGCCACCATCCGCCGAATGATTGACGGTGGGGTAGAGGTGGTGGAGGCTCCGCTGCCGCTGGTGGTAACGGTCAATGGGTCGGCAGCAGAATGCCGTCCGCAGAATGCCAAGTTGGTGATGAAGTATAAGTATGCCGCCTGTCCGCTGGAGGTAGCGGAGGGCGACCAGCGCAAGGGTCTGCGAGAGCAGCGCCCCGAGCTGACGCTGACGCAATGGAGTGTGGCAGATGTGGAGGGGGATGCTGCACAATGTGGCATGAGCGGAAGCCCAACGAAGGTGAAGGAGGTGCAGAGCATCGCCTTCCAGGCGAAGGAGAGCAAGACGCTGACGGCCTCGGATGCCGACATCGATGGCCTCGTCAAAGAATTGTTGAACGATAAAATCATTGGCTGATGAAGAACAATGTGTTTGTATACGTGGAGTTGGAGGGAAGCGAGGTGCGCGAGGTGAGCCAGGAATTGCTGACCAAAGGGCGCAAGTTGGCTAATGAGCTTGGTGTGGAGCTTCATGCAGTGGCCATCGGTAGTGGCATCAAAGGTAAGGTAGAGAGCCAGGTGTTGCCCTACGGTGTGGACAAGTTGTATGTTTTCGACGGCGAGGGGTTGTTCCCCTACACCTCGGCACCGCACACAGATATAGTGGTGAACCTCTTTCGCGAAGAGCAGCCACAGGTCTGCTTGATGGGCGCCACGGTGATTGGTCGGGATTTGGGACCGCGGGTGTCGTCGAGCTTGACCAGCGGCTTAACGGCAGATTGCACGCAGCTTGAGATTGGTCCGTATGAGGATAAGAAGAGTGGGAAGACCTATAGTCAGCTGCTCTACCAGATACGGCCTGCGTTTGGGGGCAATATAGTAGCCACGATTGTCAATCCAGACCATCGTCCGCAGATGGCCACGGTGAGGAGTGGAGTGATGCAGAAGGCGGTGTATGAGGGCGAATGTCGGAAAGAGGTGGTCTATCCGGAGGTGAGTCAGTACGTCTCGGCGGAGGCATTTGCAGTGAAGGTGCTGGATCATCATGTGGAGGCTGCACGGCACAACCTGAAGGGTGCGGCCATTGTGGTGGCTGGAGGCTATGGTGTGGGGAGCAAGGAGGGTTTCGACAGCCTGTTTGAGTTGGCACATGTGCTTCACGGCGAGGTGGGGGGCAGTCGGGCGGCGGTGGATGCTGGCTGGATTGAGGCTGACCGTCAGATTGGTCAGACTGGTGTTACGGTACATCCCAAGGTGTACATCGCCTGTGGCATCAGTGGGCAGATTCAGCATATCGCTGGCATGCAGGATAGTGGCATCATCATCAGCATCAATACCGACCCCGAGGCTCCTATCAACAAGGTGGCCGATTATGTGATAACGGGCAGTGTGGAGGAGGTGGTGCCGAAGCTGATAAAGTACTACAAGCAGAATAGCCGATAGACTGTGTGGAAAGCATGAAAGAGAGGGAACTACCGATGGGGTGGTTCCCTCTCTTCTTGTTAGGCGGACTGGACGGGGAATTAGCGGGTGTAGCAGGCGTGGACGAAGTTGGCCAAGCGTGGTTTGACGTAGCTTTGAGCTTCGAGGAAAGCCATGTGGCCTACGTTGTCGAGCAGGTGGATTTCGGAGCGAGGGGGAATCATGGCCCCGCTGACGGCCAGTTCGAGTGGGATGCGGTTGTCGTTTTTGCCGTAGACGAATAGGACGGGGTAGGGGATGGATTGCAGCAGAGCGATGTGCGATTGGCGCTGAGCCATGCCTTGCTGTGCAGCGATGACGGATTCGGTGGTGGTCTTGAGGCATTGCTGCTGGAGGTCGCTGATTTCGTGGGAGAGGATGGCACGGTTGGTGTCATGGAAGAGTTCGGGGATGGTTTTCACGACGTGGGCGGCTTTGTTGGCACGAGCGTCCTGGCAGATTTGCTCGCGTTGTTGGCGATGCTCGGGGGTGTCGGCAAAGGCGTGGGAGTTGATTAGGCCGAGGCCGCATAGGCTTTGCGGAAATTGGTTGGCGAAGGAGAGGGCTACATAGCCACCCATAGAGTGGCCGACCATCACGCAGCGGTTGATGCCCACTTCAACCAGGGCGGATCTTACCACGCGAGCCATGAAGTCCATCGTGTGGATGTCGCAAAAGTTGTCGGTGAAGCCGTGCCCTGGAAGGTCAATGGTGATGATGCGGAGGTGGTTCATGTAGGTTATCACATAGGGGCTCCAGACGTCGAGGCTTTGCAGGTAGCCGTGTAGGAGGACGAGGGTGTGGGGGTTGTCTCTGCCTTCGTCGCGGTAGTGGACTGTGCGTCCATCAACGGTCAGGGTGCGGTGCTGTTCCATGGTGAGTGGTTTGATTGGTGATTCGACTGCAAGATTATTTTTCGCGGAAGCGGATGGAGACGCCCGAGTGGCCGTCCTTTTTGGCATTGACATTGCCGTAGGCGGAGATGCTGATGCGTGCTTCATCGATACCAGCGAGAACGAGTTTATTGCGTAGGGCGTGGCCGCGTTTGAGGGAGAGGTTGTAGCAGTAGGTGTCGTCGTGGCCAGCAACGTTGATTGCGAATTCGATGACGGCATCGGGGGTGTTGTTGAGGAATTGTGCGATTTGCTCCATTTGCAACTGGGCAATGGGTTTGATTTTGTCGGAGTTTTCCTCGAAGTCGATAACTGGCAAGGGGAGCGGTTTGTCCATAGCGACAAGCACGGGGAAGGTGTAGCCTTTGAGCTTTTCGGTGTTTTTGGTGTGGGCATCAATGATGATGGCAGGGACGAAGTAAATGCCCGCATCACCGAGGACGGCGTAGCGTTTGTCCTTGTGGATGTTGAGGCTGACCGAGTGGTTTTCACCAGAGCATTCAACCACTTGGGTGATGTTTTGCTGGATGAGGTCGGCGAGGCGGACACGGAAGAGGTGGTCGTTCATGCCGAGGACGTCAAGATTGTAGGTGAGGTAGGGGCTTGCGGCACTATGTTGGGCGGGGAAGGAGTAGCAGGAATAGCGTCCGAGCATATAGTTGGAGGTCATAATGAGGGTGCGTTCATCGGTGCCAAATCCGATGGATGCTTCGCGGAAGCCAGTGTTGATTTCTTTGCCGATATTGACGGGAGTGGACCATTGTGTCCAGCTTTCGATATTGCTTCGGGTGGCCATGTAGATGTCGCCATAGCCGAGGCCACCGCGCCCGTCGGAGATGAAGTAGAGGGTTTTGAGGTTTTGGCTCAATATGGGGCTACGCTCGCTGTAAGGGGTGTTGATGGAGGTGCCGAGGTTGATGGCGGTGCCCCAGCCGTTTTGGGTGATGGGGATGAAGTAGAGGTCGGAAGCCAGGGCGGTGTCGCCGTGGAAGAGAGAGCTGGAGGGTTGGAGGTTTTGGCCGTTGGGGCGGTCGGAGGCCAGCAGGAGGCCGCTGCCATCGGGGAGCATGTAGGCATCGGTTTCCACATAGTCGGTATTGACAGGGAATGGGGGGATGTCGGTTACGCGCCATTGGTTGCCGTCCTTTTCTGCAATCCAGATGTCGCCTGCACTGCCGAGGAGCATGTGAGTGCCATCGGCGAAGAAGCCAAAGAGGGTGAGACCTTCATTGTCGGTGTTGGAGAAGGGTGCATCGCCAGTGGGTGTCCATTTGCCGTCCTGCTTTGTGGCGTAGCAGATGCGGTGGCTCGAGCCATTGATACGGGTGTAGTAGAGGCGACCGTCGGCAGCGTTGAAGGAGGGGTTTTGGATGTCGTAGGTGGCGGTCAGGGTGGTGGTGGGCGTAGTGTTTGATTGTGGGGATGCGAGCAGGGCTTTCAACTCTTCGTACTCGCTTTGGGATACACTTTCAAAGCAGATGTCGAATTGCTTGATGCGGTCGAGGGCGGCGCGATAGTTGCGGCTGGTTATCAGCGACTGAATCATGCGCTGGAGGGGAACAAATGCGATGCGCTTGCCCATCATTTGGCGGACGTAGGATGCGTACTTATTGTAGTCCACTTCAATGAAGTCTTCCATAAGGTTGATGGCATCGATTTGGTCGGCACGTTCAAGGTCGGTTTCGGCGGCACGCTTGTAGGGGAATTTGGGGTGGGCTGCGAGGAAGGCACGGATGGGGGCGGCGTTGCCCTCTTCGGCGTGCCAGGCGTAGTAGCGGCTGTAGACTTCGTTGTAGTAGGGGTCGTCGGGGTAGCGGTCGATGTAGAGTTGTGCGGCCTCGATATTTCGATGGTTGAAGATGAGGTTGCGCAGTTGAGCGAGTGCACTATCGGCGAGGGTATTGTCGGCATTGGAGTCAATGAAGTCGGCGTATTGGCGGGCAGTGTGCAGGGAGGCGTATTCCACTTGCAACAAGGTAGATAGGCGTTGGCGAGCTTGGAGGTGTTCGTCGCTGGTTGGGTAGCGATGGAGGAAGGTGTTGTAGGCTTTTACAGTATTGGTGCGGCTGGCAATGGCGTAGGCCAGGCGACTTTTCTGCTTCTCGGCTGCACGTTGCACCGAGGGGCTCAAGGCGTAAGCTGCCGCGATGGTGTCGGCATCTTCCTCGGTGGCCACGCCTTCAAACAGACTGGGGGCTATCTTCGACAGGCGTACCTCCATTTGTTCGGCCTCTTGGGTGTTGGGATAGTTGTTGATGAAGTGGTAGAAAGCTTCGGGAGTGCCTTTTTTTAGGTCTTCATCGTAGACTTGATTGATGCGCCGTTGGCGTAGCAGGCGCACGAGTTCGAAGTTGATGCCAAAGGCATCGAGGTAGGTGTCAAGTTCGGTCTGCGACATATCGGTACGCACCTCCAGTGTATTGTAGGCAGCATCGCAGATGGCTTGCTTGGTCTGGCGGATGGAGGTGAGGGTGATATTCTTGCGCGCCAGGCGTGTCAGCTCGCCGAATTTGTTTTTGTCCAGCAAAGTGATATGGCATTCCTCGGCACGCTGGATGTATTTCATTGCCATCGGGAGGTTGCGCATGGGGTGGGTGTTGTCGAAGTAGAATTGAGCCATATCGAACAGCACTTCAACGTCGGTGGGACTCTTGGCGTAGGCTTTGCTCAATTTGGTGAAGCGCGACTCGTAGTCGGAGTTGTCCTCGTTGAGTTGCACCTGCGCGTTGGCGGTGAGTATAAGTGTCAGCAGGCTGAATACTATGGTTATTGTTCGTTTCATAGTGGGTTATTTAAGCGTACCTAAAATGTCGTTGAACTCGAATTCCATCTCGTCGAAAGTGTCCTTGGTGGTTTCGAGGCGGAATTCCACAAAGGTTTTCTTGTCTTTGAAGTAGGTCATTAGGAAGAGGTAATCCTTTTGGTTGGAGGGGTTGGTGTAGGCACCTTTGTAGCCTATACCGCCCGAGGCGGGGAGGCCAGGACCTTTGGTGTATTCGTCAATTGACTGGTAGGGCTGTTGCATGTAGCGTTCGTAGACGAGGTCGTAGAGGTCGCCAGTGTAGTGATTATTGACGTAGATGCGGAGGAAGGGCAGGACGGTGTCGCCTTCGGTGTCTACGATGGCGTGGCCTATGTAGCAGTAAAGGTAGATGTCGGCACCATCGTCCACTTTGAATGTGCGCAGGTAGCGCCAGTCCTCTTGGTTGAGCCTGAATGTGATGCTTGTGTTGGGAATGCCCACTTGTGAGAAGGCCGCTATTGGCAGAAACATTACGGCTGCTATAGCCAGGGCTTGGATTATTTTTTTCATTGCTTTTCGATTATCCGATTGTAGAATGCCATCAGCTGTGAGGTAGTGGTGTGGAGGCTGTAGCGGTCTCGCACCAGCCGCTGTGCTGCCTCGCCGATATGGCGGCTATATTGGGTGTCTTCAATGCAACGGCGGACGCAGGAGGCAAACTCATCGGGGGTGTTGGCTATTAGTATATTTTCCCCATGGACATAGTCAATGCCTTGAGCTCCGATGCTGGTGGATATCACAGTTTTCCCCATGGCCATCGCTTCAATTATCTTAACCCTCATTCCACTGCCGCTGAGCAGGGGAACTATGTTGATGTGCTTATCGGCGATGAATTCCTTTGCATCGGCCACCTCGCCGTGCATCTCCACCCCTTCCGCATCCTTCTGCATCATCTCGGCAGGCATCTTACGTCCAGCGAGGTGTAGTTTCGCTTGGGGGACAGCACGGTGTATGGTTGGCCACACCTCTTTCAGCAGCCAGTCTACCGCCTCCTGGTTGGGCTTCCAGTCCATCGCTCCTATATGGTAGAGTGTGCGATTGTCCACCTTCTTGCTTGGACTATCGTTTACTTCAACGCCAATAGGCACAACCTCTATCGGGCGGCGGCAGCCGTGACTTCGGAAGAAGTCGGCATCCTCCCTCGTGATGCAGGCCACCCCATCGCAATCGTTGATATGCTCCAACTCGTAGGCACGTAGGGCGAGGGCATCCTGCTTCAGTAGCCCCCTTCGCCAGCGGTTGGAGGTATGTGCTGCCATCCTTTGCCATATCAAGTGCTCCACGTTGTGTGCTCTTAATACAACGGGGGCATCAGAAAAGTGGCGGATGAGTGGGATGTAGGGCAAAAGGAAGAGACTCTCAATGTGTACTACATCGAAAGGCTCATTTTGCAGTATTTCTTTGAGTTTCTGTCCAAATGCCTGGCTGACGTAGCGCTTCACGTGGTAGGAGTCGCCGCAAAGCGTATTGACGGCAGCGGGAAGTATCTTGAAATCCAAATCCACCCTCACAGCCTCAATCTCCGTCTGTGCGAGGTAGTCGCTGGTAAGTGCCTCACGTTGGAATGGATGCTTGTCGGTCTCGATGGTGAGAACCTTCACTTTGCACCCTGCCGAAAGCAGCCCTCGTGTGATGCTGTCCATAGCCATCGTCCCCCCATCCATGGTGGGGCGAGGTGGCTTGCTGCATAGCTGGAGGACTTTCATCATTTGGACAGAAACCTATCGTTACTTTTTGCTAACGTGGTGAGCATATATTTATTGCCCGATTGCCTATTCTTTGGGCAACTGTCCAAATTTGGCTCCGTAGAGTTCGGTGCTTTCCATGATGTTGAGGAATGCCGAGGGGTCAATCTTGTGGAGGTTAGTCTTGAGTTTTACCATGTCGGCACGGTTGAGTGCAACGTAGACTACTTGTTTTTCTGCCCCCCGTATGAGGCTATGCCCCTCCATAAGGGTGCCTTCTTGATGAAGATCTTCCAGTAGGTAGGCACGCACGGCCTCCGCGTTGGTGGTAACTATCAGCACTGTCTTGTACCCTTTCATGCCGTCCACCACCAAGTCGATTAGTTTTCCCTCGATAAAGATAATCACCAGCGAGTATATCGGCAACTTAATCTGCCCAAAGGCTACAAAGGTGGTCAGCGTAATCAGCCCGTCCACTATCATCACCAGTGTGCCGAGCGATATCTTGGTGTATTTGTGGAGTATCATCGAGATGATGTCACTTCCCCCACTGGTGGCTCCAGAGCGGAATATCAGGCCGATAGCCACGCCATATATCACGCCCGAGACCAGCGTGTTGAGCACATAGTCGGGGACGAAGCATCGCAGCATAGCTCCCTCCATGAGTTCCTGTCCAGGTATGGCCACCAGGTCAGTCATCTCCCTGCTGTAGATGTGCTGCATGATGCCTTCGTGGATAACGGGGTCATACCCCCAAATGTGCTTCTCCATGAGGTAGGTGAAGAGGTTCATGCAGATAATCGATACTATCGTCTTCACCCCAAACCGAGGGCCGAGAATGATGAAGCCAATAATCAGCAGCGGTATCTCCATGCAGAGGTTATAGTAGGTGATGCCCCACGGGTGGAGTGCGTTGAAGACGTTGCTCAAGCCGAATGTCCCTCCTGGTGCCATGTGGTAGGGATTGACAAACATCACATCGGCGATGGCAAACAACGCACTGCCAACCACTATAAGTGCGTATGCCACAACCTCTTTCTTCCAGCCTGTCTTGATGTCGAAGGTCTTCATATTGGCTTCTTTTGTTGCAAAAATCTGTTGCAAATTTACAAACTATTTCTCACTTGTGCAACCCCACTTGTCCTGTCAATCAAAAAAGCCTGCGGCCATTCGACCTCAGGCTTTTGGGTGGGAGGTGGGGCTCGAACCCACGACCTCCAGATCCACAATCTGGCGCTCTAACCAGCTGAACTACGCCCACCATACTCAACAGAGTATTTCTCCGCTGAAAACGTCTGCAAAGTTACGAACATTTTCCAACCTGCCAAAATATTTTTGCCGCGTATGTCTCAACTCATTGGATTACAGGTGTTCCACTTCCATTCTATTTGCTCCTTGATTGGTAAAATCACCCGTCGGCAGCGATCTTTTGGCCTCTTTTGGAGCAATTGGATGCGGTCTCTATATGCTCTTTTGAAGTCTTCGAGGAGGCATAAATCCACTCGCCCACCGAATGGCAACGGCCTGCGATGGGCGAGTGGGGCATGTCCGTCAGCGGTTACTTTGCATCGCGACCAGCGCGGATGGCGGCTATGTTGGTGGCCACTACCTCCTCGCCTTTGCGACCGAAAATGCTGCCGATGGCTTTCTCAAGCTCCTCGAAACCAATCTCCAAATAGGGCGCAGCGGCACCGAGCAGCACCATGTTGCCGCGCGCTCCCAGCTCCTTGGCGATGGCGTTGGCATTGAAGCTGACGCACCGCGGAAGCTTGGCCAGCTCGGCATTGACTTTCTCAATATCGGGGTAATTGCTGATATTGATGAAGGGGTCGCTGTTGGTTATCACCACGCCATCGGGAGCCAAGAACGGCAAATATCGCAGTGCCTCCATCGGCTCACTGCTGAGGATAATGTCGGCTTTCCCCTCGGGTATGACGTCCGAGAAGATAGGCTTTGAACTGATGCGCAGGTGGCTGAACACCGAGCCTCCGCGCTGGCTCATACCATGGATTTCGCTTTGCTTGACGTTGAGCCCCAAGCCGAGGGCAGCGTCGCTGATAATTTTGGCCACCGAGACGATACCATCGCCTCCCACGCCACTCAATATGATGTCTTTTTTCATCGTGTTTGATTTTTAGTTGTTTATAAATTTGTTATCACTTCTACGCACGTTTTTAAGTTATTTTTCGGCTTTTAGATACATTGGGTGGAGCATATCTCCGAGGCCGGTGAGTAGCCAGAGGGCTGACACGCCATAGTTCATTATCAACGGCTGGAGCCAGTCGAAGTGGAACATGTGGGTGGCGTTGTCTTTCCGAAGCGAATAGATGTTGCGAGAATCAAAGCCGCCATCGGTGCAGTACGATTGTACACTTTCGATGTCTTTTCTCGCGATGAGCGTTTCAAGTGCCTGGAAGAAACGCCTGGTTACTTGCTTGTCAATTTCTGTGTGCATAATCTATAATGTTTTGGGTGGTGTTATTCTGCAAGCCAGTCTTGGTGGTGTTCGTTTACCCACGCAATGCGCTCGTCGTGGGACTTCATAAGCATAAGCGTAACCACGTCGATGAGTTCCTGCGAGTAAGTACGGATGTCTGATGCTGATTCAATGACATGTTTATATTTGACGCTTGTATAGAATTTGCGTGACGGAGGCCAGTAGCGACCGATGAGAATGAAACTTTGGATAGTTGTTCTAAAGTACAGGCCACACACTTTCCGTAGTTTATCATTGTCAAGACGAATGGAATAATAGTAGCCTCCTTCGCAAGATATAGCAGTCAACCTGTCAGCATTATCCAGCGTGCCAGATAAGATGTCGCGGATAACAGCCATTGACTCGCTTATATTATCGGGTAATGCAGTATTTGCTTCTTTCGCAGGCTGGTTTATGTGTTCCACTATCGCAGGGGTATGTTCCATTGCCCGAGCGATACGGCTGCTGATGAAGTCGTGGAGTTCATCGCGGAGTTCCGAAGCGAATGCAGTTAATTTTGCCGTTGATGCCTTGCCGGAGTGTATGCGACGGTAGAAATACAGAACAAAGTCGTCAGATGGCGTGAGAAGTTCACGCTCGACCAACGAATGCAGAGCGTTCTTTCTGCGCATCCGTCCGGCAGCGTCCACAATCGAACAGACGTTAAAATTGTCCTTGTGGAACATTTTTAGGCACTCTATGGCCTCATCTGTCGGGTGGCTTATATCGAATACGAAAAACGGTTCATCGTCCATCATATTCGACTTTTCGGAGTCGGCAAAGAAGCGGTATTCTATGCCATTGGTCAATACCCCTACCCTTGTGCCGTATGGTTTCAGTCCGGCTTGGTAGTATTGTTCCAGTTGCTTGACGTGTTTGTCGAGGTTTTCCTGCCAATGCTTGCACTCCACCAGCATACGGTATTTGCCATTACTGGCGATGATGAAATCTATTCTGTCAAAGCCTTTGATTGCACAGGTAGCCTCTGGCACCACTTCGAGCGGGTCGGAGGTGTCATAGCCAAGCGCCGAGAAGAACGGAAGTATCAGAGAGGTCTTTGTAGCCTCTTCCGACTGGCAATGTCCGTGACGCTTGGCTACCTTCTCCGAAAGGGTATATATAATATTATTGAATTCCATATTACTATGCAGTTGGCTTCACCATGGCTATAAGTTCGGAAATTTGCTGGTCTTTGCTCGCCATCGAAGTGGCGTTTCTGTCGATGATACCGATAAGACGTTTTATCTCTGCCATGCAGTCGCCGGTATTATCTTGTTTCTGAACGCCGTTATTGATACCATTATTGACAAGTGCATTGCTCGCCGAGGTCTCGTTGTGATTTTCAACGGCAAGCATATTGCCCTCGCCGAAGACGAGCCATGTCTTATCCACTTCGGGGAATGCATCGGCAATACGATATAAAACTTTTAACGAAGCATTCTTTGTTCCATTGCAATATGCACTTGTATTAGAAGTGTGGTCGCCCATTCTTTCAGCAAATTCGATGTTATTTCCATTACAAAAATAATCACGAATTTTTGTGATTCTTGAGGCTAAATTGGCCTCCGAGGACTGTTTTGTTTTCATATTTTATAAATTTGTGGTTTTGTAAATCATTGAAAAATATTTATATACAATAAAAGATTATAAAATGCTCAAATTTATTTTGCTATATTATATTTTATTATTATTTTTGCAACCAAAATCAAATTAAAATTACAACAAAAGTACAAATAATTTTTGAATTGACAAAATCATTTCAAAAAACCAAAATCATAATAAATAAAAATGAATGAAAAATGGAGAGAAAATTAACGAAAAAACAAATTGCAAGAAACGCGCGTAACAACGCTATTCGCAGTCGATACCGATATTTTATGTCGGTTGGTTCGTCGGCGATTGCTGTCTATGAGGAACTGGCCAACGAGTTCGGTGTCAGTAAGTACACGGTGTTCAATGTCATCAAAGAATACCCCAACTCGAGGAAAAACAAACGCAAACATACCCCGCATAAGAAACCGAAGGCAATCAATTAAACATAGCAAGAAATGAAATTACAACTTAAATTGATGCGTCTGCGGAATTTCGAGGCCGTGATTGACCATACATATAATTATGGTCAAATCACCGAAATCTGCGGAACGAACGGTACGGGCAAGACAACGCTATTCAATGCGTTCACCTTTGCTCTTTATGGCAAGGACAGCAATGGCCGAGCTGACTTTGGTTTCAAACGCCGCGACAGCGACGGCAATGTGGTTCACAATGCCGAGTACGGTGTGGAACTGGTATTCGATAAAGACGGAAAGGAGCGTGTCTTTGAGCGCGTTGTCACCGAGAAATGGGTCAAGCCGAGAGGTGCCAGCGAAAAGGTACTTTCTGGCCACGAAACAGTCTACTACGTTGACCGTGTGCGCTGCAACACGATGAAAGAGTATATCGCCGCCGTGAATGAGATAGCAATGGAGGACGTTCTGCGTATGCTCACCGACACCTTCTATTTCATGTCGCTTGGTGCCGACACCAAGAAAGCCATGTTGCTCAAAATGGCCTACGGCACAGAGGACAGCATCGAAGCCGACAAGATGGTTGCTGACGATGTGGTGAAGAAAATGCCCGAATTCGCGACGTTTGTCGCCGACCTTAATGGAATTACGCTCCGCGAGTTTAATGCCACCATACAAGGCAAAATCAATGCGATTAAGGCCGAATTAAACGATATTCCCATTCGTATCGCCTCGAAGATTGAGGCCAAGCCCGCCGAGGAAGACTGGGACGACTTACAGGCCATCATCGACGAGAACCGCGCCGCCATTGCCGAGATAGACAAGCAGATTGCGGATGATGATGCACGCAAGACCGGAAGCGAACAGAAGAAGAACGCCCTCCGCGCCGAGTTGAGCAACCTCGAACTGGAACTTGTCAAGGCACAGAACGCCGTCCGTCAGCGAGTGGACAACGAAGAGCACGAGAAGCGCCAGGCACTTGCCAATGCCGAATCGGACTACAGCATCGCCACCCGTATCTACAACAGCAACGCCGAGCAGATGGACGGCAAGAAGCGTGAACGCGAACAGACTGCCGCCAGGTATGACACGATGATTGCGGAAGCGGAGAAGATAGTGGACGGGTATGAGGCAAAGGTAACTGCATTGCGCGACCAGTACAAGGCCATCGTTGCTGGAACCTACTCTTACGCTCCTAATGAAATGGAGTGTCCCACCTGCCACCGTCCGTATGATATGGATAAGCTGGCCGAGCAGAAGAAGGCCGAGAATGTCGCCCTCGGCACCAACGTCATCAAGGTGCTTCTGCCGCAGGCCAAAGAGCAGGTGGAAATCCTCAAACACAAGAAAGCCGAGGTGTTGGCACAGATTGACAAGGAGTTGACCGACATAGAGAACAATATGCTGGAGGCGCGCAACAAGATTGATGCCGCATACAAGTGGAAAGCGGAAATCAACTTCATCCCTGCCGATGTCAATGCGCTCTGCAAGTCCGACCCGAAGTGTGTCGGTGTGAGCAACGCCATCGCCGTCAAGCGCAAGCAGATTGACGAGTTCCCGGCCATCGTGTCCGACCACGTATTGCTCGATACGAAGCACGAAGCCGAGGACAAGCTGAACCAACTGCAACAGAAGCTCGGCACACGCAATATCATCATTAACATCGATGCACAGATTGCCGAACTGGAAGCCAAGCAGAAAGCCCTTAATAACGAACTCGGCAAACTGGAGAAGCAGCAGGATACCGCCAAGGAATTCCAAAAGGCCAAAGACCGCGAACTGCTTGCCAAGGTCAACGGCCTCTTCACCCGTGTGACGTGGGATTTCGTCAGCGAACAACTCAACGGCAACGACAAAATCACTTGCAACTGCTATATGGACGGCAAGCCCTATGGTGAGTGCAACCACGCCCTGCAAGTCAATGCCGGTCTCGACATCATCAATGCCATCAGTCGCAACCAAAACATCTACCTACCTATCTTCATCGACAACGCCGAGAGCGTGGTGGAGTATATGCCGACTGAGAGCCAGATGATACTGCTCAAAGTGGACGGCAGCGCAAAGGAACTGACCTTTAATATCAAATAAGAAATGGAAACAATAAACCCCAGAAGGATAAGCGACCTTACATTAGAAGAATTTGATAACTGGCTCGGAGACTGGATGAAAAAGAATGGTTTTCAAGTGAAGCAACAGGACGAGGGCGTAAAGAGCAAGAATTGGGTCTACGGTGTAGCCGGGGTGAGGGCGAAATTTGGGTGGGGCTATAATACTGCACTTGAAAAAATACATGGTGTGATTGCCCCTGCGTGTATCTGGGATGGTCCACGCAAGTTAAGAGTGGATGTGGACTTCGCAAATAATCTGTTAAAACTTAGTAATAATTAAATCAGCAAGAAAATGGAAAACAAGGAAAACAAAGAGACTGCGGTTGTGATGCAACCGATGAACCCCAACAAAGTAAGTGTCTTTCTCAACACCGACCGCTTCGAGCAGGTGCAACGTGCCTGCCGTGCGCTGACACAGAGCGACCTCGTGCCGGATATGTACCGCGTATCGCAAAAGAACCCCGAGAGCAAGGCCATAGCCAACTGCATGATTGCGCTGGATATGGCCGACCGTATGGGTGCAAATCCCCTGATGGTGATGCAAAATATGTACATCGTCTATGGCCGTCCCGCATGGAGCAGCACGTTCCTCATTGCAACCGTCAACTCCTGCGGACGTTTCAAGCCGCTGAAGTTTATGCACGGACAGGATGGCGAAGTTGAACTGAACGGGCGCAAGATGCCTAACCTCACCTGCTATGCTTACACCACCGAGAAGAATGGAGAGGACGAGCTGCGCGGTGCTGTTATCAGTCTTGCAATGGCAAAGGCCGAGGGATGGCTTAGCAAGAGTGGCAGCAAGTGGCAAACGATGCCCGAACAGATGCTTATCTATCGTGCCGCCTCGTTCTGGACACGCACCTACGCACCCGAAATCAGTATGGGTATCTACACCGCCGAAGAGAACGAGGATATTCAGGCCGTCGAGGTTATCAGCAGCACACCAAACCAGCCCCGACAGAGGGTTGAGTTTATTGAGGCTACCGAGGTTACGACCGAGCAACCTGCCGAAGCTCTTGCCGAGCAGCCACAGCCCGAGCAACCCAAGACCGAGGAGGCTCCGTATTGATTAACAACAGGGCGGCGTGTACTTCCATTGTTTGTGTCATATTAGTTTAGGATTGATTATCTGCGCCGCCCTCACTTATTAGGATGCCAAACGGCTGGGTCGAGAGAGTTTTTTATACCAAGTATTATAACCAAAAAAAACTTATCAAAATGGCAGTCACAGAATACAAAGAAAAGTTTATAGAGCTTTACAATGCTCTTGTTAAAGAACACGGTTCTTGTTCAGAGGTCAAGATTTGTAGTGAAAATCTTTTAGAACAAATAGACAGACCATATTGCATAATCACGTTTTAGAAGATGTTAATAAAAGAAGGCAAAAGATTAAAGTCATCGAATGAGGTTGAACCTTACACACTAATGTGTGGAGATTGGATTGACTCTTCCGATGGTCATCTACAAGTCGAAGAGGTTTGTAGAACGGCAAACTCAATTTGTATTTACAGTCCGTATGCAGATGGATGTCTCGTGGGATGCGGATTATTATTGTATGGTATTCCCATAACTCATAGAAGACTTGCTAAAAATGGTTTCCGTAAAATCAAAGGTAAAAATGTGCGAGAGTTTGATACTGGTAAAATAGAAGAAGAAATAACAATATCCGATGTAGAAGATGGTACATGGCATTTGATTATCGGCACCATTAAAAATGGACATGATATTGAGATTGAATGTAATGTTCGTTTTTTTCACGAACTACAGCAAGCATTAAGATTTGCATCAATAAGAGCAAAATTGCAACCATGAAATTAAAAGTATTAGGAAGCAGCAGCGCCGGAAACGGCTACATTCTGCAAGGTGAGCGACAGACACTCCTGCTCGAAGCGGGGGTGCCTATCGCCGCCGTCCGCAAGCACGTCGATGACTTCCGAACCATTGTCGGGTGCCTCGTCAGCCACAGTCACGGCGACCACGCTAAGTACATCGCCGACTACGCAAAGGCTGGCATTCATATCTATGCCGACGAGGACGTGTGCCTTTCGTGCAAAGGCGTTCATGTGAACAGCCTAACGATACTTGAGGACGGCGACCAGTTTAGAGTCGGCGGCTTCCGCGTGATGGCCTGCTCCGCCAACCACGATGTGCCGTGCCTCGGCTACTTCATCCTCCACGACGAGATGGGCAGCCTTGCCTTTATCACCGACAGCCACGACTATCAGTATTCGATGACCGACCTGCAGCACCTCATGATTGAGGTCAACTGGAGTGAGGAACTGCTGCGCCAGGCCGTCGACGAGAAGCGCACGCCGTGGTTCGTCGCCAAGCGTGTCCGCGAGACCCACATGGGGTTGCACAATGCAATCAACTATATACAGGAAGAGGTTAGTCTCGATGCGCTTCGCGAGATAGTAATGCTCCACCTGAGCTACGAAAACAGCGACCCTCGTGTGTTTACCGAAGAGATAACGAAAGCCTTCCAAAAGCCGACCTTCGTGGCAGCAGAGGGGCTGGAGATAGAACTGAAACGATAAATGGAAACCCTATTCATAGCGAAGCAAGACGGCATCTGCGACCTGCGGGGTCTGTGGGCGTGGTTCACCAATGCGCTCGACGGCAACTACCGTGTGGAGATAAAGCGCATACGGCGCAAGCGCACCCTCGACCAGAACGGATGGCTCTTCGGCTGCATCTACCCTATGCTGCTCAAAGGGCTCAACGATGCCGGGTGGGAGTTCACTTCGATAGAAGAGGTACACGAATACTTCAAGGCCATGCTATGGAAGAAGCGTATGGTGAACAAGCACACGGGCGAGATAGTGGAGATACCGCTTTCGACCACCGAGATGGACACCGTGC
The DNA here is from genome assembly GCA_017455205.1 of Bacteroidales bacterium. Lineage (GTDB taxonomy): Bacteria > Bacteroidota > Bacteroidia > Bacteroidales > P3 > Colimorpha. The sequence goes on from JAFTBM010000008.1 coordinate 34,452, forward strand.
AATTCAGCACCTACTGCGACAGCCTCCGTGATTATGGCCGCGAATACCTCGACATCGAAGTCCCTGACCCCGACAAGCTATGGTTTGAGAAAGAGAAACAAGTATGAGTGGACTTTTGTCGAAGTCAAAGCTAACCTTGACCGATATTCAAATACTACTTTGACAAAATGACGGCTCGTAAAGATAGTGTATATAAGGAATTATGAAAAAGTTAATTTATTTTCGGAAGAATAATAGAATTTTATTATTTTTGCAAACAGATAAAACTAACAATCAGGGGTTTGACCGCCAAAGGAAATGAGCAAAGACGCATTTTATTTTAAGCATGACAGCAACGCTCGCAATGACGAGAAAGTGCTGGCTCTCCGACAGAGGTTCGGCATGGAGGGCTATGGTATCTACTGGGCCATCATAGAGAAGATGCGCGACTCCGCCGACTACTACCTCACCACCGGCTATAAGACCATCGCCTGGGAATTGCGCTGCAAGGAACAGACAGTGAAGAGTATCATCGAGGACTTCGGCCTCTTCTACATCGAGGATGGCCGCTTCACCTCGCAACGGCTCCGCGACGATATGCACCAATGGGAGGAACGCCGCAATGCTCGCGCCGAGGCCGGGCGACGCGGTATGCAATCCCGATGGAAGAAGAATGCCGAGGCACCGAAAGAGCCGCCGCAGACCCCGACGGAACAACCGCCTTTAGTGCTAACCGCCGAGCCTCAGATACCGCCCGCAGAGCCGAAGAAAACACTCCCAAAGCGGTATACTGACGAGCAGACGGAATTGCACTCGCGCTGCAAGGAGATATTTAGCACCCTCTACCGTCAGGCCAAAGGTGCCGAGTTTATATGGAGTGCCAAGGAGATGAGGATGCTGGTGGACGTGATAAGCAAGGTGAAGAGCCAGATGAATGCCTCGGGCTTCGACAGCAACAACCTTGACCTTGTGGCCTACAACTTTGGGGCTTTCGTGCAAAAGATGTTCGAGAGAGCCGACGCATGGTTGGTAGCCAACGCCTCGCCGTCCATCATGGCAAGCAAATTCAACGAGATTTACACACAAATAAAAAACCACACAACAAATGGGAACAAACCTACAACTAACAACGTTGGGAACGCAAGAGACAATGCAGATTTCCTGGCCAGCATCGCTTCAGCTATACAGTCCGCTAATGCTCAGTAAGACCTATTCCGAGGTGCGCACGGTGGAGCAGTCGCTGGCCACCAAAACACCGAGCCTCTTGGCGATGGTGAGGCAGGGTTACTGCAACCGCAAACTGCTGACGGCATTGCTGATGGCTCACCTCGTCAACCTCGACGCATTCCTCAAAGCCAAGAAGGGACTCTCCACCGAAGAGATAGAGCTGATAACTGAAGAAGTTATAGAAAAATACGGCTGGGTGCTAACGATGGCCGACTTGCACCTCATCTTCCGCAATGCAAAGCTCGGCAAGTACGGAGAATTGTACAACAATCTGACCTGTGCCAAGGTGATTAAGTGGTTCGATGACTACCACGCTGAACGTATGGATACTGCCGAGCGTATGAGCCGTGAGGCCGACGAGAAACGCTATAGCGACAACGCCGTGCCAGATAACTTCTCGCTTGATATGCTGGGCTACACCCGAGACGAGGACGGTGTGTGGCACATAGACCCCGATAAGGTGCAAGCCCGCAACGAGGCTCAGATTAAGGCCGAGGCCGTCCGCAGGACAAGGGAAGATGCAAAGGCAGCGGAAAGGCGAGAGGCACAGCAAGAATACTTCCGTTTGAAGCATGAGGCGATAATCCGCAGTATCCTCGCAAAGCCAGAAGAAGAACGTACAGACAACGAATGTGAATACTTGAGAATGGAAACATTATGAAACAATTTATTAGAAAATTCTTACCGCATTATCGGCTCGAAATCCACACCCTTTACCACGACACACCAGTCTACATCTTCTCCTACAGCTGTCAAACAGTTCTCGCCACACTCGCTCAAACCGAAAACGTCCTGCACTGGGTTCTTTATCGTCGTATGCCGTGGAGCAAGGTCTATCGCAAAATTGGCGACCCATGCTGGTAAACTGACAACTCTCAAGGGCGGGCAAATCTTTGCTTGTTTTGGGTTAGTATTACTTTCTCGCCCGCCCTTTATTTACAAAACCAATTAAAAACAACCAAAATGCAAAAAACAGACAAAGTAAGAATAGCCAACTACGTCTATCCCAAAGAGCGAGACCGCGACTGCTACGAAATCGGCATCTACCTCGCCACCGATGGCAAACGCTGGAAATATGGCATAGACCAGTGGTGGGGCAAGAACGGCGAAGATGGAGGCTGTGCAAGTGAAAGCGAGCTGAAGTACAAATCCCAACACGATGCAGCCAAAGACGCTTTCAACAACATCATTGTATCACTTATGGCTATGCACGATGGCGAGACGGCTATGGCTTTCAAACACATGTACACCGACTACCTCCAAGGTCGCACTCGCCTACCAGGAGCACAACTTTCATTATTCTAAACCCTCAAAACAAAACACACAATGAACGAAGAATTTACACCCAAAATCACAAAACAGACAGTAGTCTACAATGCTGATGGTGCAGAAATCGCACGGCTGGAGGGACATGTAGTCATCCGACCTAAAGACTACGAAGAGCAACTTCCCGTGGAATACCACCACATCACCACCACTACTGAAGTAATCGCAATCGCACGAATTGAAAAATAATACAAAACCAAAACAACACACCTTATGGCAAACATTGTAGAAATCTTAAGGAAAGCCCCGAAAGGCTTCACTCTCTACTCGCCCATTTTCGGGGAGTGCAAGTTAGAAGAAGCGAGAAAAGACATTATCCTCGTCAAAGACAATACTGGCTCTTGTTGGTACTTTCGTCCCGACGGGAGATACCTTGGTAGAGGTGAAATAATGCTTTTCCCCAGTCGCGAAGTCCGTGATTGGGAAGCCTTTGAAAAAGCCTTGCTTAAACCCGAAGACAAGCATTCTGACTATGTAAACCTTGGCCTGCCCAGCGGCACGCTGTGGAAAAGCACCAACGAGGACGACTTCTTCACTTTTTACGAAGCAGTTGAAAAGTTTGGAGATAACATGCCTACCAAAGAGCAATGGGAAGAACTTAAAAACAACTGCACTTGGCAATGGGAAGGCAACGGATATACCGTGAAAGGTAAGAATGGTAAACAAATATTCCTGCTCGCCGCTGGCCGTCGCTACGGTACGAGCCTCTACGATGCCGGCGGCTACGGCTACTACTGGTCGTCGTCGCTCGACACGGACTACCCGGGCGACGCGTGGGGCTTCAGCTTCGATTCCGGCACCCAGGGCATGGACGACAACGACCGCAACGGCGGCTTCTCTGTCCGACTGGTAAAAACGAAAGGAGGCAACAAATGAAAGGCTACACCACCATTGACATCAGCCTGCACCCATTGGCGTGGGAATGCCTAAAACGAACCGCCATCAACACCGAACAAGGCATCCTGCTCTTCCACGACTGGCCATACGATATGATAATACAATCCCTCGAAGAAGAGCATATCGCCACCGCCTACGAACTCAAACGCAAGCCACAATACATGCAAGCAGGCAAAATCCTCGTCCCACTAAAAGACTTCAAGTGTAGTGGCACATATATCCGCATCTCACAGCAAGTTGCTATCAGCCTCGCCCTCTACCGTGCCGAAATGAACAACATCTGCACCCA
>JAFTBM010000065.1 GCA_017455205.1 Bacteroidales bacterium
ACCACCGCCGGTATCTCGTATCCCATGCCTTCAAGTTCCGCTATGCCCCGCGCGTAAAGGGCGTTGGTCTCATCCTTCACGAAATACCAAAGCAGGTCTCTGCCAGTGAGTGCGTCCTTGAACAGCACACCCCATACTTGCGGCCCCAATAGGTGGTGTCCATCACCACGACCACCTTGCCTGGCGACACCGTGCCCCGCGGCGGTGTGTATGCGTCAAGCTTGCGCTTGATGGTGCGGGTCGAGCATCCATATTTCGCTGCCAATTGGGCATACGTCTGTTTCAACTCGGAATACTCCCGCCACAATTCTGCGGCATCTATGCGGTCTCCACCAAGAAATTGTTTGCCGCAGGCATGACATTTGTACAACTAGCATCCGTTTACCGTGCCATTTTTCTTGGTTATCGGGCTGCCACAGTGAATGCAAATTTTTTATTCATAACCTTTGAACGCTGTATTGCCTTAGTTATTATGGGTGTTACAGGAATTTCAGCCTAAAATTTGTCCATTACGTCGGAAATGTTTTATCGGACGCCCAACGTTCTGTGTATACCGGCGAGTGGCTACCGGCGGTCGAGGTAAATCATCACGTAGTAGAGCAGGGTGGCCAACGAGGTGAGGGCAGCGATAAGGTAGGTGTAGGCCGCCGAGCGCAATGCACTGGCAGCATAGGGATGAGTGGAGGGGGTGGTGATTTCGCTGCGTTCAAGCCATTGCAGGGCACGTGCCGAGGCGTTGATTTCTACGGGTAAGGTAACAAGTGAGAAGAGGGTGGTGGCGGCAAAGAGGATGATGCCTATCAGCAGCAGCGAGGGGAAGGCTTTGACGAATAGTAGCCCCGCCAATAGCACCCACGAGACGTATTTGCTGGCGAAGCTTACCGCAGGCACCAAAGCCGAGCGAAGGCGAAGCGGCGCATAGCCCACGGCGTGCTGCACGGCGTGGCCGCATTCATGGGCGGCCACGGCTGCGGCGGCCACGCTCGTGCCATTGTAGACATCGGGGCTGAGGTTCAGCGTGCGGTCGGTGGGGTTGTAGTGGTCGGTCAAAGTACCGTTCACTATGCGTACTTGCACATTGTGGATGTCGTGAGCGGACAGCATTCGCTCGGCCACTTCTCGCCCCGTTAGGTGGCCTACGGTGGGAATCTTGGAGTACTTCTTGAACTTGCGTTCTACGCTTTTACTGATAGCGAGCGACAGGATGGAGAGCACGATGAGTGCCACCCACATAAGGGCGGTGTCGCTGTGTGCGGTAGTGCGAGCGTAGAGTAGGACGTTGAATAGTGGAGTCATGGTGTATGGTTATTTGGTTGTTAAAAGGATGTTGTCGTATTGTTGCCAGAGGGTAATCAGTTGGCGGAAAGCAGCATAGTGGGAGGTGGGTACGATGTCCTCGCAGAGTTTTAGCTTGCGCACCACTTTGATTTTTCGGCCACTTTGCTTGATGCTAATCTCTGCGCTGCCTATGCCCTCGAATTGCAGTGCTTGGCTGATAGAGCTGCCAATCATTTTCATGCCTTTGGGCAGGGTGTAGGTGTCGGTCTGTTGCAGGTCGCAGGCCGAGCTTTGCAACGGGGCGGTGCGAGTGAGTGCCAAGAGCCGAGCGTTGATATTGGGTGTGCCTGCCACTGGGGCGATTGCGAGGCGGTAGTAGCCGTCGGCAAGGGTGTCGAAAGTGGGTGTGGTGTGACTATTTTTCTGGCTGGAGGTGTATATCTCGTCGTGTGCCACGCCGTAGATGGAGATGGGCGATTTGCTGCGAAGGGAGAGCCGGTATTCTACCGAATCGATGATGACGCTTACCTCATCAAATTGGTCGCCGACCACCTCGGCTTGGTAGCCACGGCCGTTAAGAATGGCCGTAAGAAGTGCAGCCTTGTCGGTAGCTGTGCCACAGCCAGTCTGCCATACTTCTTCGGGAGTGGAGTGGGTGTAGGCTGTCAGTGCAGGGGGGATGTCGTTGAGGTGGATATTGTCCACGATGTAGTTGCGCAGGGTGGTTACTCTCTCAATGGAGCTTCCTGTTGTACCGATTGCATCGGTTTCGCTGTTGGAAAAGGGTGTGTTGGAGAAGTCGGGAGTGTAATTGGGTGTGTCGTTGAAGAGGCGCAGTGTGGGGTAGAGTCGAGGGGAAGCTGGCAAGTAGTTGTCGACAAAGTTTTGTGGCACATCGGTTGCCGTCAGGCGGTAGCTGTGGTCGCTTTGTTCCACTTGGGGGGAGAAGGCGAGGCAGCCTGGGTTGGAATATTGCACGTTGAGGTGCTGCGTGCTGGGTAGGGAAACGCTGATTTCCAACTTCTCAATGGGGCAATCGTAGATGAGAGGCACAGCTTCGTAGAGTAGGTCGGTTTGGCGATGGATGGTGTAGTCTACCACTATGGTGCAGCCGAGTTCCATTCCTGTGTGTACCATAGCCAATTCGCGGATATGGTTGAATCGTCCGCAGTCGGCGCAAGCCGAAGGCAGTTGGTAGACGAAGGCGTTTTGCGGCATATCCACGCGTGAGCCATCAGCTCGGAGGGTGTAGACTTCATTGATGGTTACAGCCTCAAAGTTGGGATTGTAGACGACGAAGGTCTCGCCTTTGTCGGCATAGGCTGTCAGTGCACGGCCACGCAGTATCTGCACCTCGTGGCGGTGGTGGTAGTCGGTAGTGCCGTCGGCATTGACCGTCCATTCGTTGCGCAGCAACTTATAGGAGGCATCGGGCTCTTGTGCAATGGCTACGCTGCCCAGCAGCAGGGCTATGGTGGTGATAAGTGTACGTTTCATGACTATCTTACTTGGTTAGGATGACGGGGGTTTGGGCGACTTTGATTTGGTTCATGGCCGAAGCCCGGAATGCTGGCCAGTCGGCGGCCTCGTAGATACGCTTGCCGAAGAGGGTAGTCTCGCCGAAGGTCAGGGTGTTCCCCTCCATTTGGAAGCCGCAGCCGTAGCTGGCCGCAGGTGTGGCTACGCCGTCGATCATGGGGTAGTGGAATTGCGAGGGAGCATAGGGCAGGTGGATGGTCTCACGAATGTCCACTATGCGCGAGCAGCGGTCGCTGAAGGGCTGGGTGCGGCTCTCGCTGCTGAAGTTGAAGAAGAGATGCCCCATGGCTCGGCTGTAGAAGCCGCGTGCGGCAAGGGGAATGAACGCGATGGTGGTCGTACTAACAATAGCATAGTGCGGAATGCGGTAGCGATAGGTGATGCTCACTGGCTGGTCGAGGTAGTCGTCGGGGCTGGTGTACTGCACGCCCATAATCTCGGCATTGGGTGCTATTTTGAGAAGTTCCAGCTCGAGGTTGCGTTGCCATTCGCTTTGCCGCGAGGCAAATACTCCCCTAACGGCGGCATCGCTTTGGCCTTCGGCTGTGATGGTGAGAGTGCCAGTGAGGGTGCCGAGGGGGTCAATGGTGCTTTCGCCGCTGATGCGGATGTAGTGGTCTTCGGCAGGCGAAAGGGGAGTCTGCATGAGGTCAAGCCCCTCGGCTGTGCCGATTAGGTAGCCTTGCTGCTGCTCAGCACTGCTCCATAGCTCGCGCACCCCAGGCACCCACGTGGGGTCAAGCATCTGGAACTGGCCATTGCGTAGCTGCACTGCACAGACTGAATGGTTGAACTGGTCGGCAGGAATGCGGTCGATGCGCTCGCCCGCCATTGTCATGGCCGCATAGGCTTTGAATCCCGCTGCACGGAGCATGCTGATGAGTGTGGATGCCTTGTCCTTGCAGACGCCACAGCGGTCTGTGAAGTTAGTCTCGGCATTATGGAGCGTAAACCCTTCGCCCTCACCCATGGAGATGCCCGCATAGCGAATGTTGTCGGCCACCCAGTGGGTCAGCGCTGCGATGCTGTCCATCTCTGTCCTGCAACCCCACAGCAAGCTCTTCACTTTCTTCTGCATCGCAGGTGTGGGCTTGAAGCTACCGTAGTCTTCATTGACGCCAAAGAACCAGCGGCTCTTGGCTTTCCAGTCGGGACTGGTGCTCAACAGCAGCTTGCACTGTATGTCGTTGTTGGACAATGCACGTGGTTCTCGTTTGAGGGGCATAATGTCGTGCTTGCTGAAGGTGTATATCACGCGCCCTGCCTCCCCGGCAGCTTCTTTCCGCACTTCCACCTCGCCGTTGTATACCTCATACTGCAATCCTTTGCTGTCGAGGATGTTCAGCTGGTAGACCTTTTGCTCCACGGGCTGGCTGCTCCAAAATGGCACAATGTCGTAGTAGTGGCCTTTCATCGGTGGGACATAGCGGCTGTCGTCATCCGTCGGCAGTGCTGCAAAGGTGGCGTTGAGACTTCGCTGCTCATCTGTCAGCAAAGCATAGGTATACCCCTTTTTATAGGTGCAAACCTCCACTTCATCGCCCACGGCCAAATGCCCGACCTCTACCATCTTCTGGCTTGCTCCCCAGTAGATGAGGCGTGCGGGAGCCACGTAGTCGTAGACCGTAGCGTTGCCCTGGCGGCCTGGCCATACGAGTGTGTCGGTATGGTCGGCACGGTGAACCAGCACGTGCGTTATCTCGCAATAGGCCGATAGGGGGTCGTAGTCCATCTTGATTGTCCGCAACTGCATGCTGCCTGCGGCTGAAAGCACTTCGACACGCCGATGGGTTTGCACATGGCTCAATCCCGTCTCTTCCATGTATACGCTTGTAGAGTCATAGAGCGTTGCCGTGGCCATCCCTGTGTACTTCTCGCGTGGTGAAGCCTCTTGGGCAGTGGCGTGAATCCCCATCCATGCCGTCAGTGCCACCAATGTGATTATTCTCTTCATTCTGCCGTTGTTGTTTCGTCAATTCAATGTGCTATGGGGCTATTGCAGACAAGCCCTATAGCGACGTATCGTCTCCTCGATGCCGAGGTAGAGGGCATCGCTAATAAGTGCATGGCCGATGCTAACCTCGTCTACCCACGCTATCTGCTGGTGGAAATAGGATAGGTTTTCGAGCGAAAGGTCGTGCCCTGCATTGAGGCCCAACCCATTTTGCTGTGCCACCTTTGCCGCCTCGACAAACGGCCGTATGGCCATCGCCTTTGCCGTTTCGTCTGCTGCCAGACAGGCTGCATGGTAGGCCGAGGCATACCGCTCGGTGTACAGCTCCACGCGGTCGGCTCCTACCCGTGCCGCACCTTCCACCATCCGAGCCTCTGCATCCACAAACACGCTCACCCTAATGCCACATTTCTTGAACTCGGCCACCACCTCGCGCAAGTATCCTGCATGGCTTACCGTGTCCCACCCAGCGTTGCTGGTCAGTGCGCCTTCAGCGTCGGGGACAAGGGTAACCTGCGTGGGCACTATGGATTTCACCAAGTCAATGAAGCCATAGGGCGGATGGGAGGCTCTGCCCCGCGGGTTGCCTTCAATGTTGAACTCGGTGCCTACCACAGGCTTCAGGGCTACGACATCGCTGTACCGTATATGCCGCTCATCGGGCCTCGGGTGAACCGTGATGCCCTGTGCACCGAAGCACTCACAATCGCGGGCAAACTGCACCACGTCGGGCATATTGCCGCCTCGTGCGTTGCGCAGGGTGGCCACTTTATTGATGTTTACACTCAATCTCGTCATCGTTCTGTCTTCTTGCTTTTCCCTGCCGCGTGGCCTTCGCTGTGCCACGCAGCAGGGATGCTTTTCTTATAAGTTGAATTCCTTGCGGATAGGCTCTACCATGTCAAGCTTCTCCCATCCGAAGAATTGCACCTTCTTCACCACAGGCTTGCCTGCTTTATACACCGTAACCTCCTGCTCGTAGGGGTCTCGTCCCATGTGGCCATAGGCTGCCGTCGGGCGGAAGATGGGGTTTTTCAAGCCGAAGCGCTCCACAATGGCGTAGGGACGTAGGTCAAATAACTTACCTATCCGCTGGGCTATCTCGCCATCGCTGAGCTTCACTTTCGCTGTGCCATACGTATTGACGTAAAGTCCCACTGGCTCTGCCACGCCAATGGCGTAGGCTACCTGCACCAGTGCCTCGTCGCACACCCCAGCCGCAACCAAGTTCTTGGCTATGTGGCGTGTGGCATAAGCCGCCGAGCGATCAACCTTCGATGCATCTTTGCCACTGAACGCACCACCACCGTGTGCACCGCGTCCACCATAGGTGTCCACAATGATTTTGCGACCAGTCAAGCCCGTGTCGCCATGAGGACCGCCAATGACGAACTTGCCCGTGGGATTGACGTGAAGCTTATAGTCCTTGCGGGCAAAGAGTTTCTGCACCTCTTTGGGCAACCGTTTTACCACCCGTGGCAGCAGCACTCGCTCCACATCGGCGCGGATTTGCTCTTGCGTGGCATCCTCGTCGTGCTGGGTGCTGACCACGATAGCATCGATGCGCTCGGGCTTGCCGCCATCGCTGTATTGCACCGTCACCTGGCTCTTGGCATCAGGCCGCAGGTAGCGCATCTGCTTTCCTTCGCGGCGGATTTTTCCGAGCTCTATCAGCAGGATGTGCGCCAAGGTGATAGGCAGCGGCATCAGCTCCTCGGTCTCGCGGCAGGCATAACCGAACATCATGCCCTGGTCGCCAGCACCCTGCTCCTTCTTCGCCTTGCGGCTCACCCCTTGGTTGATGTCCTGGCTCTGCTCGTGGATGGCACTGAGCACTCCACAACTCTCGGCCTCGAACTTATACTCACCCCGCGTGTAGCCTATCTGGCGTATCACATCGCGCACCGTCTGCTGCACGTCCACATAGCCAGCACAGCTCACCTCACCGCTGACCACCGCCAGTCCCGTGGTTACAAGCGTCTCGCAGGCCACATGGCTCTCGGCATCGCGGCGCAAGAACTCGTCAAGCAATGCATCCGAAATCTGGTCGGCCACTTTGTCGGGATGTCCCTCTGATACCGACTCACTCGTGAAATAGTAACTCATCTTTACACTGTTTTTTGTAGGTTGTTATTTTGTTTCAACAGCGAAAAGAAATGCTCTGAAATAGCCACAATCCAATGCTTTAGCATTTTTTCGAGTGGTTGCAATCATGACAAATCTATCCACTTTCTTGCTGGCAAAGTTACGCAATAATTCTCATCCCTCCAAAAAAAATGTCGCCCCCATGCTCAAGAATGTGCACAGGGGCGACCTTCTTCCCATCGGCAAGCAGTGCTACTTCACCGTGGCCTTGATATCGCGCTCATTGGCTCCGACTGCCATATCCTGCCCGTAGGCGGGGTGATATTTCCCACGCGGTATGTCGGAGAATATGTAGGCGTTGCACTTGCGAGCCGCTACGATATGGTCGGTCAATGCAGTGGCCAGTGCCGAGGAGACCAAATCCGTCAGTGCAGCCAACCCACCGCCGCCACTGCTCTTCTGCTGCAGGTCAAGGTAGAGGTTGCAACGGCGGTCAAACAGCACCTCGTTGGTCGTTGTGGACTTGACGATGTAGTGCAGGTCTGTCCGTATGCCAAATCCCTCTTTCTTCCAAGTGTCTATCACCGAGAATATCACTGCATCCACGCCAAACACTCGCCCGAAGATGGCCGCATCCTGGTCGATAAACATCTCCGCATCGTAGGCACTCTCGGCTTTGAGCAACTCCATCGCCAAGTGTGGCGACACTACGTAGTAGCCAGCCTCTATCAGTGGGTAGCTTACCGAGGTGTAGAGCAACTCCTTGGCCTCCACGTTGGTGGTGTTGTTGATGGGGGGCATCACCAGCAAGGCCACTGGTTTCTCTTCATACATCTTTGGGTAGAGCGACTGGCGCGTCCGCGTGGCTTCACACGAGGTCAGCAGCACCGCCAGTGCCGCCACCGCTATTATCCATCTTGCTTTCATCTTATTTGCCTGTTAATCGTTTCAGTAGTGGACCAATAAATTTAGCCGATTCGGGGTAGAGTTCCATCTCCTTCTTCAGCATCTCTTCGCCGCGGGCGGCAAACAGCGCTCCGTAGTCCTCGCTTCGGAAGGCGCGCTTCTGCTTGCGCGTGGCGTGCTGCTCAAAGGTGGCCGCCGTGCCCTCCTGCAGAAGCAGGAAGCCATACTCGGCACATATTCCAGGAGGCACAGTTTTCCGTACTCCGCCCGGGTGCGACACCATGTCCTCATACAGCACCACCAGCGCACAGATGCTTTCGGGCGTCTGCTTATCATAGTTGCGGTAGGCAAGCTGCTCGTAGCGCGTGGTGCCGTTGTCCGACATCTCGCTCGACCCCCAGTAGTAGAGCCGCGATGTGCTGCACGCCCCGAGCAGTAGCGTGGCAGCAACGGCTATCAGGCGTGTTTTCATAGGTCGATGATTTTTGTCTCGGTGGCCGAGATGAACAGCGTCTTCGAGTAGACTTCCTTTCCGCCCCGCATCACCTTCACCTGCCGCGAGCCTGGCTTGACGGCCACCATCCCCTGCGAGGTGCGACGCATGTTGCGCCGTGCCTTGTAGGCTTTCTCTTTCTTCACCGTCCGGGCTGGCTGGCTTTCGCCGTCCACCACCACCGTGATGTCGTAGGCCGACGTGCCTGTGAAGCACACATAGCCTTCATCGGCCATGCCGCTATTGACCGAATACACTCCGTAGGAGCAGGCCGTCAGAGCCATCGCTGCTGCGGCCATCAGCGCCATTGCAATCCGTTTCATTTTATTTCTCCATTAAGTAATAGTTGTCAAGGTGTTCTTCCTCGATGGCGTTGCCCTCGTAGGTGCAGAACGATATTTCGCTCTCGGGCGTGTCGCCCATTGTGGCGGCCACGGTGAGCGTACCCATTTTGGTGCCAGGCAGTTCTACCTTGATGCCCGTCTGCGGGTTGGTGACGGTCTTCCCCTTTCGGTAGAGCGTAAAGGTGGCTCCTGTCTCAATCCCCTGCGAGGCACCTCCCGAGATGATGTAGTTGCCATCCTCCACGGCGAGCAGGTAGCCGCGCCAAGGCTTGTCCATGCATTTGTTGATGATGTTTTCCACCAGTTGCGAGAGGGCAGCCGAGATGGCCTTATCGCTGAGGGTAGCATCGTACCCCGCCGAGCCGCCAAGCCCGAGGGTCTGCTTGGCCGAGGTCTCGGCAAAGCCCGAAGCCTCATCGGAGTAGATGATCAGCCCCGAGGCGACCTCTACCAGCCGAATGCTTACGCCGGCCTCCACGGTCTGCGTCTTCGTCTGCGAGAAGACGCGCTGATCCCCCTCAACCTTGCGGCCAAACTTGGTTACCGACCCCAGTATGATGTAGTCGGCTCCGATTTTCTGCATTCCCTCGCCCGCTTCGGCTATCAGCTCCTCCAGCCCGTCGCGCTCTAGGAGGATGAATTTCCCGCTGGCCGCCAGCTTGGCCGAGAGGATGTCCAGCGCCTGCTTGCGAATGGGGTCGTTCTCGCGGTCATAGAACATCCCCTTGGCGTATTGCGTTTCGTTGGTGAAACGCCCGATGGCCACCTTGCGCTTGAGCGTCTTGTCGGTCTGGCCAAACATAGGCAGCACCATCAGCAGGGCTGCCATCAGTGTCAATGCTTTTTTCATTGTGTTGTGGGTTTGTTGTTGTTCCTTTTTCGGTGCAGGTTATGGCTGTTGGCCACATGCGGGTGTCGCCACCGAGCCATAATCACAAGTGCAAAGTTACGATAAAAATGCGAACCGAGAAACTTTTTTTACCCCAAATCGGTCATTAGGCTTTCCTTTATTCTACTGGCGGCCATTAGAGAGTTCATTAATCAATTCATCCACCGTCAGTTTCCTAAAAAAGGCCCAACCTTTGCAACCTATTGGTAATGGAAATCTGCCCAGGAAACTTTATTGCACCTAATGGTTTTCTCAAATGCCATTCTATTTCTAACGACCAGCTGGGGATAGAACGTTTTGGGCACTATTGCTATTTTGCCAGATGCTCCAGCTATGTTCGGCTTGGAGGAGAAGCATCGCGAGCCCATCATGAATAGGTGTTCCAGCGGCTTGTGCCTGTTGGAGGAAGCGGGTCGGTGAGGGATTGTAGATGAGGTCGTAGGCGAGGCCATCGCTATCAGGGAAGTCGGGGTAAGGCCAAGGAGAATAGTCTGTGAGGGGGGGCATTCCTACTGGGGTGGCGTTGATGAGGAGAAGACCGCTGCGTTGGTGAAGGAGAAACTGGTGAGCTTGGGCATAGGAGAGTTGGCCGCGGGATGGCGTGCGGCTGACGAGGCAGCTGGGGATACCAAGTTGATTGAGTGCATGACTGATGGCGAGGGCTGCACCGCCAGTGCCGAGGACGAGGGCATTGTGCTGCACGTTGTGTGATAACTGCAAGGGGGTGAGGGTGTCGAGGAAAGCTTGTGCATCGGTATTATGGCCGATGAGAAGTCCATTTTCGATGCTGACGCAATTGACGGCACCGATGGCTTGGGCGGTGGGGGAAAGTCGGTCGAGGTGGAAGATTATCTCACGCTTGAATGGGGCGGTAACATTAAATCCTGCAATGTGTTCGTGCTGAATCCACTGTCGGAGGCCAGCGAGCGTGGCCGTCTCGTGGAGCAGGTAGCGGTGGGAGGCGAGGCCGAGGCTGGCGAAGCGGTGGGTGAAGTAGCGTTGCGAGAAGGAGTGGCCGAGTGGGTAGCCGATTAGGGCGTAGGTGGTCGCGGCGGAGGATGGTTGGGATATGGCAGGCATAGAGACCGAATGTTGGGGTTATTGACAACAGGGTTCGGAATATTGCTGCGGAGAATTGCCGCCAAGAATTGCAGATGCAAGGCATCGGAGGTGGCTCGCGGGCGGAGGTGCTGGCGGTAGGGACTTGAGCCGTGTTTGGGTCGTGTTTGATCCGTGTTTGATCCGTGTTAGGTCCGACTCCACTCGGAGGTGACACGGAGTTGACACGGAGTTGACACGGAGTTGACACGGACCAAGTCCCTCCCAGCACAAGAAAAAAATCTTTCCCATTTCGAAATTTCTAAGGCAACGTTTCGGACACCGATGGGGCTACCAGAGTGCAAAATTACACAAATTTGCTCATACGGCGGAAAATGTTTAACTTTGCAGAGGAATGATATGAAGTTTGTCAGGGGCATATTGCTGATTATTAATGTAGTCTTGGCGGCAGGACTATTGGTGAGTACGTTGGCAGGGGCAGTCAGTCCATCGGTGAATATTTGGCCTTCGCTGGTGGCGTTTGGTTTTTTGCCGCTGTGGCTGGCCAATGTGGCGATGGTTGTGGTGTGGGGGTTGATGCGACGCTGGGAAGCCCTGATAAGTGTGGCGGTGTTGGCAGCGAGGTGGGGGATGGTGGGCTTGTTTGTACAGGTGCCGGGGTTGGGAGGCCGTCCGAAGGCAGAAGAAGGAGCAACGGAGGTGAAAGTGATGGCCTACAATGTGCATCAGTTTCGCGGAAGAGGTGCGGTGGATAGGGCATTGGATTCGATAACGTGCGGTTTTATTGACCTTGTCGATGAGCAACAGCCCGATGTGATGTGCTTGCAGGAGTTTGCACTGGCGCGAGGCGTGAGTGTGGTGGATAGTTTGATTGTGAGAGGGTATAACCACTACTACGGGACCTACCACACAGCGAAGGGGGCACCTTATGGCACGGTGGTGTTTTCGAAATTGCCGATAACCTATGTCCGACGGCTGGATAGGGAGAAAGTGCTGGTGGAGTTGATGCACGAGGCGGGGAGTTTCCGTGTGTGTGCGGTGCATGTGGGGAGCTATCATTTCGAGGAAGCAGATTACAAGGAGATTGACCAGGCGATGCACGGAGCCGCGACTTCCTCGATTCGGAGGACACTTGGGAAGGTGAAGCGGACGGTGCTGGTGCATGAGCGGACGTGGACGCAGCAACTGCGGGCGGTGGTGGAGGAATGCAGTGTGCCGCTGGTGGTGGCGGGGGATATGAATGATGTGGCCTCATCGTGGTTTTACCATCAGCTTTCACGCCACTTGACCGACACTTATTGCGAGCGTGGACAGGGAATGGGAATTACCTACAATGGTGGTTTTCCCCAATACAGGATAGATATGATATTTCATAGCCAGCAGATGCGTGCATTGGAGCATCGGCGATTGAAGTCTGACCTTTCTGACCATTACCCAGTGGTTGCAACATTGGAGTTTTTGCCATGACCAAGGAGGAACGATATAGGAGAGTGATTGCCTATTTTGAGCAGTCGATGCCAGAAGCCAAAGCGGAGCTGGAGTATGGGTCGGCGTTTCAGCTACTGGTGGCGGTGATGCTTTCTGCTCAATGCACCGACAAGAGGGTGAATTCCGTAACGCCCGCACTTTTCGAGGCTTACCCCGACGCCGAGGCGATGGCACAGGCCACTGCCGAGGAGGTATTGGAGTACATCAAGTCGGTGTCGTATCCCAACAGCAAGAGCAGGCATTTGGTGGGGATGGCTCGGATGCTGGCCTCGGAGATGGGTGGGGAGGTGCCGCAGGAGATAGAGCAGCTGCAGCGGCTGCCGGGTGTGGGGAGGAAGACTGCCAATGTGGTGGCGGCTGTGTATTTCAATCAGCCAGCGATGCCAGTGGATACGCATGTGTTTCGTGTGTCCAACCGATTGGGATTGGCGGTGGGAGCGAAAAATCCGCTGGAGGCAGAACGTGAACTGGTGAAGTATTTGCCAGGTGAATTGCTGCCCAAAGCTCATCATTGGTTGCTGCTGCACGGACGCTACGTCTGCCAGTCGAGAAGGCCACGGTGCGAAGCCTGCGGCCTGACGGAGGTGTGCCTTCACCACAAGACACTTCACCGAAAGGAGGTGCGGAGATGACTTTCAGTGCACCCGAGGTACTTTGGGGACTGCTGGCAGTGGCAGTGCCAGTGGTGGTGCATTTGTTCAGTTTCCGCCGCTACCGAAAGGTCTATTTCAGCAATGTGGAGCAGTTGGCCGAATTGCAGGCCGAAAGCCGTCGACAGCGGCAGTTGAAGGAGTGGGCGGTGCTGCTGCTTAGGGTGCTGGCGGTGGTGTTTATCGTGCTGGCCTTTGCTCGTCCGGTGGTGGGCGACAGCGGGGCGGAGGAGTGGGCAGAGGGCACCACGGGCGTGAGCGTGTATGTAGACAATACGCATAGCATGGAGGCATCCTCCTCGGAGGGAAGCAGGCTCGATTTGGCACAGCGTAAGGCCAAAGAGATTGTGGCGGCATACCCAGTCGGCACGAAGTTCCAGCTGCTGACAGCCGACATGCTGGGGAGCGAGATGGTATGGCTCGGGAAGGGCGAGTTTCTTGAGCGGCTGGACGAGTTGCACCCGACGGCAGCGTCTCCCCTGTTGAGCGAGGTGTTGGCCTGCCAGCTGGCTTTTTTGAAGCAGGGAGGTGCTGGGGCGAAACAGGGCTATGTGGTGAGCGATTTTCAGCTCGGCGAGTGCGATGTTGCAGCTTGGCCGCAGGATAGTGCAGTGCACATCACCCTGGTGCCACTTGCGAGTGTGGAGGTTGACAACGTGTATATAGACACTTTGGAGTTGGACGCGCCTGCGTATATGGAAGGTGGGGCGGTAGAACTGGTTGCAACGATACGCAACAGTGGCAGTAAGCCTGTGGAGCAGGTGCCAGTGAAATTGCTGGTGAATGGCCATGAACGTGCAGTGGCCACGGTCGATATTGCAGCTGGTGGGGCAGAAAGGGCACTACTGCGGTTTGTGCTGGCCGAAGAGGAATGGGTGGATGGCTGTGTGGAAGTGGCGGATTATCCAGTGGTGTTCGACAACCGGTATTATTTCAGCCTGCATACGAGGCAAGCTATGAGGGTGAAAGAATGGTCGGGGGCGACGGGTGAAGACGCTTTTGTGCGACTGTTTGGCAAGGACACGGCGGTAGTGTATGAGCGGAGTTCACTGGCCGAAAGCAGTCTCTCCACAGAATGGGACATAATGGTGCTGAACGAGACGGGGGAGATAACCACGGGTGTGATGCAGCAGATAGCCGATTGGGTGCGGGAGGGGGGCTGCTTGCTGGTAATACCCGCAGCAGGCGGTGATGCCAGCAAGGTGGAGGGAATTAATGCACTGCTATCAATATTAGGTTCGCCCACATTGGGTCGGTGGAAAGAGCACCCCACACGAGCCGACAGGCTGGATATGCAAAGTGCACTTTACAGGGGAGTCTTCAATGGTAAGAATGAAGAGATGGAGATGCCCTCGGTAAAAGGTCATTATACCATATCGGGAGGCACGGCTCACAAAGCAGTCATCTCAACGTCCGATGGTGGGAGCCTGTTGGAAGAGGTTCGAGTGGATAAAGGGATGGTCTACCTGTTCACTGCACCGCTTTCGGGCGGGTGGACAGACTTGACTGCACAGGCTCTGTTTGTGCCAACGGTGTACAACATGGCACTATACAGTCGGCCACAACCGCAGCTGGCCTACACGCTTGGCAAGGATGAAGTAATAACCCTTCAAGGCGATTATTCCGATGGCAGGCATCCGCCCGAGCTGACTGATGGCAACGACCTGCGGATTATCCCCGATGTGCGCCGCGTGGGGGGAAGGTCGCAATTGCTGCTCCATGGTGAGATTACGCACGATGGAATAGTCAAGTTGGCCGAGGAGCATTTGGCGTTCAATTATTCCCGACGCGAATCTCGGATGGAGTTCTGCGGGCGAGAGCAACTTGCAGCCGCCATGAAAGATAGGGCAGGCTACCGCCTTGCCCAGCACCCCGAAAAAGACCTCACTGCCGAAATTGAGGCTCAACGCCAAGGTCGTCAGCTCTGGAGGGGGTGCATCGTGATGGCTCTTTTGGCCTTGGCAGGAGAAATATTTTTGTTGAAGCAGAAGAAAAGGTGATGTTGAAAGTGAATCATATTAGCAAGGCTTTTGGCGAGAAGCGAGTGATAGACGACCTCTCGTTCTGCCTTGAGTTGGGTGAGAAAGCGGCCGTGATGGGAAGCAACGGTGCGGGGAAGACCACATTAATGCGCATCATAAGCGGACTCCTGCCAGCCGATAGTGGATCGGTTGAATGGGAGGGACACCGGCTGACGGCAGCAGATTTTGCTGCCATAGGCTATCTGCCCGAGGAGCGTGGCCTCTATGCCAATATGAAGGTGGAAGAGCAGGCCATATATATGGCACAGCTTAAAGGGATGCCTTTGCGCGCAGCCAAGCAGAGTGTGGCCGAATGGTTTGAACGTTTAGGTATGTCCGATTGGCGGCATCGGTACACAGGCAGCTTGAGCAAAGGAATGCAGCAGCGGTTGCAATTTGTGGTGGCGGTAGCCCATCGTCCCAAATTGCTACTTCTCGATGAACCCTTTTCGGGATTCGACGAGGCCACATCGGCAATACTTTGCCGTGAAATCAACAGCCTATCGGAATCGGGTGTGGCTGTGCTTTTGGCCACCCACAATCATCAGGCCGCTGCCGAGTTATGCACTAAAATCGTACAACTATGATGACGAGAGTGCTTATTGTGGTGGGTAGGGAATGCAGGATGCGGATGCGCCGACCATCGTTTTGGATACTCACGCTATTGATTCCCCTGCTGCTTACGCTGCTTTACGCTCTTCCCGTGTGGACCGCCAGCCGTCAAGCCGAGCGTGCAACGGTGCTGGTGGTGGATCAAACGGGCCTCTTCGCATCGGGATTGCATTCCACCGAGGCTGTGGCTTTCTGCCCAATGCCTTCGCTCAACTATGCCAAGCAGCACCTTTCCGAAGGCGAGGTGATACTTTATGTACCCCAGCGCGAGACTACCATCCCACGCGATGCGTTCTTGCTCTATAGTGCAAATGAACCTTCCCTGGAATTGAAGAACACACTCAACGCACAGCTTCAAGCACTCCTCCACAACGCCATCCTTGAGGATGTCTACCAAGTGGCACCCTCGGTCTACCATTCGGTAGAGTCTACGCATATCAGTTTGCATACGCAAGATGTGGCCACTGGGCGACAAAGCCACGCCGAGGTCAAGAATGTGCTTTCCATAGTGCTGTCGGTGCTGATGGCACTGGCACTCGGGATGTTTGGCCTACAACTCTTCCGCGCGGTCCAGGAAGAGAAAAAGAACCGCGTGGCCGAGGTGATAGCCACCTCGCTGCGTCCTGTGCAGCTGCTGGCAGGCAAAGTGATGGCGGTGGCTGCGACGGCGGTGCTACAGCTATCACTATGGGGAATCCTGACCGCAGCGGGCATTGCCTCTGTGCAGGCCGCAAACCCTGCACTTTTTGCAGCAGCTCGGGAGAGCCAAGAATCTCACTCCGTGGCATCCAAAGGAGAGGAGGCTACCGTGCAGTACACAGCCACTGTCCAGCTGGTAGACCAGACGGTGCAGGGGCTTGCTGCCATACGGCTGCCAGTGGTGGCTTCCGTCTTCCTTCTCTTCTTCCTGTTGGGATATCTGCTCTATGGCAGCTTGATTGCACTTATCGCTTCTTTTATCGGCAACGAGGCTGATGCTGTGGGGTGGACGTTGGTAGCCATTGCTCCACTGCTGGCGATGCTAATTCTTTCCCCAATGCTTCTGCGAGGTGAATCGACAGGCATAGTAGACTTGCTGCTGTCCGTACCATTCACCGCACCCGTAGCGGCGATGTTGCAACTGCCTTTCGGCATTGGACTATGGCAAGTGCTACTTTCTGTAGTGCTGCTACTCCTCTTTGCTGCTGGAATGGCTATGTTAGCTGCACGTGCTTATCGCCAGCATCTGATGTCGTAAGACACCTGTGCAATAGTAACTTGCATATCAAGATTGGCCGTCTGAAAAAAAAGTTGTAACTTTGCAACCCAAATGTTAGCCAACCGTTCAATCCACTCCGAAAAAGCGTCCACTCACTTCTTGGACAAGGCTCGCCGCTATTGTGCCTATGCCGAGCAATGTGAAAGTGCCGTTAGGCAAAAGCTTGCCAGTTGGGGTGCAACTGCTAACGAATCGTCCTCAATCATTGAACAGCTTCGGGCGGAACGCTACCTTGATGATGAGCGCTATGCCCGCGCCTATTGCGAAAGCAAACTCCTGCACCAGCACTGGGGTCGAATGAAAGTGGCCTACCAACTGCGCATCAAACAGTTGCCACGCGAGGTGATTGACGGTGCATTGAATGCAATCGACGAGGATGCCTATCTTCAAATGCTGCAGGAAGTAGCCGCACGCAAGCGTAAAGAGCTGGGCGAAGACCCGCAGGCCGACCGCAAACTGATATCGTTCCTCGCCGCACGCGGCTTCACCGCAAGCGAAATCAACCAAGCAAAACTTAACAATGACAGAACAATATGAAACAGTCCATCACCCTTTTGACATTGCTCACCGTAGCCATGCTGGCTTCAGCGCAGGAGAAAGAACAACAAGAAGCACCCCAACCCAAGCCGAGCAACTGGAAGACATCCACCACCCCAGCTTTGAAAATCAGCGAACTGCTTTTCAACAACTGGTCGAAAGCGGGTAACTCCACATTCGACATCACCTCCACTTTCTTCGGCACCTACAAGTACACCCATTCACGCTACGTGTGGGATAATATTGCCGACCTCGCCTATGGCTTCGCTTGGCAGGACCTCGACCCAGAGGGCGTGCTTTTTGAAACACAACGCAAAAGCAACGATAAAATCGACCTCACCAGTGCCATCACCTGGAATGCCTATCGCGGCTTTGGCGCCAGCTTCACTGGCAACCTCAAAACCCAGTTCGGCGATGGATTTGAGTACGACGGCGTAGGCAAGGAGGCCGAAGAGACGAAGCTCAAGGTCTCTGGCTTCTTCGCACCTGCCTACCTGACTACCGCCCTCTCTTTCGAGTACAAAAAAACCGACTGGTCAGTCTCCTTCTCTTTCCTCACGGGCAAAACCACCTTCGTCCTCGACGACACACTGATTGTCCACGGCAAAAACTACGGCGTTATCCAAGAGAAATCATTCGACCCTGCCGACCCTTCCACCTACAACCAAATCAACCACGTCTACTTCGCCCTCGGTAGCTACATCAAAGCTCAATACCTCAAAAAGGACATCCTGCCCAACCTCGACCTTTATGCCCGTCTCGAGTTCTTCTATGATTACAACAAGTCCGATAATATGAACTGGAAGAGCATCCGCAACAGCACCTACTGGTCCACAACCGATGGCGACGGCGGTGCCGAGACCTCCTACACAGGTGTGGAAACCACCAACCAAGCGGGCTTCGACCGCCTCAAGTCCAAATCTTGGTGGCAACGCCGTGCCTTTGAGACCGACGTCGACTTTGAGCTCAAAGTCGACTACCGCTTCGCCAACCATATATCCGCCAACCTCGCCATGAATCTCAAATACGATACCGACTTCAGCGGCATGGGACGCGGTGGACACTGGCAACTCTACCAAATGGCTGGCCTGCAGCTCTTCTTCAGCTGGAAAACACCCAAAGCATAACCATTAGACGGGATGCACCATTGGCTTGTGGAGACGCGGCATGCAGCGCCTCCACTTTCTCACCGCCCGCTTCTTGCCTTAAACCGCAGTAGCACGTACTCCCTCACCTTCAGACCAAACAGCTGCTGAAACGACCCCTCCCTGACGGCCAACTCCAACCACCCCGTGGCCGATACCGTCAGTTGCAACCTATGTCTGGGGTCAGTACTCTTTTGGTCGTAGTAGCCAAGCGAAATATCCTCCACCTCTTGGTCGCGCACCGTCAGCGTAAACGCCCTACCCTCACGCAATTCCTCAAACTCGCGGTAGCTCATCCCGAGGTAGGCATTGCCGTAGGCATCAATGTAGTTCACATACACCGCATACCCCTCGCCAAACCTCATGTAGCGCTGTATGCTGCTCTGCTGCAACTGCGTTGCTTTCTGTGCGAAATGCTCCATCGGCACTCCATTGGCTATGTTCACCGCTGCCCTTGCGAGTACCGACAGCACCGCAAAGTTGTACACCCCATTCTCTTTCGTAGGCAATGTATATGCCTCTTCTATATGCTCGCCCAGCACCATCATCGGAAGTCCATTGTCGCAACACAGGAAATATTGTCCCAACGCTTTTACTGCCAAAAATGGTGGCCGTGTCGCCACATCGATGATGTGTATCGTCCCCTCGGGAAAACCCGTGCAGGCATGCTGCACCACAAACGTGGCATCCGAGATGCTAAATTTCTTTATCCGATGGCTTATATCCACCACCCGCACACCAGCAATATGCTGGTATAGCATCCCTTTTGCCATACCAACAAAGAGGCCATCGTCGCCCCAATCGGTTGTTAGTGTTACTATTGGTGTCTCCATCTCCGTCTGCAAATTTACATCTTTTCGCCGATATGTAAAAAAAAATGTGTACCTTTGCCGTATATTGTCCCAGTACAACTGGGGTGCAGAAAGTTATAAATCAACACGAAATATCATCCATGTCAATGCTATCCATACGCAATTTGCACGCCTCCATCGCCGACCGCGAAATCCTCCGCGGTGTCAATCTCGAGGTCAAAGCAGGCGAGGTTCATGCCATCATGGGACCCAACGGCAACGGCAAAAGCACCCTCGCCGGTGTCATCGCGGGCAACCCGAAATACACCGTAACCGAAGGCCAAGTCCTCTATAAGGGCAAGGATATCCTCGCCCTACCTGTCGACCAACGTGCCGCCGAAGGCATCTTCCTCGGCTTCCAATACCCCGTCGAAATCCCTGGCGTGAGCATCACCAATTTCATGCGCACCGCCGTCAACGAACAGCGCAAGTACCGTGGCCTCGACCCCCTCTCGGGCAGCCAGTTCCTCCGACTGATGGAAGAGAAAAAGAAAGTGGTCGAAATGACCACCAACCTCGCCAACCGCTCTGTCAATGAAGGCTTCAGCGGCGGCGAAAAGAAGAAAAACGAGATTTTCCAAATGGCCATGCTCAACCCCTCGCTCGCCATCCTCGACGAGACCGACAGCGGACTTGATATCGATGCCCTGCGCATTGTGGCAGGGGGCGTCAACCAGCTCCGCTCTGCCGACAACGCCACCATCGTCATCACCCACTACCAGCGCCTGCTCGACTTCATAGTCCCCGACTTTGTCCATGTGCTCTACGAAGGGCGCATCGTCAAGACTGGCCCCAAGGAGCTCGCACTCGAACTCGAAGAAAAAGGCTACGAATGGATCAAATCTGAACTCCCACAATGATACGCCGCGACATCCTACCCGACATCTGGCCTGACTCTTGGGTCATTTCGGACGCACCGCAGGAACTCCACCTCGCACCCAGCCAGCAACTCTCCCTCGTCCTCTGCCCCGAAGCCGACATCCCTCCCTTCCAACTCTCCACGGACGCAGGCTACACCCTCCTCACCTCCGACTTCAACCACCTCCAAATCCACCTCGCCCAAGGCGCCAACCTCCGTCTCTACCGTCTGCAAGGTATGGCCACCCCAGCACAGCAACTCACCCACACCACCCTCCTCCTCGACAGCGATGCCCACGCATCCATCGCCACCATCACCCTCGGCGGACAGCACGTGCGCAACAACATCATCGTCCGCCTGCAAGGCGAAGGTGCATCCCTCGATGCCGGCGGTCTCTACCTCCTCGACCGCGACCAGCAATGCGACAACTACATCTTTGTCGAGCACGCCGCTCCCCACGGCACCAGCAACGAACTCTACAAGGGCATCCTCGACGACTCTGCCCGCGCCCGCTTCAACGGCCACGTCCTCGTGCAGGAAGGTGCCGTCAAGACCGATGCCCGCCAGACCAACCGCCACATCCTCCTCACCTCCAAAGCCCACGCCGATGCACGCCCCTTCCTCGAAATCTACAACGACGACGTCAAATGCTCCCACGGCAGCACCACTGGCCAGCTCGACCCCGATGCCCTCTTCTATCTTCAGACCCGTGGCATCACCCGCCGCAGTGCCATCACCATGCTCAGCTACGCCTTCTGCGACGAAGTCATCCGCCGCATCCAAATCCCCGCCCTGCGCGAAGCCGTCAGCGACATGGTCAAAAAACGCCTCCACGGCGAACTCTCCACCCCTTGCGATGAATGTGCCATCCAATGCTCCTCCCCCTGCAACGGCGAGAACGCATCGTTCCACATCGACCCCTCCAAGCTATGACCTCGCAAGCATGGCTTCCGACAAGCAAAGCAGCCCACCGCATCCTACGCCCCCTGCTGCTCCTCTGCCTGCTGGCAGCCATGCCCTCCCTCCGCTCCCAACCCTGCCCTCTCTCCCTTCCGCCCGCCGACCTTAAGGTCTACCGCCAAGCCATAGCCCTCTTCGACCAGCGGCAATACAAGCAAGCTGCCCAGCAGATGCGCCGTGTGGCAAAGCGCAACCCCGCAACCGCAGCCCCACAATGCTGGCTCGGCCTCATCGCCGCCACCGACGGCTTCAACGCCACCGCCATCCGGCGCTACTTCTCACGCTGCATCGCCCTCTGCCCCGACTTCCCCTCACCGCTCGCCCACTACTATATGGCCCTCATCCACTACACCGATGCCGACTACAGCAGTGCCATCGCCGAACTTGACCGCTACTTCGCACTCATCAATCGTGCCACCACCGACACCACCCCTTCCGCCACGGCCGACTATCCCTCTCCTCGCACCTCACTTGCCCTCTACGAAGAAGCCTCCAACTACCTCTACTGGTCGCGCTTCCTCGCCGACGCCGAGCTCCACACCGTCCCCTTCTCCCCCGCCCCCATTCTAGGCATCAGTTCACGCTTCGACGAAGCCTTGCCCTACTTCACCCTCGACGGCAGCGAGTGCTACTTCCTCCGCCGAATGCCCGTCAGCCCCAAACCCACCTACTACGGTCGCGACCTCGACCAAACCCACTGGGTCCTCTGCCGCAGCACCCGATCCGACTCCGTCTTCTCCCCAGGCAAACCCCTACCCGCCCCCTTCAACAGCGGCCATCCCGAAGGCGGCGTAAGCCTCACCGCCGACGGGTCCGAGCTCTACTTCTCCATCATCAACCCCGCTGGCACCTACGCCAACAGCGACCTCTACCTCGTCCGCCGCACCCCTAACGGCTGGGCCGCACCCGAACCACTCGGCTCGCAAATCAACTCCCCCACCTCGTGGGAAGCACAACCCTCCGTCTCGCCCGACGGCCAAACCCTCTACTTCGCATCCAATCGCAAAGGCTCAATCGGCGGCACCGACCTTTGGCGCTCCCATCGCCTACCCAATGGCGACTGGAGCCGCCCCGAAAACCTCGGCTCCTCCATCAACACCACCGCCAACGAGAAAGCCCCCTTCCTCGCCGCCGATGGCCGCACCCTCTACTTCCTCTCCGACGGCTGGCAAGGTTTCGGCGGCTACGACATCTACTTCGCCAACCTCGCCGACCCACACGCCAACCGACCCACCAACCTCGGCCTGCCCATCAACACCGAAGCCGACGAAATCTCATTCGGCGTCCTTCCCAGCGGCACCCAAGCCTACTTCGCAGGCCGCACCGATGCCTCAAGCAGTGCCGACATCCTCCTCTTCGACCTCTACCCCGCTGCCCGCCCCGAACCCATGCACCTCGCCCGCATCAAGATCACCACCGCCCGCACCACCACCGACACTACCCTCCTCCTTCCCATCCGCCACCCCTCGGCCATCGCCCTCACCGCACCCGGCACCCTCCCCCACATCCTCCTCTGCCACCCACGCAAACCCCTTCCCACAACCCTCCACCTCGCCGACAGCCTCGCACCACTCCCCATCGCCCTCACCACCGACGGACGGCTGACCGCCGACTCCGAACTCGCCCTCAACGCCCTCGCCCGATGGCTCATCGCCCACCCCCTCGTAAATCTCGCTATCGAATGCCCCACCTTGGCCACAGCCACCGCCGCCCGCAACCAGCTGCTCGCCGCTGGCCTCCGCCCCGAACGCATCAGCTGCCACCACGGCACCCATATCCCTCACCCTCAAATCCGCAGCCTATGAAATCCATCGTCAGCATCCTCAAATACCTCCGCTTCTTCCCCACCCAAATCATCCTCCACATCTTCTTCACCCTCCTCTACATCCTCTTCAACTTGGGCTCCTACGTGATGATAGTGCCCTTCGTCCAGCTCCTCTTCGGCTCCGTCGATATTCCAGCCGTCGAACCCCAGTTCGCCTTCTCGCAAGAAGCCTTCGCCAGCTGGGCTTTCTACCACCTCAACCTCTACCGTGCCACCCTCGGCCTCTGGCAATGCCTGCTCATCATCTCCGCAGCATACCTCGCCTGCTCCCTCCTGAGCAACCTCTTCCGCTACCTCTCCACCGTCTACCTCAACATCCTCCGCAACGGCCTCATCGAACGCCTCCGCAACGACCTCTACCACCGCATCACCATCCTCCCCATCGCCTTCTTCGACCACAACCGCCGCGGCGACCTCATCAGCCGCATGTCCAACGACCTCGCCGACATCGAGTGGAACATCGTCAGCGTGCTCCAAATGATAGTCAAGTCGCCACTCAACATCCTCGTCTTCTGCGCCACACTCCTCTTCGTCTCTTGGCGCCTCTTCCTCCTCTTCCTTCTCATCTTCCCCATCGGCATCAAACTCGTCTCCGTCATCGGGAAACACCTCAAGACCGACTCCCGCAAAGGCCGCACCATCCTCGGGCGAATGTTCGCCCTCATCGACCAATCGCTCGACTCCATCCGCGTTGTCAAAGCCTTCCGCCGCGAAGAAAGCCTCGCCCGACACTTCGCCTCCACCAACGCCTCCTTCGCCCGCACCACCATCCGCATGGCTCGCCGTGCCGAACTCTCCTCCCCCCTCTCCGAAGTGCTTGGCACACTCGCACTCGTCATCATCCTCATCGTCGGCGGCTCCTGGGTAGTCGGCGGCCACATCGACCCCTCCGTCTTCATCTTCTTCGTCATCATCTTTGCCCGCACCATCCCTCCCATCCTCGCCGTAGTCAAAGCCTACAACAGCCTCCAAAAAGGCACCGCAGCAGCCTCGCGCATCATGGAAGTCATCCAAGCCGACGAAGTCATCACCGAAGCCCCAAACGCTCCCCTCCTACCCCCATTCCACTCCAGCATCACCCTCCACGACGTCGGCTTCCACTTCGGCGATGGCATCCCCATCCTCTCCCACATCTCACTCACCATCCCCCACGGCAGCACCGTAGCCATCGTCGGCCCCTCCGGCGCCGGGAAAAGCACCCTCGTCGACCTCCTCCCTCGCTTCTACGACCCCACCTCCGGCTCCATCACCATCGATGGCCACAACCTCACCGACCTCAACATCAACTCCCTCCGCTCACAATTCGGCCTCGTCAGCCAAAACTGCATCCTCTTCAACGACACCGTAGCCGCCAACATCGCCTTCGGTGCCGATGGATTCTCCCTCGACCAAATCCGCGCCGCCGCACGCGCCGCCTTCGCCGACGACTTCATCCAATCCCTCCCCCAAGCCTACGACACCACCATCGGCGACCGCGGCTTCAACCTCTCCGGCGGCCAGCGACAGCGCATCTCCATCGCCCGCGCACTCCTCCGCAACCCCTCCATCCTCATCCTCGACGAAGCCACCTCCGCCCTCGACACCGAAAGCGAACTCGCCGTCCAGCAAGGACTCAACTCCCTCATGCAAGGCCGAACCACTATCGCCATCGCCCACCGCTTGAGCACCATCCGCTCCGCCGACCTCATCCTCGTCCTCGACCACGGCACCATCGTCGAACGTGGCACCCACGACCAACTCCTCGCCCTCGGCGGCCTCTACAGCAAACTCGTCGCCATGCAAAGCTTCTCCTAAACTCCCCCTCAAAAATCCACCCCACAAACTACAAACCTCAACTCCCCCCAATTTTCACCCCTCAATTTTCCATTCTCCATTAGGACTTGGTCCGTGTCAACTCCGTGTCAGGTCCGTGTCACCTCCGTGTCACCTCCGTGTGGAGTCGGACTTAACACGGGCTAAACACGGGCTAAACACGGATGAAGTCCCTACCAATGGCACATCATCCGTAGCTCTACTTCATCCCCACAACCGATAGCACCCTAACCATTTCATCCCAAATCGGTCATTAGATATTTGATGATGCCCCTTACTATGTGATTTCTAATGACCGATTGGGGATAAACGCTATGCAGCTTGCCGAGATGGCGAACAACATCAAGCTGGGCGAAGCGTACAGCCTGATGGAGGAGCTGTCGCAGGCCATCGACCTTGCCTACCAAGCACGCAAGAGTGGCATAGGAGCAGGGGAGAAAGTGAGTCCGTTTGCACGGCAGCAGAACCTCTTTGCATTCGATGAGGGCGAGACGGTGGCCGACTACACCAACGCCACTGTGCTGATGCTCGCCGATATGCTCAACGACAGCCGTGTGAGCCAGTTGAAGAAAGTGCTGGCACTGTACAACGACAAAGCAGCCTCATCGGCAGCAGGGCAGTTTGACATCTTCAGCGGAAGTGTCAAGAGCAAAGAAGAAATTCTCAAAGACGTATTAAACATACTGAATTATGGAACAAAGCAAGAACAACAGCAAGCCCTTGACACAGCAAGGGAGCAACGCAAAGCAGCCGCAGTTTCGGAGCAAGGAAGAGGAGCGGGCGTTTCGGAAGATGGCACTGATGCAACAAGCGGTGCGGGAAGTGGAGAGAGAAACGATGACGGACGAGGAGGTAATGGAAGCATTGACGAACGGGGAACTGGTGAAGAAGTAGATGAGAACGGCCGTCCGTTTGTGAAAAAAGAAAAGCCCGTCTCCGCCAGCAGTAGTGACATTGAAACGGAACCCGAAGGCAAGAGGAATGGCACGGCTACTCCTCAAAACGGTGCTCTTTCAAGCGGCAAAGATACGAACATTTCCGAAACCGAGACATGGGATGAGCATGTAAACAAGGCGATGGATGTTTACGACAAGACTTATTCCGAGACTGAGAAGAAAGACGGAGAAAGGTTAAGGAAGGAAGCAGCGGAGTGTAGTGACGAGAGGCTTCTGAATATCTATATCAAGGATGTTTCTATCGCCGGAGAGTTCGGCAAAGGCAAAGATGGCCTGCGTCACTTTGTCGGCACCTACGACTTATACGCGCCACCATCATACGAGAGAGCCGAGGACACCGAGAAGCGTATTCGTAAAGCTAAGCGAAACCACCTCGAAGCAGCCGTTGACATTGCAAAGGATTCTTTTGTCATCGATGTTCTAAGAGCGGAACTTGACCGTAGGGGGATAGAACACAAGGATAAATACAGTATGGATGAGTTCTCCAGGGCTGTCAACTGGTTAAAAGCGGAGCAGCCCAAGCAGCAAAAGACCGGCGGCGAGGCTGGCAAGACCGGCAGGCGCGACAAGGCTTTGCTTGGTGCAGTGGTAGAGCGGTTGAAAAAGGCACTGGGGAAGGACAGGGTGGTAACAGAGATGAACGAGGCGCAAAAGGCACTGATTGCTTCTGTCAATGGCGGTGTGCAGTTGAACAAGGCACA
This sequence comes from Bacteroidales bacterium, assembly GCA_017455205.1. Classification (GTDB taxonomy): domain Bacteria; phylum Bacteroidota; class Bacteroidia; order Bacteroidales; family P3; genus Colimorpha. The sequence continues at coordinate 26,223 of JAFTBM010000065.1, forward strand.
AAAAAGGACGCTTGAAACCGCACGGCTCAACCCACAAGGAGAAGGCACTAAAGGCACTGTCGTTTCAAGCGTTGATGGTGCAAAGATACTAAATAATCTCGACACACTGGCAGAAAATCTTAAAAAAAGTTCAAACCGAGGCAAGACTTTCATTGGAGACGTTGCAAAAGCCATTGGAGCAGCGCAGTCTGGAAGCAAGAGTCAATATGCCACTTTTGAGACGAAAAACGGGCAGACGGTAACCATCCGACTGGGTAACCACAATGCCACAGTATCGAATTTTGACAATAATGGAGAGGATAACGGCATCAGCATCGTCATCTCCAGGAACGCCAACAAAGGCATCACAAACAATGGTACGGCACATCTTGTTGAGTTCTTCTATCCACTCAAGGCCATCAACAATGCCGATGGCAAGCCTCTGTCCGAGATTGTACGCAGTATTAAGCAGTCGCTTTACAGCGGGGAGTACAAGGATACCACTGGCCTGGCAGAGCGCGAAGAGGTGAATGCGGAGCAAATACGATACCACAGCGTAAAGTTCTTCAAAACCCCACAGGGCGAAGTCTACGGCTTCACCATCGGAGGCAAGGTATACATTGACCCCACCATCGCCAAAGCCGACACGCCGATACACGAGTACTCGCACCTCTGGGCAGACATGGTGCATGCGGAAGACCCCGAAATGTGGCAGCACATCAAAGAGGTACTTACCCACGACCCCGACGTGAAACCCTTTATGGACATCGTCCGCAGGCGTTACCCCGAGCTGACGGGCGAAGGCACGGAGGACGACTTCTTGAAAGAGGTACTCTCACACTTCAGCGGAGCGAAAGGCTTGGAGCGACTGGAAGAGGCTGCAAAAGAATTTGAAGAGCAGGACGGCAACGGCCACATCAGCCTTGCCAAAGCACGGGCAGCACTGGCGAAAGTGAAAGCTGCACTGGACAAATTCTGGGGCAAAGTAGCCGAGCTGTTCGGCCTACGCTTCAAAAACGCCCAAGAGGTAGCCGACAAAATACTCAAAGACCTACTGGACGGGGTAGACCCGACGGCGGTGAGAACAGAGCAATCAAAAGCCCGCAACAAGGAGTATATGGAGGCTGTAGAGAAGGGAGACAAGGAGACGGCGCAGCGGATGGTGAATGAGGCGGCGAAAGAAGCTGGGTACATCCAGAACGACGACTACAAGACGTCGCACAGGGCACCCGCCGCATCGGTTGACAAAAAAGACTTTACCAATCTTGACGCATTGAGGGAGATAGCAGAAGAGACCGGCGACGTCAACCTGTTTGCCGTGGCTCAGAATGTGTCGAGCCAACCCGACGACTACTTCTCCGCCAACGGTCCGCGCAAGTATGGCTATAACAATGCCGAGGGCATGGAGTCGCTGCGCAACCTGAAAGTCGCGATGAATGAGATTAAGCGTCAGGTGGCGGAGTACGGAGAGGTGAAGGATATGCCGAAGGTGAAGGTGTACCGTGCTGTTCCGAAGGACATCAAGGCAGGGCAGTTGGAGAGCGAGGGACAGTGGGTCAGTCCGTCGAGAGAATATGCCAAAGGTCATGGCCGACACGTGTTTGGCTATGGCAACTACCGCATCATAGAGCAGGAGGTGAGAGCCGATGAGTTGTGGTGGGACGGCAACGACATCAAAGAGTGGGGCTTTGACGACGGCACTACCAACGCCTACAAGAACACCAAGAACAACCGCAAGCTGCTCGACCCCGTGACCTACGACGATGCAGGGAACGTGATACCGCTGAGCAAGAGATTTGACAGTAGGAACGCGGACATACGGTTCCAGAAGGTTGGAGGTGATGAAGAGGACAATAGGACCGTTGCCATTGTCGGAGCGGATAGGGAGCATGGGTTTGCGAACTTCAACGAGGCTCGCAAGTGGGCGAAGGAGAACATCGTCGGCGAGTATGAGAACCCTGAGATAGGCGGCGTAAACATCAGTGGCAAGGCCATAGATAAATACCTCAGCGAGAAAGCCGTAAGCAAGAGTGACAATAAGGATGTCCATCTTTCGGCGTTGAAGGTAATGCCGAGCATCATTGAGAATTCCATTGTCGGAGAGGTGCAAGCAGACCGTGTTGGGAATACAAACATCAAGGATATTGTGAGGCTGTATGGTGCTATAGATATAGATGGAAACACATACAGGGTGAAAACGACCGTCAAGCGGTACAATGACAATGCAGTCAAAACAAAGGCCTACAGTTATGAGGTAACAGAAATCGAGTTGTTGGAAGGCTTTAGTGGAACACCGCATACACAGAGTGCTGACTTTGTTCCCACATCCAACAACTCAATTTCGGCTGCAAAATTACTTAATAATTCCGAGACGGCCAAAGATAATTTGCAAGAGGCTTGGCGCGAGAGCGATGCCGCTGCCAGCGGCGACTGGTACGACGGAGAGAGCGCAGAGCGGATAGGAGCATTCACCGGGAAGAGCCGCAAACAAATAGATGCCTTCAAAGAGCGTCAGAAGAGGGATGCAAAAAAGCACTTCAAGGAAACGGCAGAAAAGTTGCACCTCGGCGACAGGGTAACCTTCTTGGACGATGACAGCGAACTGACAGAGAGCTTCAAAGGCAAGAAAGGCTGGTACGACATAGAGAGCGGTAAGATAACCATCGTCCTGGGCAACCACAGCAGTAAGGATATAGCCGGCGCCAATATTCACAACGGCGAGAGCCACCGGTGGGCACTAAATTCCGCGTTTCCCCGTTTGAGTGCGTAGTGGAATGTCCACCCGAGAGAGGGACACACCCTCACCAAACAACAACCGATGCAATATGGAAAGCCGCACTTTAGCCAACATAAATATCCACGAAGGAGGGCAAAGAAAAAGCCCCTCGAAAGGAGCTTTGCCGTGGTCTGTGGGAGATTCGAACTCTCGACCTCTTCCGTGTGAAGGAAGCGCTCTAAACCAACTGAGCTAACAGACCAACCAATGTCTAACCTCTGATTCCACATCTGAAATCGGCTGCAAAGATACGACATTTTCGACAACCGACAAAATTTTTCTTCAAAATGGCACACCCAAAAGGCTCCCACTTCAGCTCACAAACCACTGGTATCCTCTGGCTATCAGTCGGATTAATCGCTATCATCGCAGTGGCTTTTTTTTCGCCCCGACGGCACGACCCGACCGCCACAATGGCCACCACCGACTCCCTTTCCGCTGCAATTTCCGCTCCTGGCCAACATCCCAGGGGCACCCACCCGTCAGCCTCCACAGGCTACACCCGTTCACAACCTAACCAACCCCGCTACTCCTCCGACACC
>JAFTBM010000066.1 GCA_017455205.1 Bacteroidales bacterium
GGGGTGTGGGACGGAGCATGACACCTCCAATTCGGTATTAATAAAAGTCTACGAGCGGTTGCGAGCTGGGCATGTGCTGCCGGTGGACACCACGATATGCTATAATACCGAGGCACGCTTGCGGGTCAGCCCGAGTGGGGCTGCTGGTGCGGGAGATTACCGCTACCAGTGGCAGGTTTCCACTGGTGGGGCGGCGTTTACTGCTGCCACGGGGACTACGGCCACGGCGCAGAATTATGCCACAGGAGCGCTGACGGCGGATAGGTACTACCGCGTGCTGGTCAGCTCGGCAGCAGGCTGCTCGCAGGATATGTCCGATGTGGTAAGGGTGAGGGTATTTCGCCCGTTTGAGCAGTCGATGCTGACGGCAGATGGGGCGACTATCCTTGATTCAGCCTGCTATGGCTTTTACCCATCGCACCGAAACATAGTGCCAGGAGTGGTGGCACAGGGAGGGGCGCGACCATACACCTACCAGTGGGTAAGGTCGACAGACGGAGTGCATTATGCGGCAGTCGGTGGCGAGACGGACAGCGTGTACAGCTTTAGCGAGGTTATACGAGAGTCGGCCTATTGGCGGTTGATAAGCACTTCAGCACGCGGGTGCGGGAGTGATACCTCGAACAGGCTGTTCGTCAAGATGAACCCGCTGCCATCACTGCCAGTCATTATTGGCGATTCGGTGGATATGTGTGCCAACCAGCAGGATGTGGAATATAAGGTGGATGCAGTGGAGGAGGGCATCTCGTATCAGTGGACGGTGGAGAATGGTACCCTGTCAAGTGCTGATACGCTCCCCTCGGTGCTGGTCAGCTGGGCTGATAGGAGTGGAGGCAGCTCGAAGATAAGGTTGCAGCTGACGAATGATATAACTGGATGCCAAAATACGAAAGAGGTTGAAGTGGAAATATCTCCCACATATATAGCACCGCCGAAGACGCATATCAAGATAAAGACGGCGGCCTACATCCTGGTATGTGCCGACACAACGCGGGGGGCACACTACGCGTGGGGCTACACAAATAAGCAGACGCACGTGGATGTGGAGATACCGAATTCGGACTGCCGCTACATCAAGTTGCCCGAGGCGATAGACACGGCGATGTATGACTACTACGTGGACATCAGATATGGCACAACGCCTTGCGTTACACGCACCTACTACAGCAAGGACGAGCGGAGCGAGGATTGGTGGTCGGACGGCGGTGGGACGCCCACGCTGACGGTGTCGCCCAACCCATCGAAAGGCATAGTGCACTACAAGTTGGATACTGACCTCAAAGGGAAGTATCGGCTGACGGTGCATGATGTCCACGGGCGGATGGTTGTGCAGAAAGAGTATAGCGATTACGTGGGAGAAGTTTATGTCAAGTTGGAGGTAGTGTTGCCGAGGGGAATGTATATCATCACCGTGGAGGCGGACGATGTGGTGGCTCATGAAAAAATAGTAGTGGAATGAGAAGAACGGCTGTTTTTTTTGCGATAGCGCTGGTGGCAGCCACGGGATGCCTTGAGGCGCAGACAGTAAAAGAACTGCGACGAGTACGTATGACGGCCTTGTCGCTTTACGAGCGGTATGTCGCCTCAATGGAGATACTGCACAACAAGGGTAAATACACGGGCGATGACTTCATGGACTTGTTTGTGGCGGTGGGGGACACGATATACAACGATATAGTGCCAGCCAACCATCCGTCGTTGGTGTCGGCCTACCAATACTTCACCACTTACGATAGCATCGTCAGATATGCCGACTTTGAGTATGGAGCATTTCAAATGAAGACACCGCAGAAGGAGGGCAATAAATGGTATGTGGACTGCTCTTTCATGCGGGAAGTGAGGTATGTTACGCGCGATACGGTGTTCAATATCTATCCGAGATGGAAGTTCAACTATCAAATGAGGATAGAGATGGATGCCCAGATGGCCACAGAGAGGAGGTCAGGAGGAAGCGTGGAGTATTCGGCAGACAGCCTTTTTGCCAATCCGAGGATAGTCAGCATCAAGGTGAAAGAGCCGCTGATAGAACCTGCTGTCTTGGTCAATCATGACAGGATACCTTTGCGGTATAAGGATGATTCGGTGCAGAACTATGACGAGGAATGTGATTGCTGGATGATGGATGCCTCGAAGGTGAATATTGGGGAGATCAAATATGATGGCGACAACCTGTTTTTACAGCTCAACCACGTTCGCGATGCCCAGCACCCCCACTTCTACACCTTTGGTATAGACAGGATGAATATAGGTGGTCTTACCCTCTCCTATGCACCAAACGGATTGGGAAACAGAAGTGATGGGCGATTTGAGGACATTGCGGAGCAGAGCCACTCGGCCAAAGCCTCGCTTTTCTATGGGTGGCAACTCTCCAATACCCCCACCGCCTCGTGGTTTCTTAATGTCGGCCTTGACATTGCCAGCAATACCTACACCTATTCGGGTACCTATCGGCGGGATTATGTCGCCACCGATATTGATGGCGATGAATACCTGCGCGGGGTACGAGCTACGCTGCATAACGAGACGCGCGGCGAGACGGAGTTCATCTTGCCAGTATCTGTCAGCTATGCCAAAAACCTCTTACAGCGAAACGGCAGACAACTATTCCTCAACCTCAAGGCGGGTGCGTTTGTAGGGGTCAGACATTTGTCGACGGCGGAGGTAGACCTCTCGGCACGCTACACAGGTTATTACTCGCAATATTACAACGCAGAATTTGACCACTACTATGACTATGGCAACTTCGATATGAATCAGCAGAACATTGCCGACTATCGCATGGGAGAGGCCAACCCCGTCGACTATGGGGTAGATGCCGGTATCGGGCTTTGGTATGCCTGGAATAGGAAGTATCTTATCGGAGTTGATGTGGCATTCCGTCAGAGCTTTTCGCCAGTGTTGAAGTATGCTGACTACAAATACCTAACGCAGCATTTCGACCACTACGAGTCGATGCTTCAAACCTCTAAGCAGGGTGCATCCAACTTCTACTTCGGCCTCTCGCTGATAAAGCTGCTTTCGAGATGATAGGTAATGGTGTTTTAAGTGTTTTATTAGAAATCTCGTAAAGGTGATGATTTTTTTCAATTCTCAATTCTCAATTTTCAACTTTCAATTAGGACTTGGTCCGTGTCATCTCCGTGTCACCTCCGTGTCACCTCCGTGTCACCTCCGACTCGGGTCGGACTTAACACGGACTTAACACGGACTAAGCACGTGCCAAACACGTGCCAAATCCCTACTGACAGCACCTCCGACTTCCAGCATTGGTTCAGTGCGTCCGATTCCGAAGACCCTCCCGAAATCAGCATGATGGGTATAATCTGATTTATTAACTTTGGATGACTCTCTCAAAAGCCTTGCATTTACATTCCCCGCCGATGATTGTCCGCTAAAATATTCGGGACACTATTGGCTGGCGGGAGGATTGGTGGAGCTGCTTGTTGTTTAGAAATAGACTCTCATCGAAGTGCCGAAGGCGTTGATGTTGCCGAAGTAGAGGGATATATCGAAGTGTTTTGCAGCAAAGCCGAAACCAAAAGAATAGGAGTAGTCTTTGTTGCAGATGTCGGAGAAGTTGTTGAGGTAGCCAGTGGCATCGACGTAGCATTTGCAGTCATCGGTTACAAATGAAAAGAGGTTGAGTTTCAATCGTGAATAGACGGGGAAGTTGTAGGCAGTCTCGCTGGTACTCTCATCGTAGTAGGAATAGGAGTAGTAGCTGGAGTAGGTTTTGTTGCTGGCTATTTCGTACTTATACATTCCTCCTTTCATACCTATTTCGAACTGGACAGGGGCGGCGTAATTGCCAAGTTTGAGGCTGACGCCGAGTTGGTAGTAGATTCCATCATCGGTCAGGTTGCTACTGGGCAGGCCGAAGTCGAAGAACTCGAAACCGAATTGAAGGTAGTTGCCGTTGAGGTTGTGGTTTCGGTGGCGGGTGTTGCGTTGGGAGGATTTGTAGGCTTTTGCAACGCTGTCGCGGCAGTGGTTGACAAAGGCTTTCGTTGCGTTGTCTTTGGCGTAGGACATAGCGACGTCGTAGGAGAATTCGTTGTTGCCTTGGGGGAGGCAGCGGGCTTTGCGACAGGCGAGCATGTTGGACACTTGGTCGTGGTAGCGGCTGTTGGGGTAGGTGTTGAGGAATGCGTAGAGGTCGCTTTCGGGGGAACGGGAGTTGAGTTTTTTGAAGCTATTGTATCCAGCACACGCGTTGTAGATGGCGATGTGACCAAGGCTGATGTTTCGTGAGCCGCCAGCAGCGAGAAAGTAGCTGTAGGCTCGAGCCGAGTCGCCTTGATAGAAATAATCCACTGCTTGAAGTTCGTAGAGTCGCTGCTTGGCTGCGGTAAAGTGCGAGGAGTTGGGATAGAGGACGATAAAATCTTCCAGGTCGCTTTGCGAGCTGGTGTAGCGGATTTGTCGCCATCTTTCGGAGGACTTGATTTCTTCGAGGGCTGCACGGGCTTGGGTGGCGTAGACTTGGTAGCGGGAGGTGTTGAGGTAGTGCTGATAGCCGTCGATGGTGTTGAGATGTTTGGCAGTGAGCCAGGCCGAAAGGTCGTCGAGTCGGTGCTGGATAACAGTGGAGTGAGTTCCCTTTGGGTACTGGCGGAGGTAGGTGCGGAAAGCTTGCTCGGTTCCCAGCTGAATGACGCTATCGAAGCAGGCTTGCTCGCGTTGGGCATTGAGGGTGGCGAGGCGTTGCCTGATGTCGGCGGAGTAGTTGCCGTTGGGGTATGTGGTAAGAAACCGATTATAGGCGGCCTCGGTATTGGCTTTGCAGGCTTCATCGTAGTGGGATTTCTCCTTGCGTTGCAATTCGGCGGCCATCGCCTTGATGTCTTTGTGTTGGGCAAAGCAAGGGGCGGTGGCGAATAGAAGCATCAGCAGAGCGAGAAAATGAACTTGGGATTTCATAGGCGCGGTCAGGTGTTGAGGCATCGTTTGAGTTCAGCGGCCATTTGTTTCAGTTGGTCGAAGCATTCATTGCGTTGGGCATCACGACGCTCTTTCTTCAGTCTGTCCAGTATGTTTTCAATCTTCAGCATTCTCCGTCCGAGGTCGGTGTGTTTCCAGTCGTCGTATTGCTGGTATTCGGTGTAGCATTGCAGTTGGTGTAGCTCATCGATATGAGGGGTGATTCCTGTAATGGTGCGCCGTGTGTTTTGGGGGTTGATGCTGGAGAGAAAGCGGATCAGCTCTTCAGTGTGGGAGCGGTAGTGTTCAAGCAGCGTTAGGCGTGCAATGTTGCGTTTCTTATAGGTAGTATCAGAGATGGCTTTATAAGAAGGAATAGCCACCTTGTCAATGCTGTAGCTCTCATAGGGAATGTAGATAAAGTTGGATGCCATCCGAAAAAGGATTGTATCAGCATGTCGTAGCAGTGAGTCGGTTGTGCGATAGAGGGATTTTGTCTCGGTTAGCATGCTATCCAGTTGTTCTTTTTTGAGGACTGCTTCACTGATGCTATCGTTCAGTCGGTTGATGCTGTTGTTCAGTTGGTTGATGCTGTCCAGTAGATTCTGTTTCTCCTTATTGCAGTCTTTAAGCTGTCGTTTGCAGTCGGCTTTATTTGCCGAGACTTGTTTTGAAGAATGCAGCAATGTATCTTCGATGGCGTTTTGTGCCCCCAATGCGAGGGGGAACATGAATGCAAGTGCGATTATCTTTTTCATGGTTGATAGTGGCTTTCTATGTTTTTAATTTCCTATCGGCCCCTTCTGCCCCGTTCTTCTCTCTGCCCACTTCTTGTAAAGGTCGATTGCTCGATCCAAAAGGTTCGAGATGTCTTCTTCCTTTTTTAACCCATATAAGGATTCGGCATTATCGTCATATTCGTCCAGTGTCTTTTGAACCTCAGGTGTTAGTGTGTTTTCATAATAATAGTCTGAATATTGACTATAATTGGCGAGTTCTTCCACGCGACGCTTCAAATACGCTATGTGCTTCTGGTGAATTTGAGACCTTACAGAGTCAAGGGAATTCTTTAGGGCGATGTTGTGGGAGAGCCACGGGTCGTTCATCAAGGTATTGGCACGGCCAATGTCTCGCCGTGCTTGCGCGATGGTGCTGAAGTACACATTGTGGCAAAGACTGTTGGCCTCGTTATAAAGGGCAATCGTGCGGCTGATTTGCTCAAGGTCGTTGACTGCGGTTCGGGTGAGGGCAGAAGATGTCCCATCGGTGAGTCGTATACGGCGAAGCATGGCGATTTGCTCGCTTAGATGCTGAATATTCTGTGCAGGCCATGCGGATTGCTTGAATTGACTTTGAGCCTGCTGCCTAAACAATGGGGTATATGCATTGACGAAGCTGACCAGGAAGGTGTCGGCTTCGGGGGCGGTGAGTTTCCCCTCGCGGTGGAAGATGTTAGTTGCGACTACTGCAGCCGACAGAATAGAATCGTTGGTAGTAGTGGTATTGGTAGTGGAGAATGCCGAGAGGAGCTGGTTTAGGTGCTGACGATACTGGTTGCAGGTTGCTGGTACTTCTGGAGGTGCTACTTTCGTTTTGGCGTAGTACATCACGCCACCCACGCAGGCTGCAATGCCTGCGATAAGAATTAGAATTTTAATCGTTGTTTTCATGTGTCTATTGTTTAAATTCCGTTGCCACCTCGCCCATTGTTATTAGCGGAGTCTGCTTGCGTTGGTGTACCCGCTCCGGCTGGGGGATTATTTTCCTCCTTCTTCTTGCGAGCAGAGGAATATTTTTCTCTGCTCCGCAAAAGCTCTTTGTATTTGGCGAGGTCTATGTTCTCCCTATCCTTTCCGCAATATTGTTTGCGGGCACTCACGAGGCTATCTTTCGGAATTTTGGCTTTATGGAGCACACTATCCAAAAGGTTATACACTTCTTTGAATTTGGTAGATTCCATGGCTTCCTTATTGTCTTTCAATTTGCTGTAATCAAAGTCGCATAATTGGCCAAAGATGTCTTTCCGATTAGACAGAGTAAATAGACTGTCGCTTTGCCACACATCGTTGCGGTCAAGGTAGGCGGCAAGATTGTGCTCAGACGGTGTTGCTGGCTCCTCATCTTTCCCCACTGGTTCTGTGGTGACAGTTTCCCCTTCGGATTTAGAGGTGTCTGGATGGCCTTTGACGACAATCGTGCCTAGTATACCAATCAGTATACCCACGATGAGAATAAGTGCATAGATAGGGTTGGTGTTCTTGGGAGACGAGTCTTTTTCCCTTTGGAAAGAATCACCTTTGTTCTCGTAGCCAGGTAGCCGGATTTCATCCTTTGACTTGGTAGACCTAACAATGAGTTTGGCTTGTTCGCGTGTTTGCAGGTTCGCGTCAGTGAAGACGAATATGTCAAATGTGTATTCTTTTTTCGACATCTTAATTTCTAATGACTGGCCTGCGGCGATGGGGCGTACATTGTTGTATTCTTCGTAGCCGTTGGCAGTAATTGTTATCTTGGCATTCGCACATTCATCTTCGTGCAGGTAGGCGGGCAACTGGTGGCCATTTATGCTAATGGAGGGTTCCCACACATTAGTGTTTGTCTCATCAACGATGTGGAACTGTTTGCTCGTGATTTCAACCAGGATGTCAGACCGGTTGATGCTATTATTCCACGACTTTTGGATGTCTTTGTAGCCCTCCTTTTTCCAGACAATAGTGGGGTCAGCGTCGGCCTCAATAGGCTTTGTGTAGCGACTGCCGTTTTGGAGGTAAGGCTCAAAACCATAGTCGTCTGCAACTCGCGGAACAGGGTATACTGTTACCTTCTTGAGGGGGTGGTTGCTAATGTCGATGCAACCTGCACTATGCTGCACGCCCGAAGCTCTGTCCAACAGGAAAATGCCCTGATAGTTGGCGTATTCGCTTTGCGCGAGGCAGTCGCCAAGCAGCGAAGCAAGCTCGGACGCATCATTGTAGTAGCGGCAGGCAAACTGCCCATTGTTTTTCGACTGAATGGTGCTGACGAAAGGTGGCAGAACCTCGCGAGTGGGATACTCTTTGCTGAATATGCTGCCGAGCCTATTTCCCAGTGCGTTGGCTGCATCAGCCTCTGCTCTTTTGATTTCGCCGAGTAGGCTGATGGTCTCTTCGCCCGCCACCTTGGTGTCGGCGGGGATGTGAAGCCAGTATGCGTGGTTCTCGTCCCCTCGGCTTGAACCAGAGGAAGGGATAACGATGCTCGCCACCAGATAGCCTTCACCGCCAAGGAACTTCAGAAGGTATAGCTCTTTTCCCCATAAAGTATCCCTTTGGAAGCATTGGTTGAAAATGAAGCGAATATCACTTTCCACTTTTTTGTTCCACACCCCGTTGGTGTTGTAGTTATCGCCTGGGGTGGAGGTGTTTATTTTAAGAAACCCTAATTTTCCCATAGTGTTATTTGTGGATGTTTGTGTTCGATTGTTGTTTGAGGGGAGCGTATTGAACGCCTAACCTTTTAATTTTTGCAGTGCTTTAGACCGTTTTCCGCTCTTGTAGGAGGCCGTGGTCAGGAAGATGGTGCTGAGTGCGTTGCGTGCTGCCGAGGGGTCAAGTTCGCAGTAGTGCTGGAAGCAGACTTTTCCAAGGGAGAAGGCTATGATTTTGGCTGCGCCGTTGCCGATGTCGTTGGCTTTGCATATCGCATCGAGCCGCTGCTTGAAGTTGCGATAGTGGTCGTTGATGTACCGCCGCAGGTCGCTGGGTGTGGCAAGAGGGGCTTTGTCGACTTTGGTGAGCATGATGTAGATATCGTCGGTCTCTTTTTTCAGTATGCCAGTCCGCTCAATGTAGTTGATGGCACCATCGAGATAGGTGCTTTGTGGCTTGCCGTTGTAGAGCTTCTGGTCAGCCCCATATTCGATGACGAAGACATGCACCTTCCGATTGACCGAACGGTTGCTGACCAGTAGTCGGTGCATTGTGTCGAGCATATCGGTGTCGGTGTCGGTCATGGAGCCAGGGTCTGTGTCGTGGTCGTACATGCAGCGGATAAGTTCCCCAGCCATATCGATGCACGTGACGGGGTGAATTCTCCCGTTTTCCATAAAGTCAAGTCCCATCTCGTAGAACGAGGTAACGGGGGTGCCTCCTGGCAGGGTGATGGCCTTGCCCTGGTAGTGCCCGAAGATGCCAGTGATGAAGTTCAGGTAGCCATAGCCTTGCGATGAGGAGTCTGACTTCAGCACTGCTATATCCCCTTTTTGAGCCTCATGGAGTATGGCTCCGATGGCACAACTTTTTCCCGACGAGGGGATGCCCCAAAAATAGACTTCGGTGGACTGCTTCCCGATAGCCTGGGGCGGTGGGGGCACTGCTGTGTAGTTTTGAGATGCGGATTGGGCGTAGATGAGCTGCAGTATATTGTCGCTGACCCCGATTTGGTACAGGTCGTCGTCCTCCAAGATATGTTCCTCCACAATTAGCTTTCGGATAGTCCCCGAGGGAAGCAGGCAGAGGTCCTTTTCCATCATGTTGAGGAAGTCCTGCTTTCCGACTTTGCGGTCGGGGTCGTTGAGGTAGGTCTTGATTTCCTGAATGGTTCGGCTTTCTTTCTGATCATAGTTGTAGCTTGCGGCTTGAATCTCCAAAATTCTTTTGCGAAGGCTGTCGATGCCTATTTCCCACGATTTGAGTTTGGCCTTTGGCTTGGGCTTCTGGGCAGCCTGAAGATGCAGCAGCAGGGATTGAGCCTCGGTGCGATATTTCCCCGCAGGGTAGTGTTGCAAAAAGGTGTTGATGGCTTCGATGGTGCCAGCCGATTGAGCTTGCTCCCAGTCGAGCGCTTCTGCATTTTGGGCACGGTCGAGCAGGGCTTTCACCTCCTTTTGCTTTTTGGCAGGGAAAGCCCCCGTCTGCTGCAGCTCATCAAGGGTGATGTCGCCTGCTTGGATAAACGAGGCCAGTTGCTGCGAAGTGTACTGCTCAAGGTGTTCGATAATGGTGTCGGTGTCCATAAGGATGGCTGTTTTTGGTGATGATGTTTTGTGTGGATGATGCTTTTTTAGGGGTGTTGTTTCGGATGATTATGGGGCTTGAAGTAAGCGGTAGGCGCTTGGGGCGTTTTTGAGCCGTTTCCGAGTCGTATTTTCTCCGTCTGGATACGGACTTGATACGGAGCGGATACGGAGTGGATACGGAGCGGATACGGAGCGGATGGTAATTGAGAATTTAGAATTGAGAATTGAAAATTGGGAATTGAACCAGGGTGAGTGATTAACTTTTGGGGCTGTTGCCGTATTTGTTGTCCTCTTTTTCTCCTTTGGCGAAGGCGAGCCAGAGGCCGTAGAAGGGGATGAGTTGCCACCAGCCGTTGTGGCCGAGGTCGTGGCAGCGTTTGGTGGCCTGGGCGATGGATACGTAGATGTAGAGGATAAAGAAGAGGAGGAAGAGGCACATTTGCAGGTCAGAAGGGTAGGCGGTGTCGCCTATTGCATAAGCCCATAAGGAGAGCAGGATGTAAAATGCGATGTCGGTAAGCCAGTATTCGGTGCGGCGGATGCGGCCTTCGAAGCTGAAGAGGTGGCTGAACATACGGCGGTTGTCGATAGTCGGCGGGGTGTCAATCGTGGCTTGGGATGCAGGGATATCCGCAGATGGAGTGTAGGTGAAGTCGTCTGTGGTGTCTTCTAAGGTATCAATGGTGGGAATTTCAGCAGGGGAGGGTATGGTGGTTTTGGTGGGGGCAGGAGATGGGAGAGCGTCGGGGTGGTCGAGGGCTGTTATGACGTCGCGCTCAAGGCGTGGAGTGAATTGGCCGTTGGTGTCGGTCTGGAGTTCGCGGAGGGTTACGATGCCTTGGCGGATGGCGGCAGCGATTTCCTCGGGGCGGTAGTTGCTCGGGTGGGCGAGGAGGGTTCTCTTTTTCGGGATTGACATGGCTGTTCCTGTTTGTGGATTAAAGGGTTCCGTTGTAAATATCGCTATTGTTGTTGGATGCGATGCTGCCTGTGGAGGGCTGGCTTGGGTGCGGGGTGGAATGTTGAGGGGCGTTCTGGGAGGGTAGGATAGTGTAGCCTGCTTTTTGGGATTTGGAGTTTCGCTCTTGAATGAGGTAGGGGAGGAGGAGCATAGCCAGCAGGAGGAGGCCGAGGAGGAGGGTGATGGGGTTGAGGCGGTGGCTGTTTTGGTAGATGTTGGTCATGGCTTGGAGGTGGGTGTTGGCTGCGTTGAAGGTGGAGAGGTCGTGGTCGAAGGGGAGGAGCGGGGCGAGGGTGTCGAGCGCCTCGTTGGTGAGAAAGGTGGAGGAGAGGTCGGTGAGCTGGCGATCCCAGCCTTTGATGGCTTGTGAGATTTCGCCGATATTGCCTACGAGGAAGGCGTTCCATACGCTGACGCCCTGGTTGGAGCGGCCAATCCATTGGAGGGCAGAGCTGCGCAGGCTGTCGGTGGCGGAGGATTGGAGTTGGAGGCGCAGGGTGGTGAGGTAGGCTTCGCGGGCGATGTCGTCGTCGATGCCGTTGAATCCCGCTTGGAGGTAGCGCTGGTGGGCTTCGGGTGAGGCATTGCGGTCGGCGATGACGCTGGAAAGGAACATAGAGTAGGAGCTGATGCGGCGATAGGCGTAGAGGTCGTAGTCGTTGAACATCTTTTGGGATTGGCTGATTGCTTCCTTGAAGTGGCTGACGACATCGGCGCGGTGGGAGTGGACAGTCCAGAAGTGGTTGAACGGAATCATGCAGACGATGAATGCGATGGGGCACAGGACGGCGAGGATGCGCTCGGCGATGATGAAGCGGTCGAATTTGCGGTCGGCGGCTTTGCAACGTTGCAGCCCGATGAAGAGCAGGAGCAGCACGAGGTCGATGACGGCCATCCAGATGGCGGCTCGCGTGAAGTTGCCGCCAGAGGAGTAGAAGACGCCCATGTAGCAGATGTAGGAGATGAAAATCAGCGCAAGGAAGGCAATGATGTGTGCCCACGAGAATTTGAGGGTGGTGTTCCAACCAAGTGTGTTTTTGAGTGCCATGTGGATGATGTTTTTTTTTAGGGTTTTGCTTTGTCGTTATTCTTTGGGGAGTTGTTGTTCAAGCTCCTCGATTTTGCGTTTGTATTCGGCGATAAGGCGGCGGATGGCATCGTAGTCGGGTGAGGGAGCGGTAGGCGATGGGGAAGTGATTCCAGGGTTGCTGGGAGGGACGACGATGGCGTCTTCGCCGGGGGCTACGATGATGACCTCTTCGCCGTGGCCTATGATGACGGCCTCTTCCTCGGGGGTGGGAATGATGCCAGAGTGGAGGTGAACATCGACTCCAGGCGGGACGGAGTGGCTCTCTTTGTGTGTGCGACTGAAGTCGCCTCGCTGGGTGGCTTCGAGGGCGCGGTCGACGAGGATTTGGGGTGGGATGTAGCCATAGACTTCTTTGCCAGTGCTGTAGAGGACGTTGCGGGCTTGCTCGACGGTGAGGTCGCGGCGGAGGGAT
Organism: Bacteroidales bacterium; assembly: GCA_017455205.1. Taxonomy (GTDB): domain Bacteria; phylum Bacteroidota; class Bacteroidia; order Bacteroidales; family P3; genus Colimorpha. Next base: position 12,380 of record JAFTBM010000066.1, read on the forward strand.
TTCATGAGGGCGATGGTGCCCGTTACGAGCGGCGCCGACATGCTAGTGCCGCTGTAGGATTGGAAGGTGCGGTCGGGTACGGAGCTAAAGATGTCCTTGCCTGGGGCGGAGATGTCGGCACAGGGGCCGTAGTTGGTGAAGGTGGTGGGGTAGCGGCGGTAGTCGGTGGCAGTTACCACGATGGAGGAACTGTTTCGGTTTTCGGGTGGGATGCTGGCAAGGATATCGTCGTTGCCAGCGGCGAAGACGAGGATGGCGTTCTTCTGTGCGGCCAGCCGGCAGACGCGGTTCCAGAGGGCGGCCACGTGGTGGAATTGCGACTGGGCGATGACGGCTTGCTGACTGGTGGGCAGCTCGTTCAGTCCGCTAAACGAAGGCCCAATGGAGATATTGACAACGTCGGCATCGCGGTGGATGGCGTACATCACGCCAGCCACGAGAGCCGACAAGGGGCATTGTCCGTTGTCGATTACCTGGATGGGCATGAGGGTTGATAGCGGTGCTACGCCAGCTGCTCCTTGGTCGTAGAAGTCGGCAGATCCAGCGGCCAAACCTGCTACGTGGGTACCATGGCCTTCGCCGAGGCTCAAGGTGTTGTTCTGGGTGAAGATGTTGTAGGCATCGGCTATGCGCCCCTTGAACATCGGATGCGAGGCTTGGATGCCGTCGTCGACAATAGCTACTTTCACCTCGGGCGACCCTTGGGTGATTTGCCAGCCTTGCTTGAGGTGGATGGCTTCGAGGTGCCATCCGGCGTCGGTGGCGACTGCGAGTTCGGGTGTGCCAGTGATTTCATACACCTCCTCGTCGAAGATGATGAACCGGTGGGCGGCGAGTTTGCTGGGAAGTTCGCTGCGGATTTGCTCTTTTTCTTCCTCGGGTACTTGTATGGCCAGCAGCTTAACCTCGCGGTCGAAACCGATGATGCTGTATTGCTCGGAGGGGTAGGCTTGCTTGAAGTCGTGGGCGAGGGCATCGATGTTGGCATCGTCCTCTTCCATGAATAGCAGCAGGCGTCCGCTGAGGGTGCTGGGTTGGCCAGGTTGGCGGATGATGGGGGGAAACTGATTATCTTCGCCCACCACGGGGGCAGCGATGCGGTCGTCGGCGGGCAGGGTGCCATCGCCATCGGTGATGGGGTGGGAGCGGCCATTGTCGTCGATAGTGCGGCCGTCGGGCAGCGTAATGGTTGGCGAAGGAATCACTCCGTTGACTTCGTGTCTGCCATCGCATCCGATGCACGAGCGGAAGAGGAAGAGCAGCAGCAGGAGGGCGAGTAAGCCGAGGAGCAGCCAAAGCAGACGGCGGAGGCAGCCTGGGCCAGTGAGCCACAGCCAGCAGCGGCGATACCAGGGAAGCTTTCGGTAGCGGGCGGTGAAGTGCTTGTCGGAGTCGATTAAGCAGTTGGTGGGATTAGGTTCCCATTCGGTGAACTCGTAGCCTCGGTTGGGGCTGATGGGTGGAATTTCGTCGGACGAGAGGGTGGAGTGTTCGATTTTGTGGAGTGTGGTATTGCCCGATAGTGTTCCGTGGTCGCCTGCATCGAAGGTGCAGCGGTAGGTGGGTGGGGGAAGCGGATGGTCGGCAAGGGAGGATGCTGCGGTGGCTTGTTGGTGATAGAGGGCGTGGAAAGTGATGTCGCTGTCAATAGTGGTGGAGGTGGGGGCGGGCGACCAGCCATCGAACAGCCAGCCTTCGTCGGCATCCACGGAGGGGATTTCCTCTTCGGCAAGGCTGCTGCCTGCTGGCTTGCTGCTGCAGCGTTCGGCTGGGTTGTGCAGGTTGCCATGGGGGCTTGGGTCGAAGGTGAAGAGGCACTTTTTGACTTCCTCGTATTCATGGATGATGGTGCCCACTTCCTTGTGTAGTGAGGTGTTGGGGGTCATGCCCCAAGCAATAAGGAAGACCTTCCCATCGGCACAATAGATATGGTCGTCGTCAATATAACGGAGTGCGCAGCCGAGGATTTGTAGGCTGTCGCCGCTGAGTTTGCTTGAGGCTTCACGGTAGTGGCCGATGGTGGCATCTTTGATGGATTCGTACTGAGTGCGCAGCGTACCCGATAGTGTGGTCAGGCGTTGCGGATGCTCTTGCCATTCATCGATATACCAGCAGATTCTTCCCTCGCGGTCGAGGTATAGGGGAGCGGCCAAGAAGTGCTGGTATTCAGGGGCGATGGCGGATGCGATGCTGCCCATGACGCTGTCGTAGCGGCGATAGAGAGGGTCGTGGCCAATGCCTTGGAAGCCTGTGTAGTCGGCCAATTCGGTGTAGCACAGCTTGCGTTTCCCTTTGAATGCGTATTCTGCCATAGCGGTCAGCTGTTTTGGTTGTAGAGACTACTGCAATCGTCGATGATAGACTTGATTTGCTCGTTGGCCACGGGGTCGCATTGCGAGATGTCGCTTGAATAGATGAGGCCGATGGTAACGAGGTTCTGCCAGCGGAAGAAGTTGTTCCAGAGAGGGAGTTTTTTGAGGGTGGACAGGTCGATATTGGGTTGGTTGATGATGTCGGCTGCGTTGTCCAGTGCGTTGAGGGTTTCGGTGAGGGGTTGTGGCTTGCGACTGATTTCCCAAGCGTTTGCGGAGGTGTCGATTTTCAGTTGGCAGACTTGGGCTTTGCGGGAGATGTCGCCGATAGCATCGTCGGGGATGTAGTTGCGCCCTGCGTTGCTCACAAAGTTGTTGAGCGTCAGCGCAACGAAGTCGGCAATGGCGTTGGGTTGTTCGTTGGGGTTGAAGATAGTGCAGTATTGGTTGATTTTGTCGGTGAGTATTTTTCGGATGCCCAATTTGTTTTGCAAGGAGGTGAGCATATAGACCACCTCTTCGGCGTGGGGGAGGATTGGCTCCAGTTTTAGTGCTTGAGAGTTGAGGTGAGCTACCCAGAAGTCGAGTATGTGGTTAGCGACCACGTCGCCGATGGTGGTGGGGGTGGTGATGCTTTTTGAGGTTATTTCATCAATGGTGCAATGATGCTTTCCAAGATGACGGGTCAGCTGTTGCTCATCGCAGTTGAAGTGGAGGCATAGCTTTCGAATATTTTCCTCCCTGCTGTCCTGCAGGTTGATGCCTGCTGCGGCACGAATGAAGTGGATTGCCGAGAAGTCTTTTGGAGTGTCGGAATGGCAGATGATAATGTCGTAGGCGATGTCGCGGATGTCGCCTACATGTACCATTAGGCCATCGATAATCTGTCCGAAGATATCGGGCTTTGCTCCCACGCTGTAGGTCAGGTCAAACTGTATGTCGCTGGATATTTGCCTAACCTTCTTATTCTTCTCGGCGCTGTCTTCAGGCTTGAAATAGGGGGTTAAACTATGCAACATCTCTTGCTGGATGCTGCGCAGTTCGGCGAGGTATTTTTTGCGTCGTGCTTCGTCCAGCACATTGGCGATGGCATTGAGGCTTTGGATGATTGCCTTGGAGCCGTCGTTGTTTGGGGTGGCTACGTTGTCCCATGTCTGTTCGGGGTCGGCGAAGTGTTTTCTGACAAAGTCGTTGTGCAGAAAGCTTTCGCGAAGGGCATCCATGTAGTCGGGGAAGTCTGGATCAATGTGCAAGGCGGTCTCTGGCGACTTGGTAGCGCCATCGCTGTAGCCATCAAAGAGGTTGTTTTTGGCCGACCAGTAGAAGTCGCGTAGGGGGTAGATGTTTTGAAAAGCGGTCGAGGAGAATAGTCTCCCTTCGGGTACCCATTCGTCGAGCCAGTGGTCGGGGTTGATGATCTCTGGGATGATGGTTTTGAAGCGGCCCCAGTGGTTGTCGAGTGTGTCGAGGTGGTCAGGGGTGTCGTTTCGAGTGCGTTCGAGGTCGATGTTGAACTTGGTGGCTACCATAAAGAGCGGGGCGATACCTGCTGTGTGTTGCAGCATGGCTTCGCGCTCTTGGGGGGTGCGACCGATGTTGTTCTCAATCCATTTGCTGATGTCCTTTCCGATGGTGGCCACGGTTTTCTGGTCGTTGTGGTGGCAGAAAAGCACGCTGCTGATTTTCATCGTGCGGGAGTACTTGTTGAAGAGGTAGGCCACTTTCCCGCGGCGGAGTATCTCGGGTAGCACGGCATGTATCTTGCTTTCTTCGAACTCATCGCGCGATCGAGCACCAGGGAAGTCGAGCAAATCGATTTGGGTCAGGAACGGGCGTTCGGCGGTGATGGTTTGGGGAAGTTCGAAGGTGAGTTCGGCAGTCAGTGCGGAAAGGTTTCCTTTACCGAAATTGTGGGATAGTAACTTCCCCTGGCGGTCGTAGACATCGGTGAAGGGGATATCCTTACCCATGTCTGGATTGATGCCGCACACGGTGTCGAGCCATTCGATTTTCAGCAGTGTCCCGTTGGAGCGCAGCACTGCCTCGAAGGGCACATACACTTCGGAGGTGAAGCCGAGCTTTTGGTATTCATTGATGAGTGTGCTGAAAAGGCGGCTAATCTCGGTGTTCTTGTTCCACAGCAGGGAGAATACGTCCACCCATTTGTCGAATGTGATATGCTGGATGGCGGGTGCCACAATGCTGCAGAATCTGGACTGGTAGATGCTGGCGGCGTTGTTGCCGATGATTTCACGGCAGTAGTCAAGTATGTCCTCTATATCGTCTTCGGTGATGACGGTTTGCTGCCCAGATTTGTCAATCCACAGGGGGATGCTTTCTGCAAGGGCAGTGTCAATGTCATCGTATTTGAGAGCTTTCTCTGGGTTGATGATAACATCCTTGTGGTAGGAATCAACAATCAGCAGGATGATATCCACGACCGACAGCAGGCGCACTTTGACCATGCCACTGGCAGAAGGCTGGCCTTTGGCGACGGTAAACCGTGTGATCACACCAGTGGATTCTTTCTTGGTATTTTCGCCGCCGCTGGGGTTGATGTCGTTGATGAAACTATACAGCTGTCCGTCGTGTTCGATTTCAAACAGCGAGGAGGCTGTGGAGAGCAGGCTGCTCATCAAGTAGGATTTCCCTACTTGGCTTTCGCCGTAGGCTGCGGCGGCACAATTCTCGTCAAGGGCAGCCCGTATCTTTTTCAGTCTTCTGCGATATTTTACGAAGGTTTCCACTGGGAAAGTCCCTTTCCCGAATTTTGATGCCCAATCAATTGAGTGGTTGATAGTGGCAATGTGTTTGTCTATCTCTTGCAGCATAATGGTGGTTTCTCTTAAAAGTCGAACTCTCCCGAGTCGAGCCAGTAGTGTTCGTCGCTTCCCAGGCTTTGGATATGTATCTCTATATTGCTGTCGGCCACTTGTTCACCTTTATTGTCGGTGATGTCAATAATGGTGAGTTTTTCATAGTCGTCCGCATCACGTTCAATTTCAATCTTGAATGGCATTTTGTGCCGCAGGGTGTCGGTGGTGGCTTTTACCTGTTGAGCCACTTGCCCCTCGGTGGGCATCTTGTTGCCACTTGTTAGGGCCTTTTTGCGTAGGTGTTCGCCAATCTTGTAGGTGTTGAAATCAATGGTGTAGAGGGGACGTGAAGGATAGTTGTCGAGCTCCAACTGCTTTACCTTTAATATCATTGGAAGCGAATTTACTGTCACTGTCCCGCGGTCTTTTTCAGGGGTGATAGTGTAGCTGCGGGGCATTCCTTCACGCGTGGATTCCACGTAGTGGATGGTTGATTTTAGGTTGGATTTGAGTTTGTCAAGATTGATGGCGAACTGGTGCAGATTGGAAAGCTCCGATGCATAATGACCAATGACGCCTCCAATGGCCACTACCGTTTTGGCATCTTTAATGTGGCCACTGTTGCCACCGAAGGGATACCAGTCGCCTACATAATAGTTGTTGAGTACTATCAGCCTGTTGGGGGCTACTGGGTAGTATTTTAGGAATAGGTTTCGGATGGGAGGCAATGAAGCGGGGCGACCCGAGAGAAGAATAATGTCGCAGGAGTAGGAGTACATGACGGTGGCTATCTTTTTCAGCAAAGGCTCAAATTCCTTACCCACTATCTCGGCCACTTTCTCGCGATTAAAGTCCCATATAATCTGGGTAATATCAATTCCCGTGCGTTCTTCGAAGCCTTTTACTATGTGGATATTGGGGGGGCATTCCCTGAACACATCATCGTACCGCACCTGGCAATCGCCGCTCCCGTTGTTGAGTAGCTCCAAAAAGTGGTACATCAGAGGGATGGAATACTGGATGTTGAAATCCCGCCTCAGTTTTCGGTCGGCTGCCGTCTGACCATTATAGTCTTTCCCGAAGAAGTTTTTGATTTTCTGCCGATATTCTTTTGTGCCAGCGTTCTGCTTCCTACTATTGAAAGCACTCCTTTCGTCGAGCAACATAATGTTTTTGATAAGGGCATACAGCATATCATCGCCTGCGAAGTAGTAGCTGTCGTAGAACAGAGGAGCGGGGGTGATGGTGGTCAAGTCGGTGGTCTCGTAAGTGTATTTGCTGATCATTAAGTCAGAAGTGCCAGCTCCGATGTCGAGCGACCCGATGGTGATGGCAGGTTGTGTATCGCCTTCGTCCGTTTTCCCGTAGAGTTTGAAGAACTCACCACAATTCCCTTTGTATTTGAACCCTGCCTCGCCATACATATACACCAGTTGCGCACAGGTGGCTTCGTCGTAGTACCAGTGGCCATCGGCATCTTTTCCAGAACTGGTGTTGGGGACTACTTCCACCGTCCATCGTGCTTTTTGCTCTTTGAAGTTGGCAAGTATCTGCGATGCCTCTTTTGCACAGCGCACCAGTGCCTCCCGTTCCACTTTCGACATGGCTGTCGGACAGGTGATAATCATCCGCTTCACCCTTCGTGGGATGTGTTCCTCTCCAAATCCAGTCTGTGCAGAACGATGCTCAACTCCGTTGATTTGCACATCGGCCTGCACCAGCATTTCAAGAAAGGCAAACGTCATCAGCGACCGCCGGGAATAATGGTAGGTCGTCCCGCTCTTCCCTTCAGGGTCGAATTGCCCATCGCTTTTCAGCTGGTTGGTAATGCCTTGTAGGTTGAGTACATGCTGGTCGCGTTCGCCATCGAGTACGAGGAATTTCCACTCTTCCCTGCTCGGCTTCCAGTCCCACAAGTAGCGTTTAGGGCTTGAGTAGGTGGATAGCGATTTCTCACCCTCGTTTTGGCAGGATGTGTTGTGCATCAGTCGGCTGGCTTCCTGCCCCAGCCTGACCAAACTGGGGTAGACAAACTGCTTGCTGTCCTTGATTCCAAAGTCGCCGAAGTCTGCCCTGCGAAACACCAGCCGCATGTCGAATGGCGTGCTATATTTCCGCACTGATGTCCCTTGACTGTCGTGCTTCAGCGGACAGGTATAGTCTACCAGTTCGAGGTGGCGCACTTGGTTGAAACTGCTGCTCTCCTCAATGAGCAATGCGGTGGTGCGAGAGTTGCCGATGTCAATCACCATGTCCACATCCTTTGTCTCCACCTCCACGTCTTTGTAAAGGCTGACCTTGGGAAATAGCCGATGGCGTGCGATATAGTTGATAAGGAAAAGGTAGGAGGCCACATAGGCCATCTTCCGCGTATGGCTTCCTTTGATTTGCTCCACCCGTTGCAAGTCGGGATACACCAAGTGGAATAGGTACTCGTCAATATAGCTCCATCGCTCCCCCGAGGTGCAGTAGTCCATCATCTGGAACTCGTTGCTGCATACCTCAAACTCCATCTCTGTGCGAAACCTGTCGGGGAATACTGGGCATTCGGCATAGGCATCCTCCTCGTACTTGGCGCGCGTGTCGAATGCCAGCACTACATCGTAGTTCCTCTTGCCGTTGCTTTCGCTCCGTGGCACCATCTTGAAGCGTGCCCAGTTCAGCGGACCAAAGTGAAACATCGTCCGCGTCCGCTTGAAAAAGTAGGGCAGGGGAAGCCATACGTTCTCAAAGTGGCGCAACTTGTTCTCCTTGCTGGCGAAGGTCATGCCGAATATCTCGCCAGCCACGCCCTCGCAGTTTTCATCGTCAATTCGCAGAGGCTTTATTCCGTCGCCGTTGATATCGGCCAAGGTTATCTCTTCCTCGGCGCTGGCCAAGTAGCCACCATCCCACAGCTCTTTCTTCTTGTAGTAATAGGCCACATCGTCCACCATCAGCTCGTGGGCAACCTCCATCCGCCACTTATCATCCCCCTCGTCCAGCCACTCGTGATACCATGCTTTGTGTTTCTCCTGCATATTGAGGCTCAAGGGGAAGGTATACATCTGGATGCCAGAATTGGCAATGAGTTTAATCGCTTCCATAGTGCATTCTGTCAATCTGCAGCGCGATTCCCCGGCGCCTTCGCTTATGATTTATCTCCACCTCAAACACATAAAAAAGAGCGCGGGAATCTGCTTTCTTTGCTTATCCCGCACATGAGGCTCTCGCATTGCCATTGACACAGAATAAGCAATGCCGAAGCCCACGCGTTGAAGTATACAGTGGATGCCACTATATGCCAACCATAGGCATTGCGCATTGCGTCTTCGCGGTGTCAATTTTCTGAATTTGCGAGATTCATGTGCCGCGGATAAAACGCCGTTGCAACGTCTTTTTTATATGTCCCGCCGTCCCTGCGGGCAAGGCACTCGCCCTACCCACCCACTTTGCCCGTCGCTCTCGAGAGGGGCTTCGGTGGACTGGAAACGACAATGCAAAATTACACACTTTTTCCCAACCCGACAAGTCCTTTTTTCTAACTTTTTGTGCCATTTTGTATATGTCTGATTTTCAATTTATTAATTGTTTTGTAGGAGATGATCTCCAAATGGTTGGTTTTCAGGTTCTTATTATGACCATCTCCTTACCATCTCCTTATCATCTCCTACCCATCCCCTACCCATCGTTTTCCTGGGTAGGAGATGGTAGGTTTTTGGTATGCTTTTAGTGTGATTTTGATGGCTGGAAATTGGCAATGGATTACTCTCGGGAGCAGAGGTGGGGGCTGCTCGGATATCTTAGTGAGGGATAGGGCGGGGGAATTGGAGAGATTGCAGGTTGGAATTGGGAATTATGCGTATATTTGCAGGGTCGAATTTAGTTTGATTGGCTATGCATAAGTTTGGAATACAGATGATAAAAAGGACTTTGGTGGGGACGGCGTCTCTTGTTTTGCTATTGTTTTGGGGCTGCAGTGATGAGGAATACACCGTGCAAACGGGTGCCAACGAACAGGCGGCTCAAAGGCAGGCGGTGCGTCCATTGGTGGCGGAGAATGAGGAGGTGGAGGTGCCTGGCACGGGGGTGAGCATCAAGCTGGTGCTGGTGAAGGCTGGGTCGTTTGTTATGGGCGATGGCTCGCAGAATGCCCCGCGCCACAATGTGAGGCTGACCCACGATTTTTATATGGCCACTACCGAGGTTACACAAGGAATGTACAAGGCGGTGTACGACACAAGCGATACTCCCTCGCATTTCAACTACAGCGATGAACATCCGCTGGAGCACATAAGCCACGGCGAGGCACTGCGCTTCTGCGAGCGTCTGTCGGTCCTGACGGGTTACCACTTCGAGCTTCCGACCGAGGCGCAGTGGGAGTATGCTGCCTATGGTGGGGCAGGGGCATCGGCCACGGCCTATGCTGGTGGCGGATTGCTCAATGTGCTGGGGTGGTATAGGGGCAATTCCGACACGGTGGGCTATGTGGCTACCAGCGAGGCCACAGGTCGCGACACGATGCTCTACATCCGTCGCACTAGCGAGGTGGCAAGGAAGGCTCCCAATGCACTGGGGATTTATGACATGTCGGGAAACGTGCGCGAATGGTGCGCCGACAGCTGGAGTGAGCTTGGCAGCGAGGCTGCTACCGACCCAGTGTGCACTACCCGAACGGTGGATAAGGTGGTTCGTGGTGGTGCCTGCAACGACTCGGCGCAGTACTGCCGTGTGGCGTGGCGCGAGGCGATACCATCGGGAAGTCGAGGCTTCAGCATCGGTTTTCGGGTGGTGGTGAACGTAGATTAGAGCAGAAAAAATAGTTGCCAAGAGGCCGATGGGTGCAATAAACGGAAAAGCATAGCGTTTTAGGCAGACAGAAACCAACGAAAGATAGTATATGATGCTACTCGACATTTCCAACGGATGGAAGACTGCCATTATGGTCGTGGCCTTGATAGCGGTTTTCTACTTCTTTATGATTAAGCCGCAACGCGATGCTGAGAAGAAAGAGCAGGCGTTCCGTGATGGCCTCAAAGCGGGCGATAGGCTGATTACGGCGGGGGGCATACACGTCAAGTTTGTCAGTCGCGACGGACAGATGGCCACCGTGGAGGCAGCCCCTGGGGTGAGAATGAAAGTGCAGCTGGTCACCCTTCGGTCAGTGCCAGTAGTAGCACAAAAAGGCAGAGGTGCTGCAAAGGAGGCACAGATGGAGTCGCTCAAAAATCAAGAGCCGTCAAAATCGGCACCCAAAGAAAAGCAGCACCACAGAGAGCCTCTGAATTAGGCGGTTGACAAGGCGTGTGAAACGGTTCATACGCAGGCTTCGACTCAAACCGATAGAAAAAACTTGAAAAACTTATTTGGTTTTTCAAGTTTTTCTTGTACCTTTGCAGCGCATTTAGGATAGGAAACCCAAGTGCAAAAACATCGGATAGAGTTAAAACACAATAGGATGGCAACGGAAAACGGTCGGCAGAAGGTGGTGGAGACGGCGGCGGAGATGTTCAACAGCCGCGGCTGTCGTGCCGTGACGATGGATAGTATCGCCCAGGTGCTTCACATCTCGAAGCGGACGCTCTACGAGATGTTTGAGAACAAGGAAGCGCTATTGGCCGAATGCCTGAAGATGGCCCACGACGAGGTGGAACGGCGGCGGCGCATGGCAGCCGAGCGGGTGAAAGAACCCCTGTTGCTGGTGCTCTATATGATGCGTGTCAATGCTTCTATTGACCGTCGGTTCGACTGCATGGTACACGATGCAGAACTCTACTATCCCGAAATACACGACCTTTACTTCAAGCAGCACACAGAGCAGTTTCGGAAGCTGGTGGAGCATGGGCTCGACTATGCCGAAAGCAAAGGCTACCTGCGAGCTGGTGTAGACAAGCGGATGGTGGCCGAGATAGTGGTGCGGATGGTGCAGAACTATCGCCGAAGCGATATAGAGGACACTTCCCAATTTCTGCGACAAATGAGCGAGGTAGGATTCACCTTTTTGCGCGGCCTAATGTCGGCACAGACCATCATCGACTACGAGGCACGCGAGGTGCAGATGGGCGAGGCTCTGGCTAAGCTCGAAGAGGAGTGGGATAAGCAATAAAGTAACCAACAATTCACGCTATAAAAATGAAACTAAAACGACTTACACTCTCCCTGCTGCTGATAGCGGTGGTTGCGGGAGTTCATGGGCAGGAGGTGATGAGGCTTAGCCTTGACCAGGCGCAGCAATATGCCCTCACCCACAACCAGACGATGAAGAACGCGAGCCTCGACGTGAAGAAAGCCGAGGCCGAGCGGTGGAAGACCCTCAGCACCATGCTGCCACAGGTGAAGGCTGGCTTCGACTATCAGAACATGTGCGGCTACGAGATGAAGATGTCCGCATTCACCATACCGATGGACCCGACGGGCACCTACAGCCTGACGGCCTCGGTGGCTCTGACTGGCTCGCAGATTGTGGGCACGATGCTGCAAGGTATCGCCGTGCGCATGAGCGACATCTCGCGGCAGCAGACCGAGCAGCAGACGCGCTCGCAGGTGAAGAATATCTACGTCAGCATCCTCGTCATGGAGCAGACCGTTGGGCTGCTTGATTCGAGCTTGGCCAACCTCGAGCGATTGGCCGCCACGAGCCAAGCCAGCGTAGATGTGGGGGCTGCCGAGCAGGTGGATGCCGACAAGTTGCAGGTGCAGGTGGCCTCAATGAAAAGTAGCATCAACAGCACGCGGCGCTCGCTACAGATGCTTCGCAACTCGATGCTGCTGCAACTCGGTGCGGGCGTGGGGACACAGGTGGAGCTGACCACCTCGATTGAAGATATTATGAATGTGGAGGCCGCAGCCAGTCTGCTGGGGCAGCAGTTCGACATCAGTCGCAACTATAGCTACCAGCTCTTGCAGCAGAACGAGAAGTTGGCTCGGCACAACGTCGCTATGGCTTGGATGGACTTCACCCCCACGCTCTCGGCCTACTATCAATACAGCAAGAAAGTCTACTTCGGCGATGAGGGCATGAACATGACCCCGCCCAACATGATAGGAGCCTCGGTCAGCCTGCCGCTCTTCCAAAGTGGCACACGGGCGTTCAACGTCAAAAGTGCGAAAATCGCCCTGCAGGAGACCCGCAACAGCAAGCGGCAGGCCGAGGATGGTCTGCGGGTGCAATACAATCAGCTCTGCTACGACTTGGCCACTGCCCTGGAAACCTACGACATCCAAAGCCGCAACCTTGACGTCAGCCGACGCGTCTTCGACAACGTCGCAGAGAAATACAAGTTTGGCCGTGCCAGTAGCCTCGAGGTAACCAATGCTTCGACCGACATCATCTCGGCACAGAGCAACTATATTCAAGCCGTGATGAGTGTAGTGAGCGCACAAATCTCGCTCGAAAACCTACTCAATGTGGAATAAAAACAATCGCTATAACATGAAGAGAAGTATCAGAACGGTGGCCATAGCACTGGCTACCACCGCAATCGCCGCCTGCGGAGGCCAAGGCGCCGACAAGGCAGCCACCACCACCAAGAAAGAGGCCGAAAAGGTGAAGGTGATGACGCTTGAAAGCGAGCGTATAGCCAAGACGCTGGAGCTCAGCACCACACTGGAAGGTTATGAGACGATGAACATCTCGCCCAGCATCACGGGGCATATCGAGCACATCTACGTTGAGGTGGGCAGCCGTGTGCAGAAAGGCACTATGCTGGTGCGCATGGATCAGACACAGCTCAACACCACGCGCATCAACCTGGCTTCAACCAAGACCGAGCTCGACCGCGTCAGTGCACTCAAGCAGAGCGGTAGCGTCAGCGAGCAAGTCTATGACCAAACCAAAGCTGGCTATGACCAACTGGTCGAAACCGAGCACTTCCAAGAAGAGAACACCTTTGTCAAGGCACAATTCGCAGGCGTGATAAGTGCCAAGAACTACGAGGACGGCGAGATGTACACTGGTGCACCTATCCTAACGCTGACGCAAATCAGCCGCCTCAAAGCCAATATCAGCATTCCCGAGAACTACTTCCCAGTGGTGAAAAACGGAATGAAGGTGGAGATAGAAAGCGACATCTACCCAGGCGAAGTTTTCCCCGCCACCATCGAGATTGTCTATCCCACTATCGACCCCACAAGCCACACCTTCCAGGCAAAGCTCAACATCCCCAACGCCGCAGAGAAGATACGCCCGGGAATGTATGTCCGCACCCGGCTGGCAGTGGGCGAGGTGGATGCCATTGTGGTGCCCTACCAGAGCGTGCTTAAGCTGACAGGTTCCAACGACCGCTACGTCTTTGTGGCCGACGGCACTACCGCTCGACGTGTGGCTGTTACGCTCGGGCAACGCTTTGACGACCGCATAGAGATACTCCCCGTCGAGGCAGAAGCCATCAAAGCTGGCGACAAGCTGGTCGTCACGGGGCAGGCACGCTTGGTCGATGGCACTACACTCGAAATCGTTGACTAACGCTATCAACTCACCTCAAAACACCAACAGACTATGGCCATATATAGAAGTGCAATCGAAAAGCCTATCACCACGGGTCTGATATTCGTGGCAGTGATAGTGCTGGGATTGTTTTCGCTGACCCGATTGCCCATTGACCAGATGCCAGAGATGGATCCACCGTATGTTACGGTGATGACCACCTACGCCGGAGCCAATGCAAGCGAAATTGAAACCAACATCACCAAGTTGATTGAGAACTCACTTAACTCGGTCGATGGACTGAAAAACATCACCTCCACCTCGAAGGACAACATCTCGGTGGTGAGCCTCGAATTTGAATGGGGAAGTGATATTGACGAAGCATTGAACGACATTCGATCCTACGTCGACCTCATCTACGACAACCTCCCCGATGGGGTAAGCCGCCCGATGATACTGAAGCTCAACTCCTCGGCCATGCCCATCATGGTCTATGGCTTTACCGCCGAGGAAAGCTACTCAGGCCTTGACCGCATCTTGGAAGACAATGTAACCAACGTCCTCAACCGTGTGGACGGCATAGGCAATATCACAGTCAGTGGCGCTCCCGAGCGATATGTCTACATTGACCTCGACCCCAACCAGCTGGACGCCTACGGCCTCTCGCTGGAGCAGGTGGGTAATGCCATCTCGGCCAACAACCTCGACCTCGCTTCGGGCACGGTGAAGATGGGCAAGGAGCAATATCAGATGCGCGTCAAAGGAGAATACGTGGAAAGCTCCGAAATCGGCGACATCGCCGTCAGCACTACCGCTACTGGTAAGCAAATCTTCGTCCGCGACCTAGCGACTGTCCGCGACACCATCAAGGACCTCTCCCTCGACGAGAAAATCAATGGCAAGGATGGTGCACGCCTAATCATTACCAAGCAGACTGGAGCCAACACTGTGGCCATCGCCAGCGAGGTGAAAGCCGAAATGGTGAGCATCCAAAAGCAGCTCCCACCCGACATCAAAGTAACCCTCATCCGCGATGGCTCCGAGGAGATTATCAATGCCATCAACGGCCTGACCGAAAGCATCTTCTACGCACTGCTCTTTGTGGTGCTGGTGGTGCTCCTCTTCCTCGGCAACTGGCGCTCCACGCTTATCATCGCCCTCACCATCCCCATCTCGCTCGTTACCTCGTTTATCTACTTGCTACTTGCCGACAGTTCGCTCAATATCATCTCGCTGGCATCGCTGACAGTGGCCATCGGTATGGTGGTGGACGATGCCATCGTGGTGCTGGAAAACATCACCAAGCATATCGAACGCGGCGAGCAACCGCGCGAAGCTGCTATCTATGCCACCAATGAGGTGTGGACATCCGTTATCGCCACCACTCTGGTGCTTGTAGCAGTCTTTGTGCCGCTGACTATGCTCCCAGGCATGATGGGTATCTTTATGAAAGAGCTCGGCTGGATAGTAACCATCGTGGTCTGTGTGAGTACGACGGCAGCCATCACCCTCATCCCCATGCTCTCCTCCAAGATGCTCAAGGAGAAACCCTTCTTTCTCTCGCAACGCGAGCGTGAAGAGGCCGAGGCCAAGCAGGCTGCCAAGCGCATCACTTTCGACAAGACCATCGGGCGCGTCTTTAATGCCATCGAGCGTGGCTACGCCAACCTCCTGCGTTGGTGTCTGCGCCACAAGCGCGTCACCCTCCTCATCGCTTTCCTCTTCTTCCTCGCCACTATCTTCCCCTTCTTCACTGGTGCCATTGGCATTGACTTCATGAAGGAGCAGGACAACGGACGCATGAGCATCAGCGTTGAACTCCAACGAGGCACTCGCATCGAAGAGACTCTCAAAACCGCACGTCATATTGAGGAGGACATCTACCGCCTGTTGGGCGACGATGTGATCGTCATCTCTACCTCGGCTGGCTCCAACGACGATGCCGGTATGGCGGCCCTCTTCAATTCCACCACCAACAATAAAATCTCCATGACGGTGCGTTGCACCAAGAAGTATGAGCGCAAGCGTACCATAGCCCAGTTGCAAGAGTTAGTGCGCAAATGCCTGGCCGAATACCCCGAAATTATCACCTACCAAGTAACCAGCGGTGGCGGCATGGGAGGCGGCAGCAACAACTCGCTCAGCGTGGAAGTCTATGGCTACGACTTCGACCAGACCACGGCCTTCGCCAACGAACTGCAGCGCCGCGTGCAGCAGAATGTCCCTGGTGCTCGCGACACCAAAATCAGTCGCGACGAGGACCGTGCCGAGCTCAAAATCACCATCGACAAGCAGAAGCTCGCCCTCCACGGCCTCACCGAAAGCACTGTGGCACTCTACGTCCGCAACCGCGTCAATGGCATGGCCGCTGGCTACCTCAAAGAGGACGGCGAGGAATACAACATCGTGGTGCGCCTCAAGGAGGAATATCGCGATGCTATCACCGACATCGAGCAGCTCACTATTCCCTCGGCCACTGGCCTTATCAAGCTCGAAGAGCTCGGCAGCGTCAGCGAATACTGGTGCCCTCCAACTATCGAACGCAAAAACCGCCAACGCTACCTCACCCTGACCGTTATGCCCTACAATACCTCGCTCGACCAGCTGGCCGCCAACGTTCAACGCGAAATCGACCAAATGGAGAAACCAGGCGACATCCATACCGACCTCGCTGGCAACTACAAAGACCAGCAGGACTCCCTGCGCGATATGCTGATGCTTTTCCTCCTCATCGTCCTCCTGGTCTACATCGTTATGGCCTCGCAATTCGAATCCTTCAGCAAGCCCTTCATCATCATGTTCGCTGTCCCGTTTGCATTCAGCGGTGTGGCACTGATGATGATTCTCACCGGGCAAAGCCTCGACATCATTGGTATGCTCGGCTTGATACTGCTGGTGGGCATTGTGGTGAAAAACGGCATCGTGCTGGTGGACTATATCAACCTCATGCGTGAGCGAGGCGTTGCTCTCAATGAGGCCATTGCCCTCAGCGGACAGAGCCGTCTGCGCCCAGTGATGATGACTGCCTTCACCACCATCCTCGGCATGATTCCCATGGCCACCTCCACCTCCGAGGGCTCCGAAATGTGGACCACCATGGGCTTGGTTGTCATCGGTGGTCTGACGGTTTCCACTTTCGTCACCCTCATCGTCGTGCCCACCCTCTACGGCGTCTTCAACCGCCGCGGCGACCAAGAGAAGTTGGAGCGCAAGCGCAAAAAGTTTGTATTCATGAACATTAATCTCGAACAGCAATGAAAAGCGTACTCATAGTCTTCAACCAAGCCAACACTGAGCGTGTGGAATACATGCTCGACATGCTCGGCATCCGTGGCTTCACCTTCTGGGAGAATGTGCAGGGCCGCGGCCATCAGGATGGCGACCCGCACCGTGGCACCCACACCTGGCCCGAGATGAACAATGCCGTGATGACGGTGGTGGACGATGGCCAAGTTCCCGCCCTGTTGGAAGCCGTGCAGAAGCTCGACCGACGCAACGAGGAGGTGGGCATCCGTGCCTTCGTCTGGACTATCGAGCAGATGGTCTGACCCTCGCCACAGCCTAAAATAATGTGCGGCCTGCCATCGAAGGGTGGCAGGCCGCACACTTATCTCGCCCAGCTCACTTCTCTATTCTGATGCGGGCATCCACTGCCGTTACATAGCGCGGATTGCCCAGCAGCGGGTTGAGGTCCATCTCGGCTATCTCGGGTGCTGCCTGCACCAGTGCACTCACCCGTGCAATCTGGTCGGCGTAGAGGTCGAGATTCACTCCCTCCTGTCCGCGCACCCCTTCGAGAATCTTATAGCCCTTGAGCTGCTTGAGCATCTCCTTGGCCTCGGCTGCGGTGATGGGTGCCAATGCACTCTGCACGTCCTTCAGCACCTCGATGAAGATGCCGCCCAGCCCGAAGAACACCTGATGGCCGAACTTCGCATCGCGAATGGCACCGATATAGACGTCAGTGCCGTCGAGCATCGGGTACATCTCCACAGCATAGGTCTCGGGAATGACAATCAGGCGGTCAAACTCACGCGCCACCGTGTCAAGGTCTTTCACTCCCAGCGTAACACCCCCCACATCGCTCTTGTGCAGCGGACCGACGACCTTCATCACCAGCGGCACATCCTTCGAGCATCCCACCTCGCGGGCAAAGGCCAAGGCATCCTCCCGCTTGCTCACCTCCACGCTCTTCTTGCGGCTGATGCCAGCGGCATCGAGCAACTCGTTGTAGTCGGCAATCTCCAAGTAGCCATCCTGGCAGCGGTCGATAGTGCGACGGATGCGAGCCACGTCCACTTCGGGCTGCTCCACCTGCTCGGGTTGCGGACGCGGCGTGTTGTACACCTTGCAGATAGCGTTGCCCAGCACGCACTCCTCGGGGAAGTTGATGCGACCCTTGGCTATGAAGTCGTTGATTTCGTCCTTGACGTTGATGATGCTCGGCAGCACGGGGAATATCGGCTTGCGGCAGGTCTTCATCTTCTGGTCGAGCAGGTCGTAGACCTCCTTGTTGCTGAACAATCCAGGCGATCCGAAAATGACCACCGAGAAGTCGATGTCCTCGTAGTCGTTCTCCACCGCATCGATGATGTAGCCCAACTGCTCGGCGGTGCCTGTGGCCAGGAAGTCAATCGGGTTGCCCACCGAGCTGCCAGCAAAGAGCTTGGCCAATAGCGCTGGGCTGGCTGGATGCTCTTTGAGCGAAGGCACCTCCATGCCACCATTGCTCAGCACATCAGTCAGCATCACCGCAGGTCCACCCGCGTGGGTAATCACCGCACAGCGTTTGCCCTTGAGCTCAGGGTGCATAAAGACGGCACAGACCGTGGTCAGCTCCTGCCTATTGTGGCAGCGCACAATGCCCGCCTTGCGGAACAATGCATCGACGGCAGCATCGTTGGTGGCCAAGGCCCCAGTGTGGCTACTGGCCGCACGGCTTCCAGCCGCGCTGCCACCGCTCTTGATGGCTGCAATGTGGCAGCCTTTGTTGATAAGGCTGCGGCTGTGCTTGAGCAACCGCTGCGGGTCGCCAATCTTCTCCATGTAGAGCATGATGACGCGGCTCGAACGCTCGGGGTCAAAGGTCTCATCGAGGTGCTCCAGCACGTCCTCAATGCCCAACTGGGCACTATTGCCCACAGCCCACACACTATTGAACTTCAACCCATTGCTGATGCCGTATTCCTTAATGAACACCGCCGTGGCTCCCGAGCCAGTGATGAAATCCACCCCGTGTGGGTCAAGCGCAGGTATCGGTGTGTCGAAGCAGCCGCTATAGTTGGTGTTGAGAAATCCAGTGCAGTTAGGCCCTATCAGCGAGCCGCCCACCGAGTCGATGGTCTCCACTATCTGCCGCTCAATGGCTGCACCCTCGGCATTCTCCTCCGAAAAGCCAGCGCTGATGATGATATATCCCTTGCAGCCCTTCTCCCGAGCCAATACCTCCACCGTGTGGACACAAAACTTGGCGGCGATGCACAATATAGCACACTCCACCTGCGGCAGGTCTTCCACCCGTGCGCAGCACTTCACCCCCTGCACCTCGCTCTCCTTGGGGTTCACCGCATAGACTTCGCCCCGAAACGGGCTGTGAAGCAGATTGTAAAGTGCCTTACCGCCAGGCTTGTGCACATCCGCCGATGCACCGCACACCACGATGCTGCGCGGATTGAGTAGTTCCTTTGCTATCATCTCTCTTTGTGTTTTTTGATTTCTAATGACGTGTTTTTCGATTTCTATTGCTTGCCCCCTATAACGTGCCGCCCCCATGCTTTATTGCCCTAATTGGAAATAGCTCTCAAATTTTGTTGCCCCGCCGCTCTCTTCCCCCCCCCATTTTCTACCTCTTGCCCATCCCCTGCCACCCACCCTACATCGCCCTCCTATCCGCCCCGTAAGTTCACCGCCCGAATACGGACTTGATACGGAGTGGATACGGAGTGGATACGGAGCGGATACGGAGCGGGTGGCTACCAGAAATGGAGAATTGAGGATGGAGAATCGGGGGACAAAAGAGGTCTACTTCGGGTGCGAACTCATTCATCTCCCCGAAATCTTACTCCGAGAAGGAGGGAGACGGCAGAGTGCGGCTGTTGATAAAAAAGTTGGCTGCGGTCGGGAAAAAAATCGTAACTTTGCCGTGCAGTTAGTAACCACCCGCAAGATGCCAACCATTGATAAACGACCCACAAAGAGAATGTCCTACGACCAGGCATTCGCCCTCAACAGCAAGACGCCGCCGCAGGCACTGGCCGTCGAGGAGGGGGTGCTGGGAGCCTTGATGCTCAGCGAGGCCGCCCTCTACAATGCCATCGAGACCCTCCACGAGGAGTATTTCTATAAGCCAGAGCACCAGTTGGTCTACAAAGCCATCCACAAGCTTTTCGAGCAGAGCCAGCCAGTGGATATGCTGACGGTGGTGGAGCGGTTGCGGCTCGATGGCAACCTCGAAGCCGCTGGCGGAGCTTATGCGGTGAGCAAGCTGACGGAGAACGTGGTCAGTGCAGCTCACATCGAGTACCACATCCGCGTGCTCAGCGAGCGCTTCATTCAGCGCGAGATGATACGCATCTCGACCGAGACCATCAAGGATGCCTACGACGAGACCACCGATGTGGTCCGCCTGCTCGACCAGACAGAGCAGCGGCTGATGGACATCAACGATAAGAACTTCCGCAGCGACTATAAGCCGCTGGGCGACTTTGTGGGGCTGGCTATGACGCAAATCGAGGATGCTGGCAATAACACCGAGGGAGTGAGTGGACTGAACTCGGGATTCTCGATGCTCGACAGCATGACGGCTGGTTTCCACCCAGGGACGCTGATTATCCTCGCAGCCCGTCCGGCTATGGGTAAGACCGCCTGCGCATTGAGTATGGCCCGCAACATCGCAGTGGACTTTAAGAAGGCAGTGGCCTTCTTCTCGCTCGAGATGAGCGGCACCGAGCTGGCCATGCGCCTGCTGATGAGCGAGGCCAAGTTGCAGGGCGACAAGTTGAAAAAGGGTAAGCTTGCCTCTTATGAAAAAGAGCAGCTGGCCAGTGCAGCCCAACGGCTGCGCGAAGCATCCAACCGCCTGCTGATTGACGATACGCCACAGCTCAGCATATTTGAGCTCCGTGCCAAAGCGCGCCGCCTCAAACAGCGCTACGACATACAGATGATATTCATTGATTACCTGCAGTTGATGTCGAGCGGCTCGGACGATAGGCGCAACGGCAACCGCGAGCAGGAAATCAGCATGATTAGCCGCCAGTTGAAGGCCCTCAGCAAGGAGCTGAACATACCGGTGCTGGCCATGTCGCAGCTTAGCCGTGCGGTGGAGAACCGTGTGGGCAACAAGCCGCAGTTGAGCGACCTGCGCGAGAGTGGTGCTATTGAGCAGGATGCCGACATCGTGATGTTCATCTACCGCCCAGAATACTATGGTATCGAAAGCGATGACCATGGGTCGACCATCGGTATGGCCGACTTGATTGTGGCCAAGCATCGCAGCGGTGGCGTAGGCGATGTGCGCTTGCGCTTCACCAGCGAATTTGCCCGTTTCGACGATGCCCCAAAGGACCAGGACGACGATATGAAGGTCGGCGGCATGAACCCCAACACAGGCTTTGACGGCAGTGGAAGTATGCTTATCGACTCGAAAATCAACGAGGACAACAATATGGACTTTAGTGCAGACACCGTTGATTCATTCTAACACGGCAGACTATGGGAGATATCATCATTGGCTACGATGCCAAACGGGCTTTCCGCAACCGCACAGGGCTGGGCAACTACAGTCGCATGATCATAGGCGAGATGTTGCGAAGCCATCCCGACGTGTGGGTGGTGCTTTTTTCCCCCTCGATTGAAGGCGATTATTACCATTACTTCGATGGCTTGGTGAAGGTGGAGGTGCGTCGGCCATCGGGTTTGTGGCGCTACATACCGTGGCTGTGGCGGACAGTGGGCTTCTCGCGAAAGCTGGCTCATAGCCACATTGTGCTCTATCATGGTTTGAGCAATGAGCTTCCGCTGAAGGTGCCAGTAGGAATGAAGCAGGTGGTAACCATCCACGACTTGGCTGCCCTGCAGTTTCCGCGGCAGTTCAACGCCTTCGACCGTGCGGTGCATCGCTTCAAGCAACGCTATGCCTGCCAGAAGGCCGATGTGGTGGTGGCTGTGAGCGAACAGACACGCCGCGACGTGGTGGAGCTGCTCCATGTGCCCGAGGAGCGGACGCGGGTGGTTTATCAGTCGTGCGACCCCATATTTTGGCACCCTGCCACGGAGGAGGCTGTGGCGAGGGTGCGAGAACGCTATGCCTTGCCCAGCCGCTACGTGATTTGTGTGGGTACGATTGAGGAACGGAAGAATCAGATAGCTGTGGTGCAAGCTATGCGGCAGCTGCCCGAGGACATAGGGCTGGTGATTGTCGGGAGGGAGCGTGGGCGGTATGCTGCGAAGGTGAGGCGGGAGATAGCGAGGTGCGGCCTCACGGAGCGGGTGAGGCTGCTCACAGCGGCTCGCTTCGAGGATTTCCCAGCACTCTATGCGGGTGCGATGGCTTCGGTATATATGTCGCGCTTCGAGGGCTTCGGCATCCCAGTGCTGGAGAGTTTCTGCTGCGATGTGCCAGTGGTTACCTCATCGTGCTCATCGATGCCCGAGGTAGGGGGAGAGGCTGCACTTTACGCCGACCCTGATGATGTGGAGGGCATTGCGGCTCACCTGCGCCGATTGGCTTCCGACGAGGAGTTTCGCCACAGTGTGGTGGAACGCGGGCGGCAGCAGCGGCAGCGGTTTACGCCCTCGGCTATCGCTGGGGAGATGTACAATCTCTACAGGGAACTGTTGGGGAAGGGGCAGACGATTAATTGATTATCAGTTGGCGGATGATGCTTTGGCCACTGCCTGAAAAGTGGGCTGTGTAGAGTCCAGCGGGCAAGGTGGAGAGTGGCAGCGATAGGGTCTGCTTTCCTGCCGAGAGCGAGAGCCAACGGGTGAGTACTGTTTTGCCTTGAGTGTTGGTGAGGGTCAGCCGACCGTCAAACCGTGAGCTGAGGCAGATGTTGAGTTTTGCGAGTGAGGAGGTGGGATTGGGGTAGAATTGGCCGAAGCCGTTGGTGGTGTCGGTGTCGGTCGGAGGGGTGTTGTTGATGCCTACGGAGAAGGAGAAATAGCCGCCTTGCAGTGCGGTGATGGGGCGGGTGATGGTTTTGCCTTGGGTGTTGGTGGCCGAGAGGTAGTAGTCGACTGCGAGGTTTTTACCCTCGGCAGGTGGGGTGAGGTGGAGGGCGGTGGTGTAGGTGTGTTGCCCTTGGTCGTATAGGGGGAGGGATTGCCACTGGCTGCCATCGGTGCGGTAGTGAAGGGTGGCTTCAGCGATGCCCTTATTGTTGGTGATGTAGGCTTGGAGTGGAATGCTGTCGCCTTGGGGGAGAGCGGGCATGGTGCTGGCTGGGGGTGTGTGGAGGATGCGGATGGGGGAGGCAGCGGGGATTTGCTTGGTCAGACAATGGAGTGCACCGCCGAGGCCATCGTAGGGGCGGACGTCGATGCAATAAAGCTTGTAGCCTGGATAGGCGGCAGCCACCTGGGCGACGTTGGTGCGGTCCCAAGCAGCAGTCGGCAGGCCATCATCGCCCACAGCCGAGAAGCAAGGTTGGATGAGCATGCCATTGACGAGGAGGTGGTTGCTGTAGGTGCGGGTGTAGGCTTCGTATTGGGATTGCGAGGCGAAGTAGGCCCCGTTGTCGCGCAGGGGGAAGGGGAGCGTTGCGAAGCGGTAGGGGATACCCTGCCAGTTGGTGTAGGAGGCGAGGCTATCGGCATTGCTGCTGATGATGGAGAAGTCGATCCAGCGGCTGTAGCGGTCGGGCATACGGCTGAGGGCAAAGGTATTCTCGTCGGGCATGTCGAGGTAGAGGTCAATGTGGCCAGTGCCGCCGTCGTATTGAAGGGCAGGGAAGATGTGGAGGTTGGGGGATGCGAGGAGGTGGCGAAGGCTGTCGCTGACTTGGGAGGCGGTGAGTGGGGTGCGGGGTGCGAGGGAAAGGGTGCTGATGTTGATTCCGTCCCAAGTGTATTGGCCAGTATCGGTGGCGTTGGCAACATAGGTTTGGGAGGTGGTGAAAAGGGAGCCTACGCCATCGGTTAGGCAGTTGCCGCCTTCCCACTTGAGGGTGGTGGTGAAACGTGGGAGGCCGAAATGGCGCGAGATGTAGGCGGGGAGAGAGTCGTCGAGGGCGCGTCCTGTGTAGTACTGGAAATCAAGCATACCGATGCTGTCGGCTTCGCCATAGTAGAAGCAGATGGGACCGCAGTCGCGATACCAAAAGAGGTTGGCTGGTGCAGCGAAGAATCGTAGACGGTCGTGGCGTAGGCCGAGGTGCTGGAGATGGCGCAGGATGATGGTCGAGTCGGAGGGTTGTTCCACCCTGACCCAGGCTTCGGCATTGGCCTGTTGGATGGCATCCATCAGCAGGAAGGGGACGCGAGATTGGTTGCTGGTGGTATCGAGCCGACCGTAGTAGTGGCCTGTGCCACGATGTTGCCAACTGTAGGTGCGACTGGTGGGTGAGGTGCGGGCGTACTCATAGAGGTCGGCCCAGCCAGTAACCAGCGGGTCGGCGAACCAGTAGTCGGGGGCGGCTACGCCGATGGGCTTGTAGTCGTAGATGGGGGTTAGGACGATAGCTTGCACCTCTTCCCATTCGCCTGGAATCCAGCGGTTGCCAGTGGGTAGATTATTTCCTTTCGAGGCGATAATTGGCTTGGAAACTGCGGTGGGCGGGGAGAGGTGCAGTGTGTGGTGCGGAGGAAGCGGGACGCGTTGCCAGTGGCTTTGCCTCCATTCAGCGGCGGCTTGTTGGAGGTTGGGCTGTGCATAGAGTGGTGGCCAGCAAGCCAGTGCTAGCATTAGGAGGAGTGATCGCTTCACGGGGCAGGGTGTAGGGCTGGGGTTATCGCTTGAGGCTCAATATCTCGCGTGCCTCATCGCTGGTGGCTACTTGGCGACCCAGCAGCTTGGCCATACGCACCACCTTGTCCACCAACTCGCCATTACTTTTGGCCAGCACGCCCCGTTCGAGATAGAGATTATCCTCGAAGCCCACGCGCACGTTACCCCCCATGACGATGGCAGGTGCTGCCAAGGTGAAGGCGTGGCGGCCGATGCCAGTAGCTGTCCAGGTGCTGCCAGCAGGGATTTTGTTCACCAGCCAGCAGAGATTGTCCACCGTGGCAGGGGTGCAACCGGGCACACCGAGCACGAAGTTGAACTGCATAGGCGAGCCAGGCACTTCGCCTTTGCGAGCCATGGTCAGGATAGTGTCGAGGTGTCCCATCTCGAAGCATTCGTATTCGGGCTTGATGCCTTTTTCGATCATCCGCTTGCCGAAGGCACGCATGGTGGGCATGGTGTTGTCGAAGATGTCGTCGCCAAAGTTGCAGGTGCCGCAGTCGAGTGTGGCCATTTCAGGGATGGGAGTAGTGTTGGTGCTGTCGAGCCTCTCATCGGGACTCATACCAACGGCACCGCCCGTGGAGGGGATGAGGATAATGTCGGGACATGCTTTGCGGATAGCGTCGGTACACTCTTGAAAGCGGGTGTGGCTTTGGGTGGGGGTTCCATCATCCTCGCGCACATGCAGGTGGACAATAGCGGCACCAGCATCCACCGCGCTTTTGGCCTCGCGGACAATCTCGTCCACCGTGTAGGGGACGTTGGGATTCTGCTCCTTTGTTACTTCGGCACCGCAGATGGCGGCGGTGATTATCAGTTTCTCCATAGTTGTAGTGTCTTTGGGGTTATACTTTATTTTGGTGCAAAGTTACATAAAAAAAGTGAATGCAGGCGTAAGACCTCTGCCATTTGTGGGTCAGCTGTTGCCAGTCTTCTTTTCGAGCTTGATATAGTTGGGGAATGGGATTTGGGTGCTTCCCACCGAAAGGCTGGGTCGGACGCGGAGGCCAACTTTCGAGGAGGTGCCATCGGAGGTGAAGCTGGAGGCGAAGTTCTTGAGGGCATCGAGTCCCTGCTTGGAGAAGAGGTTACCGAGGTCGGTGCTGACAGGCAACGGAACGGTGGTGGTGGCGGAAGGACGTATGGTGTAGCTTTTTGAGCTGACGCCGTTGGCTATGTCGGTGCCGTCAATGGCGAGTATCCAATCGAGGGCAGTCATGGCGGCTTGTTGGGTGGTGGGGTTGGCTACGCCGACATTCATGTTCATCGAGAGGGGGACGCTCTTGGTCTGATAGGCGGCGGCGAGGCGGACGACATCGGCTGCGGTGAGCTTGCCTTGGGTGAGGTTTTTTACATTGACGCCAGCCACGCTGACGTTGGAGACACCCTGGAGGCTGAACTTGCAGTTGGTGAGGTTGGCAACGCCAGCCGCTTGGCCGAGAAGGTCGCTGACAACATCGCAGGCCGAGAATAGGATCGAGCCTGCACAGACGAGGGTAAGGATGATACGTTTCATGGTTGATGGATATTGGTGAACATTAATGTGACGTTTGGCAGAGGAGGTATTCGGTGGTGGGCAGGGGGAGCGGGCGGTATTGGGAGGGTAGGGGAAGGTCGGAGCGGGTGAGGAGGTCGGGGTGTGGGAGGTCGGGGTCGAGGGCGATGCGGTGGTAGAACCAGTAGTAGGCGTGGAGACTGTAGTTGTTGTTCAGGGAGTTGGGAATGGAGAGGGTAGAGCCATCGGGGATGTGGCTGGTGATAATGTCCATATCGGCCAATAGCGCTTCGTTGCGCCCCGGTTTGCCGCAGTGGGCAATGTTGAGTGCGAAAGCCAAGGCGAGCGTTAGGGTGGTGGCAAAGGCAGATGTGCGGCCATGCAGGAAAGCATTTAAGCGCTGGGCGACCGGCTCAAGGAGAGCGGCAGCGGCGAGGGCGAAGAGGGGATAGATAGTCAGTAGGTAGAAGGCTCGTTGCTTGGTGCTAATCATCATCGGTAGGCTACCGCAGAGGACGAGGGCGAAAAGGAGGGCAGCACAGCGGAGGTGGGCAGGCGATGGCCGCAGGGGAGAATGGGGGCGTAGGGTGGTTAAGATGAGGATAGTGGCGGAGAGAAGCAGGGGAATAATGGGGCGAGAGAGGAGAACGCCGATGATGCGAGTGCGCGAAGCCACGGGGTCGTGCAGGCCAACGACAAGCTGGATGTGGAAATACGTGGTGAGGTAGTCCCTCGCCACAGGCGAGAAGAACCACAGGGCAGCGAAAGGGATGAGGAGGCCGAGGAGCAGGGCAGCGGTGTGGAGTAAGACCTTGCCAAATGATGGTTTGGCAGTGCCAAGAAGGAAGCCAAGCAGCGGCATGGCGAGAGGAAAAAGGCCGACAGGGCCTTTGGTGAGTGCAGCGGCGGCCAAGGCCGTTCCTGCCAGCAGATGGCCGAGGAAATCGGGCCAGCGCAGCATGAACCAAATGGACAGCAGCACAAAGAGCGTCAGGGTGCTTTCGAGAAAATTGTTGTGGATGCTCAAGGGCATTTCTGGGATGAGGGTGAGCATCAGCAGGGGAAGGAATGCTGTGGAGGAAGAAAACCCCAAGCGATGCCAAATGGCTACCATAAGCCAGGCGGTGAGCAGCAGGACAGCCACGGAGTAGGCTTTGGCGGCAAGCATACTGGTGCCAAAAATGCACATCCAAGCGGCGAGTAGCCACATCATCAGTGGGGGATGCTCGTAGAATTGTGGAAAGCAGGAGGGTGAGAGTTGAAGATGCCAGAGGTCGCCTGTGCCACTGGCGAGGTTGGCGGCAAGTGAAGAGTAGATAAGGCCATCCATAAACATGCCGCGCGTCAGCAGGTTGTTGCAGGCGAAGCAGGCGAAGAGTGCTGCCACGAAGAGGTAGGGCTGTGCGGCAGAAAAACGAGGTGTATGGCGGAGGTCGGACACTGGAATGCGAGGTGTTATGCGTTAGTAACGCATGAGA
The DNA here is from genome assembly GCA_017455205.1 of Bacteroidales bacterium. Classification (GTDB taxonomy): domain Bacteria; phylum Bacteroidota; class Bacteroidia; order Bacteroidales; family P3; genus Colimorpha. The sequence goes on from JAFTBM010000066.1 coordinate 39,836, forward strand.
AATAAAAATAGTGTGCAGACCATTTCATCAAGCGAAAGGAGGGTAGGGTAGGGGCTAGCTTTCCGCTGGAGGAAGCGCATGGTGGCTTCGGGTGAGATAAGCTTGTGCAAGGAAAAGGAAGGCTATGGCGACTGCCACAAGGTAGGGAGCATTTGTGCCACCAAATAGAGAGGCCAGCGGAGTAACAATGAGGGGGGAGATGAACTGGCCGAGGTAGAGGGCAGCCGAGATGAGGGGCATGACGGTGATGGCCGCCTCGCGTCCGCCCTTGATGCTGGCAATGGTATTGACGTAGGGGACGCCCACTCCGTTGGCCAAACCAATCAAAGCCGAGCCAGCCAGCATGCCGCCGAGAGATGGGAAGAAGGCCAGCACGGCGTAGCCAGCGAAGAAGCCAAGTGGCGCGGCATATTTCATCTGTCGGCGAAAGCGGCGCATAAGCCATCCAAAAGCAAGACCGACAAAAAGAGCCACCACGTCGAGCCCCACCATAATCAAGGTGGTGGCGAGGGTGGTGAGTCCTTGCTGTTGGGCGGTGAGGGCAAAGTTGGTGGGATAGATGAAAAAGAGAATCATGATGAAGAGCATTGCCGTCACCGAAGGGTGGAAGCGGACAAGGCTTGCAAGTCGGATGCGGGTGCCACTGGTGGCGAGGTACTCGCTTGGAAGAAATACTATCACGAGGGCTACGGCTATCAGTCCGATAAGGTAGACGAGGAAGGGGTAGTTCCAATCAATAGAGGCCAGCAGGCCAGCCAAGAGGGTGGCCACCACGCCACCAGCCTGGTTCATGGCAGCCGAAAGCCCCATCATGTGCCCCTGTGCCTCGGGCGGAAAATAGTAGCTCAAAAGACCCGTGGAGAGGGGCATAATGAGGCCGACGCTAACGCCCAGCAGGGCACGCATAAGCAGCAGGAAAGTGATGTCGGCGGCGAAGAATGCACCAGCTCCCGCAAGGACATAGAGCAGCAGCCCGGTGAGGGCGAGGGTGCGAGTGGGCATCAGTCGGCAGAGGGGGCGGAAGAGGAAAGTGGTGGCAATGATAAAGAGTGCCGGCAGGCTGACGATGAGTTGCACCACAATAGGGTTCTGGTCTGCAAAATGGCTGCGTATAACGGCCAAAGCAGGAGCCATAGCGGCACCCGCCATGACGGTGAGCAGACTGATGGAAAGGATGGCACTGGTGAGGCCACGCATGCTGTGATTTGTTGGCATTCGATGTGTTTTTTAGGTTAATAAAGCAAAGAGGAGTTTATGCTCTACCAGGCAGGATTACAATAGATTGCGGGAATAAGGCTACCCATTGCGTCCAAGTGCAAAGGTAGCAAAAATAGGTGAACAGTGGAAGAAAAAAAACATCCAACCAGTGGGTATGGGTGCAATTATGCCCTCCGAAACGTTTTATGAGAAATATCGTAATGGGAAAGATTTTTTTCTTGTGGCGGTAGAATTTTCAACTCTCAATTTTCAATTCTCCATTGGGACTTGGTCCGTGTCATCTCCGTGTCAACTCCGTGTCAGGTCCGTGTCACCTCCGACTCGAGTCGGAGGTGAGACGGACCAAACACGAGCCAAATACGCTCCAAGCACGCACCAATTCCCTACCGACTGATGCTCCGCAGGCGAGGTGCGACTTCCGCATCCCGGCACCGCAGATATTTAGGTTACTATTGGTTTTGGAGGACAAAATATAACGGGCTTCACATCGTTATAATGCGAAAAAGAATGGAAATGATGAAAAAGACTATCGCATTGGTCATGGGGGGCTATAGCGGCGAACATGACATCAGTATTGCCAGTGGCAACCAAGTGTATGAACAATTGGATAAGGCGAAGTATGATGTCTACAAGGTGGTAATCGACCGTCAGGGCTGGTCGTGGCTTGATGGGGAGGAGCGTAGGGACATCAATAGGGGGGACTTTACCATTGAGGTTGCAGGACGGCGTGTACGTTTCGACTTGGCGTTCATCATCATTCATGGCAACCCAGGCGAGAATGGAGTGCTGCAGGGCTACTTCGATATGCTGGGTATTCCTTACACTACGTGTGGTTTCTACACTTCAAGTTTGACCTTCCATAAAGGCTATTGCAACCCAGTGGTGAAGAGCTTTGGGCTGGTGAGTGTGGCCAATTCGGTGCTGCTTTATCGGATTCCGCCCGAAGAGAAATTGCGTGAGTTGGTGTCGCCGCTGCGCTATCCGCTCTTTGTCAAGCCAGCGGCTGGTGGAAGCAGTGTGGCCACAACGAAAGTGAAGTCGGAAGCGGAGCTGTTGCCAGCACTCGAGTTGGCTTTCACCGAGGGGCGAGAGGTGTTGGTGGAGGAGTGCATCAGCGGACGAGAGTTCGACTGCGGGGTGTTCTCCGACGGGCGGCAGAAGATAGTGTTTCCTGTTACCGAGATTATCCCGACGGGGGAGCACGAGTTCTTCGACTATGCTGCCAAGTACGACGGCTTTAGCCGAGAGGTAACGCCAGCCGAGGTGGATGAGGCCGTGGCGAAGCATATCCAGAAAGTGTCAAAGAGGCTCTACGATTTGCTTGGCTGCCGTGGTGTGGTACGATTTGACTATATTTACGATACCGAAAAGCAGGAACTTTATTTCTTGGAGGTGAACACCGTGCCAGGACAGAGTGCGGAGAGCATTGTACCCAAGCAGGCGAGGGCAATAGGTATCTCACCCGCCGAACTCTATGAGATGGTGATAACGGCTGCTTTTGAAGCTGCGAAAGACGATGAATGATGGGAGGAAATCAAGGAAGACAAAAAGAAAGGCGAGGTTCATGGTTGAGTCTCGCCTTTGTTTGAGGTCGCTTCCGGATTTGAACCGGAGTAGCAGGTTTTGCAGACCTGTGCCTAGCCCCTCGGCCAAACGACCTTTGCGCACTTTTGGGCGTGCTAATTGCCCTCAAAAGCGATGCAAAGTTACGAACATTTTGTGTTCCGACAAAATTATTTTGCAAGAAAATCTGTAAATTGGTGATTTATAATTGGCAATTTGTGTTTTTTTTTGTACCTTTGCCGCGTGAAAAAAATGCACATATTGCTGCTTTTTGTGCTGATAATGGCATGTTTCGGTTGCCAGAGGCAGTCGAAGGCTGACTTGTTGCAGCGTTCACAGGTGGATAGGCTCAACAAAGAGGCATTCATCAACCGCTATCGCGATACGGAGCATTGTCTCGCTTACTCGGAACGGGCGTTGAGGCTCGCAGCCGATAGCATGCCGTCCTATATTGACGGGCAACTACGAGCCTACAATAACATGGCTTTTGCCTACTATCAGAAGTCAGATGTGCTGCAGGCCACCAAGATGCTCGGCTATGTGGATACTCTTCTTGCTCGTAGTGGTGGTGCAGCAAGGAATGCTGACATTGAGTGGGTCATTGCACAGCTTCACCGAGCTTGTTTGCTCCAGCGGCAGTGCCATATTGCCGAAAGCTACCACTTGCTCTATGAAGTGGAGCAAAGCGGTCTGCTCAACCAAAATCGCAGCAATCTTTTGTATGACTACGCTCGCGCTGAATATTACATAACGGCACTCGTGCTCAACTTTCACTATCGCAACGGTGAAGTGGCCAGTTTGCAGTCCATGCTCGAGGAGATTGAAGCCGACAGGGGTAGTTTGGAGGTGGACTATGCACAGGATATGGCTCTCAACTATGCTCTGGCCTATGGTTGGCATTGTTCGGGCGATGATGAGCGTGCACTGGATTATTGCGAGGCCAATTTTGCCTTGCTGGAGAAGAAAGACATTTTCTGCCTCTATCATTATGCCAACACGCTGCAGATGGCTGCGGTGGCCTTGGAGGCAATGCCAGATGGTGCATCGCCAGATAGTGTGCTTTCGCTCTACAACGAGGCACGTGAAGCATTCTTCGAGTATGCCGATCCGTATCAGATGCTTGGTGGCGTCAGTTCAACGGCAGATTATGCCCTCGCCATAGGCGACACGGCATTTGCCCATTACGTCCTGCGCCAGTGGATGGACCTGCAGGATGTGTGGCAGCCATTCTCGGCGCCCAAACTCGAAGTGGGGCTGTTCGATGTCCTTATCCGTAGCCGATTGGCCTCATCGCCCGATGAAAACCGCCGTTGGTATGAGTGCCATAATGAGCTGCAATCCTATGTGGCAGCCAATGAAAAGGCCGATTTCGACCTTCAGCAGCAACTTTACCAAGAGCAGAAACGTGGGCAATGGATGACGCGGATGGTGGTGGTGTTGGGTGTCGGACTGCTGGCAGTGTTGCTTTTGCTATTCTTGCTTTGGCGGCGAACGTTTCAGTTGCGTCGCGAAAAAGCCCTCTTGGAGCAGGCCAAGCGGCGGGATGTGGAGCGAATCGCTAATGTGGAGACCTGTCTCGGAGTGTTGCGGCACGATGTGAGTCCGTTTGTGGGCTACCTGCGCAACCCCAACCTACCTTCCGAACTGCGCGATGAAGTGTTGGGCAAACTGCTGCGCACGTTTGATAACATTAAGCAGTGGACACGCCTCTCCGTCCCCGAAGGGCTGACATTCCATGCCGAGTGTTTCCCCCTGCAACAGGTGCTGGACGAGGTGCGAGGCCAGTTGCCCCGGGGGCAAAATGAGGTCAGTCTTGTCTTTGAACCTACGCAGGTTGAGGTCTGGGCTGACCGCTTGCTGTTGATTATCATGTTGCGAAACTTGGTGCTCAACGCATTGCAACACACCGAGCAGGGGAGCGTCAAGGTTTCTGCCTCGATGCAAGGTGAAATGGTGGAAATCAGCGTCAGCGATACTGGTTGCGGTATGGATGCCACTCAAGTGGACGCACTTTTCAAGGCCGACCGTCAGTTGGCAACAGGCAGTGAGCATGGCTTTGGACTGATACTCTGCCGGTATATCGTGCAAAAGCATGATGACCTTACACATCGGGGCTGCCGCTTGCAGGTGGAAAGCTCTCCCAGCGTAGGCACTACAATGAGAATAACCCTTGCCTCGGCAAGCCAATACCAAACGAGATGAAGACGATACGTGTAATGATGGTAGACGACGAGCCGCTGATAAGGAAAATTGTCAGACAGGAGATGAATAGCCGTGCGTCGGAGATTGAATCAGGCAATGAGCAAGGCAGTCAGATGCGCCGAGTGGTGATGGAGGAGACCTTTGCCGATGGTCCCTCTTTCACTGCTGCCCTTGCCACGTTGCCCCCCCCAGACTACCTGCTGGTCGATATGGAGCTTCATGGTGAACCTACAGGTGGCCTTACCCTTACGCGCCGCGTCCACGAACACTGGCCGCAAGTGGGAATCATCATCTTCTCGGGGCGCTTCGACGTTCCTGCAAGTCCTTTAAGTGACCCTGACCACCGAAGGCGGATGGTCGAGGTGGGGCATGTCATTATGGAAGCACTCCAGCTTGGAGCCTCGGCTTTTGTTAGCAAAAATGCTACTGGGGGGTTCTCGGTGGAGAATATCCTGCGAGCAATCGAATGTCTGGAGAGAGGCGAGACTTGCTACTTCAACTATCCCGTCATGCTTACCATCAAAGAGGCTGCCGAATGCTACTTCCGCCTCGTCCAGTCCGGCCAGCCCTTACTTGTCCTTACACCTGCTGAACGCGAACTGCTCCTACTCGAGGCGGCAGGCTACACAGCTTCAGAGATTTCTCTCCGGCTCGGCGAAAGTGATAAGGCTATCCAAGAGCATCAGCGCGACCTATCGCGACGGCTCGGGATAGTCAATAAAAGTGCCTCACGAGTGGCTAAATCGCTCTCGCTGGGACTAATCAACCCATCGGAAATCCACTTCTTGCCAACAAACAAATAAGATAATATGAAACACACAATAACTATGATGAAAAAGATTGCTTTGGCCGCATTGCTGGCAGTGTTCAGTACGGCATCCGTGTGGGCAGCACCAGTTGATGCCAGCAAGGCTCGCGTAGTAGCCCTCTCCGCAATGAGGGCGGCAGGTATGCAAAAGGTAGACCGACTGGTCGATGTCTCGGCTTCAACACCCTTCACCTCGCTCTATATCTTTGCTGCCAGTAGTGGCGGTTTCGTCATCGTCAGTGCCGACGACTGCGCCCTCCCTATTTTAGGCTACTCCCTTACCAGCCGTTTCCCCGCTGGCGAGGCTATGCCTGCACACGTCAGCGAATGGCTTGCCGCCTACGACAAGCAAATAGCCCACGATAGCCGTCATCGCCGTAAAGGTTCTGAGCAGGTGGCCGAACAATGGCAAATGCTCCTTTCGGGTACTGCCCCGTCCGACATGTTTGCCACAGTGGTATCTCCTCTGCTTTCCACTACTTGGAATCAGAGTCCCCGCTACAATAACTATTGCCCCTACGATGAAGGAAAGAACGAACTGACAGTGACTGGCTGTGTAGCAACTGCCACTGCCCAAGTGATGAAATACTGGGAACATCCCACCACGGGCTACGGCTCCCACACCTATAAGGATAAAAACTACGGCGATCGCTCGGCCAACTTTGGAGCCACTACCTACCAGTGGGCCAGTATGCCTTCTGCTCTCACCAGTTCCAGTTCCTCGGAGGAAGTGGACGCAGTAGCCACCTTGATGTACCACGTCGGTGTGGCCGATGAGATGAGCTATGGTGTAGCCTCTACGGGTGGTAGTAGTGCACGAAATTACTATAGTATGGGGTTAGTTACCAGCTCCTCGGAGTATTCTTTGACCACCTACTTCAAGTATCGGCCAGATATTGTCAATTTCCTTCGCTCCGACCACTCGGATGCTGAATATTGTGCCCGTCTACGTGCCGAACTCGACCAGTCGCGTCCAATACTATATCAAGGCAGCAATACCAGCGCAGGACATAGTTTTGTCCTTGATGGCTATGACGCAGAAGGTCGATTCCACGTCAATTGGGGATGGGGTGGCTATCGTGATGGATTCTTTGTCATGGGCTCTCTCAATCCAGGCTCGAGCGGAATCGGTGGTAATGGTACTAATACCTATAATATGCACAATTGTGCAATGCTCAACATTCGCCCCAACGACAATTGGTCTCCCACCGCCCAAACCATAGTGTCGGTCGCTTCCGTCGGCGATGTGCCAGGTTGCTCTGTAATAGGTGCGGGTACCTATAATTATGGTGATACCGTTACCCTCGGTGCCACCGCTGTCCCTGGCTACCGATTCGATGGCTGGTCGGATGGCTCTAAATTCAATTATCGTCAGTTTATTGCCAATGGTGGCAGCTACTCTTTCACCGCCAACTTTGTACCCATTACTGGCGATACGCTCTACTATTGCCCTGGCGGCTACGTGGCTGCCTATGGAACTGGGACTAACGACCATAATGCCTACTGGGGCATCAAATTGCCCACCTCGTTGACCGACCCCTCCAAAAGTCTCACCTCTGTGCAGTTATTTGTTGGGAGTGCAGGCAATTATGATATGACTATTTATACTGGTGCCGCACACTCAACCATCGCCTATACCACCTCCTTGACCTATACCGACGATGACATCGACCAATGGCAGTCGATCCCCATTCCCTCACCTATCGAGGCTAATAGCGACATCTGGATTATCTTCCATAGTAGCGATGTCTCCTACCCCGCTACCTTCTCACATTGGGCAGGCGTGGAAAACTCCTTTATTTGGGGTGCAGATCTTGAAGATTATAGCAATATCTGCAATGTCTCGGCTATGGTTCGCGGCATCTTCACCGACCTCTCACTCCCAGCCCCTGGTACTGACTCCAACTGCGTTATCAACTCCTTCCCCTACACTATGGACTTCGAAGGCTCGCTCGCCTGCTGGTCTCTCCTCGACCAGGACGGCGACGGCAACACCTGGGGCATCGCCGACGGCTCGGGCCTCAACGGCTCACGCTGCATCGCTATCGGTTCCGGCAACACCTCCGACGACTGGCTCGTTTCTCCAGCCATCGTCACGCCTGCCCGCTTCAATGTCTCCTGGAAAACCCGCGTCGCCAGTACCTCCTACCCCGAAACCTACCAGCTCTGGGCACTCTATAAGGACACCAACATTATGCTCTTCGAGGAAACCCTACGCAATCGTACCAGCTACACCAGCCGCTTGGTCGAGCTCCTCGTCAATCCAGCCGACACTGTTCATCTCGCCTTCCGCTACGTCAGCGAAAGTCAGCTCGGCATGTATATCGACAGCATCACTATCTCCTACGTCAGCGCACGCTACACCTTGCAAGCCCAACCCGCCGACCCCGCCCAAGGCACTGTATCTGGCTCGGGTGTCTACGATGATGCTGCCTACGCCGTAATAGCTGCCCGTCCCTCCACCCACTACCATTTCCTCCGCTGGAACGACGGCAACACCGACAACCCTCGCCTGCTGACCATCACCTCCGACACCTCCTTCACCGCCTTCTTCGAGCTCAACCGCTACTCCGTCGCCGCTACCACCAGCCAGACCAACCGCGGCACCGTCAGTGGCTCCGACACCTACGAGGCTCTCTCCACCGCCACCCTCACCGCTACCGCCAACTATGGATTCTCCTTCCTTATGTGGAACGATAGCATTACCGACAACCCTCGCCAATTGCTTGTCGCCTCCGACACCAACCTCTCCGCCCTCTTCGACTACGACACCAACGTCTCCTTCACCATCCGTGCCATCTCGGCCAACGCTAATCGCGGCACAGTAAGTGGTGCAGGTATCTACAAGTCAGGCTCCACCATCACCCTCCGTGCCACGCCCAAACCTGGCTACCGCCTCTTCCAATGGAGCGATGGCACCACCGACACCAACCTGACCCTCACCGTCGAGAAGGCGGCTACCTACATCGCCATTTTCGAAGCAATACCACGTCCCTCTACCTTCACCCTCACCCTCCATAGTGCTGATACCCTTATGGGTACCGTTAGCGGCACCGGCACCTACCGTGCCGACACCACCCTCACCATCCGTGCCATCCCCAACCCAGGCTACCACTTCACCTATTGGAGCGACAGCTGCACCCTCGCCACCCGTACTCTCACCCTCTCCTCCGACTCTACGCTGACTGCCTACTTTGATGCCGACATCCCCACCACCTTCACCCTCACCGTTCTCTCCGCCGATACCCTCATGGGTACCGTCTCTGGCGCTGGCCCCTACACCGAAGGCAGCCTCGCTACCCTCACCGCCACACCTAATGATGGCTACCGCTTCATCCGCTGGGACGACGGCAACACCAACGCCACTCGAACCGTTATCGTTACCGCCAACGCCACCTACACAGCCCACTTCGACCACATCACCTACACCCTCACCGCCCTCTCTGCCGACACCCTCATGGGCACCGTCTCTGGCTCTGGCATCTACATCATCGGCACCCCCGTAACCATTACCGCCACTCCCAAACCTAACCACCACTTCCTCAGTTGGAACGATGGCGACACCAACGCCACCCGCACCATCATCCTCACCTCCGACACCCTCCTCACCGCTACTTTCGCGCCTGGCAACGCCAGTATCCTCACCGTCGAGCAGCTCGCCCTCAACCTCACCCCCAACCCTGCCACCACCACAGCCATCCTCCGTTGGAGCAGCCCGTCCGAGGCTATCATCACTATCTACTCCGCCACAGGCACCCTCATCGCCACCCACCGTGTGGCCGAAAGTAGCCTCACGCTCGATGTCAGTGCCTACGCTCCAGGCCTCTACCTCATCCGCATCACCTCCGCTGGCATCTCCGCCACTTGTAAACTCATCGTCAAGTAAACCACTCCACTGCTACCATGAAATACCATCGCATCCTTCTTAAGCTCAGTGGCGAAGCCCTTATGGGCAACCAAGCCTATGGCATCGACCCCGACCGCCTCTGTCAGTATGCCACCGATGTCTGTGCAGCGGTGGCTGCTGGCTGTCAAGTGGCCATCGTAATTGGTGGCGGCAACATCTTCCGCGGCCTCAGCGGCTCCGCACAGGGCATCGACCGCGTACAAGGCGACTATATGGGTATGCTCGCTACCCTTATCAATAGCATGGCACTCCAAGCCGAACTCGAAAAGCAAGGTATTGCCACCGAACTCCTCTCGGGACTCGCCGTCCAACCTATCTGCCAGTCTATGAGTCGCCGTCGAGCCATCCAAGCCCTCGACGAAGGCAAAGTGGTCATCATCGGCGGAGGCTCGGGCAACCCCTTCTTCACCACCGACACCGCATCCGCCCTCCGCGCCGTGGAAATCCAAGCCGACGCTATCCTCAAAGGCACCCGCGTCGATGGTATCTACACCGCCGACCCCGAGCGCGACCCAACGGCCACCCGCTACCCCTACCTCACCTTCTCCGAAGCGCTCTCCAAAAAACTCAAAGTCATGGACCTCACCGCCTTCGCCCTCTGCGAGGAAAACAACCTACCCATCTGCGTCTTCGACATGAACCGCCCAGGCAACCTCCTCCGCGTAATCAACGGCGAAAACGTAGGCACCGAAGTCCGCACCAACCAACCATCCGAACAAAACCAAACAACACAAAACCTATGAACGACCTGTCAAAAGCCTGCCTCGACGAGGCAAAAAGCAGCATGAAAAGCTCTATCAGCTTCCTTGAAAAGGAGCTGACCAAAATCCGTGCCGGCAAAGCAAACCCAGCCATGCTCGACGGCGTGAAAGTCGACTACTATGGCACCCCGACCGAAATCAGCCAAGTGGCCAACATCAACACACCCGACCCTCGTAGCATCGTCATCCAACCCTGGGAAAAAACCATCCTCGGCGCCATCAACAAAGCCATCCTCGATGCCAACCTCGGCTTCACCCCACGCCACGAAGGCGACCTCCTCCGCATCGTCATCCCGCCGCTCACCGAAGAACGCCGCAAAGAACTCTGCAAAGCTGCTAAAAGCGAAGTCGAAAACGCCAAAGTCAATGTGCGAAACGTCCGCCGCAACATCATGGACAAAGTCAAAAAGCTCAAAGACAAATCCGTACCCGAAGACGAAGTCAAGCAAGTCGAAAAAGAACTCCAGGACATCACCGACCGCCACATTGCCGACTGCGACAAAGTCTACGCCGCCAAAGAAAAAGAAATCATGGCCATCTGATGCAGCTCATCCACCTCAACTCCGTTGAATCAACCAACAAATACTGTGAAGTCCTCCACCTCAACCAGGTCGAGGACTTCACCTGCTACTACGCCGACACCCAAACCGCAGGCATCGGCCAACGCGGCAACCACTGGGAAAGCCAACCCAGTGCCAACCTCACCTTCAGCCTCATCCTCCACCCACACTTCCTCCATCCAAGCCGTCAATTCGCACTCACCCAAACCCTCGCCCTCGCACTCCACGACACCCTCACCCAACTCCTACCATCCCACACCGTCCACATCAAATGGCCCAACGACATCTACGTAGACCTCCACAAAATCAGCGGCACCCTCATCCAAACCTACACCAACCATAGCCAAATCACTTCAGCCATCTGCGGCATAGGTCTCAACATCAACCAAACCTCCTTCCCCTCCTGGATACCCAACCCCACCTCCCTCGCACTCCTCACAGGCCACCACCACCCCCTGCTCCCCCTCCTCCAAACCCTCCTCCAAGCCATCCACCAGCGCTACCTCCAACTCCAAAACGGCACAGACCCCACACCCGACTACCTCGCCCATCTCCTCAACTTCGGGCAACAAGCGCGCTACCGCTACCACGAAACCGAAATCCAAGCCACCATCACCACCGTCGACCAACAAGGCCGCCTACACCTCACCACCACCAGCGGCCAACCCCTCGTCTGCAGCATAAAAGAAATCACCCTCCTATCATCCACAACCCCATAACATCCCTCCTCCCTCAAGCCACGCCAACCCCACACATTCATCTCTCCCCCAATCACGCATCATCCCCCTTCCATATTCTCATCGGAGCCCCTCTCCCCCTAATCCCCACCCTTAACATCGGTTTAGAGTCCCCTCTTTTGGGGCAGAGAATTTTGACCTTTGGGGTGGGGGAAAATCCTGCCGATGGGTAGGGACTTGGTCCGTGTCAACTCCGTGTCAACTCCGTGTCAGGTCCGTGTCACCTCCGACTCTGCTCGGACATCACACGCACCAATCACGCCCCATTCCCGCTCCACTTACGCCCCGGGTGCTATCCGCCCTTATTTCCATTTTGCTTGCAGCCCTGCCCATCTTCGCTTCGCTTACGGGATAGGTGCTATCCGCCCTTATCCCCGTTTTGATTGCTGCCCTGCCCATCTTCGCTTCGCTTACGGGCGGGGTGCTATCCGCCCTTATCACCGTTTTGCTTGCCGCCCTGCCCA
>JAFTBM010000067.1 GCA_017455205.1 Bacteroidales bacterium
AGCGGCGCCCGTACACCGACCAAGGCCGAGTGGGAGGAACTGATGAACAATACTACCGCCACGTGGACAACCCGCAACGGCGTGAGTGGCCGCCTCTTCACTGCCGCCAACGGCAACTCAATCTTCCTGCCCGCCGCTGGCCTTCGCAATGGTTCGAGCCTCCTCAGTGCCGGCAGCTACGGCTACTGCTGGTCGTCGTCGCTCTACGAGAGCTACCCGGACCTCGCGTGGTACTTCAACTTCGGTTCCAGCCGCCAGAACATGAACTACGGCAGCCGCAACGACGGCTTCTCTGTCCGCGCGGTGCGTGCCAGTCAGAACTGACCTTCCCCTGCCACCCAGGGATTTGAGCAATCGGAGTAACCAGAATAATCAGATTACTCCGATTATTTTGATTGCTCGGCGGCGATGGGAGCAATGTGTATTTTTTTTAGTGATGCGAAGTCGCAAGCAACCCGCCCTACTTTCGAGCCACATCCGACCCGTATGCTCACCGCCCGTATACGGACTTGATACGGAGCGGATACGGAGTGGATACGGAGCGGATACGGAGCGGGTGGCTATGGGAGCTTTCCGATGCATCTCATACTTCACCTCCTGGGATGGGGCGGAAAACGTGATGTAGGATAGGGGAAAGCAAAAAAAAATTTGTGGAATGCAAAATAAATCATATATTTGCACTGCTATATTGCGACCTATAATGATGCCGAATAATGTGGCAAGGAGTGAGTTATATGGTTGATTGAGTGTGGATTGCCATGTTGCAAGGTGAAAGATAAAAGACGAAAAACGAACAGAAAATAAACTAAAAAACAGGATAGCGACTATGGAACTACCTTTTGCAGAGGCTTGGAAAATTAAGATGGTGGAGCCGATACGCAAATCGACGCGTGCCGAGCGCGAGAAGTGGCTCGAGGAGGCACACCAGAACATATTCATGCTCAAGAGCGACTACGTGTATATAGACCTGCTGACCGATAGCGGCACTGGGGCGATGAGCGACCGCCAGTGGGGTGCGATGATGATGGGCGACGAGAGCTACGGTGGGGCGAGGTCGTTCTACCACATGAAGGAGGTTGTTACTGGCTTGACAGGCTTCGAGTATGTCATTCCCACGCACCAAGGGAGGGCTGCGGAGAATGTGCTGTTCAGCTACCTGGTGAAGCCTGGGCAGGTGATTCCTGGCAATGCTCATTTCGACACCACCAAGGGACACATTGAGAGCCGCAAGGCCTTTGCGGTGGACGTGACGGTGGCCGAGGCCTACGACACGCAGCTTGAGCGTCCGTTCAAGGGCAATGTGGACATAGAGAAGTTGGAAAAGGTGCTGCGGGAGAACGAGGGGAAAGTGCCCTTTATGGTGCTGACGGTTACCAACAACACGGTGGGTGGGCAGCCGGTGAGCATGGCGAACATACGGCAGACGTGCGAGGTGTGCCACCGCTACGGGGTGCCAGTGAATATCGATAGTGCACGCTTCATAGAGAATGCCTATTTCATCAAGACGCGCGAGGAGGGCTACGCCGACAAGAGCTTGCGCGAGATAGCACGAGAGATGTTCAGCTATGCCGACTCGATGACGATGAGTGCCAAGAAGGACGGATTGGTGAACATGGGTGGTTTTATCGCCACGCGGAAGAAAGATTGGTATGAGGGGGCAAAGCTTTTCTGCATCCCCTTCGAGGGTTTCCTCACCTACGGCGGCATGAACGGGCGCGACATGGATGCGCTGGCTGTGGGCTTGGAGGAGAACATAGAGTTTGAGATGGTGGAGACGAGGGTGAAGCAGGTGAAGTACCTGGCAGACAGGCTGGATGAGTACGGCATACCCTACCAGCGGCCTGCGGGTGGACACGCCATCTTTGTGGATGCCGACCGCATACTGACGCAGATACCGAAGGAGGAGTTTCCCGCACAGACCCTGACGTGCGAGCTCTACCTCGAGGCGGGCATCAGGGCATGCGAGATAGGCTACGTGCTGGCCGACCGCGACCCCGTTACGCGCGAAAACCGATTCGGCGGCAACGACTTCGTCAGGCTCTGCATACCGAGGCGCGTCTACACCAACAACCACATGGACGTGATAGCCGCGGCGCTGAAGAACGTCTACGACCGCCGTCAGAGCATCACCCGTGGGCTTGAGATTACGTGGGAGGCCGAACTGATGAGGCATTTCACCTGCCAGTTCCGCCGCCTGGGTTGATGGAAGAAGAGGGATGAATTAAGCAGCAAAAGAGAGATGAAGATAGGAAAGAATATGAAGCGGAGCGTGGTGGCAGGGAAAAATGGCCGAGGCCGTAGTGTGAACGTATGGATGGTGGTGGTGGGAATGGGATTGGCACTGACATCGTGCGTTACGCAGAAGCGGGTGAACTACCTGCAGGACATGACGCAGGGAACGCAGATAGAGCTTGAGAATCGGATAGAGGCTTGCATTGCCCCCTACGATGAGCTATCGATAACGGTGGCTGCCTCTTCAATCAACCAGGAGATGGCTACCCCGTTCAATGGTGGAGGCACCTACTTGGTGGATGTGGATGGGAACATAGACTTCCCGGTGCTGGGCAGGATGCACGTGGCGGGGCTGACGAGGCTTCGCCTGCAGGACACGCTGGTGCATCGGCTGGAGCGTGACAGCCTGCTGGACAATCCGTATGTGTCGGTCAGGTTCAACAATTTCAAGATATTCTTCCTCGGTGGCGGAACGGGAAAGGTAATCAACATCTCGAACGAGAGGTGCACGTTCCTTGAGGCGTTGGCCATGAGCGGGGGGTTGGACAACTTCACGCGGCGCGACCACATCGGGGTGATGCGCGAGGTGAATGGGAAGATGGTGATGCGCTACCTCGACCCGCGCTCGTCGCAGGTCTTTAGCGACCCATTCTACATGCTGCAGCAGAACGACTTTATCATCACCGATGGGATGAACATCGGTGTTGTTAGGGCGGAGGTAACCTACTGGACTAGCCTGCTGACCTCGGCAATGTCGGTGGCTACGGTGGTACTGTCGCTGATGCTGTATAGCCGCACACTTAGGGACTAACAATTGGCAACAGAACGTCCATAGGCAAAGAAAGACTAATCCACAACTATACGCGTAGAGATGGCAGAAGTAGAGACTCACAACGATAGCAATTTCCTCGATGAGGAAAAGGGAGCGAAGATATATGCGAAGGATGTGCTGTTTATCGTGTTGCGCAACCTGCACTGGCTGCTGCTGTGTGCGGCGATAGGCACATTTGCGGCTGGCTATTGGGTGAGGCATCAGAATCGGGTATACCAAAGCAGCGCGAAGGTGCTGATCAAGGGGTCGTCATCGTCCAACGATGGGAGTGCGTTGCGCGAGGCATCGGTGCGGACGATGTTTTCCACGAAGTCGCTCTACAGCAGCTCGGTGAACAACGAGATGAAGATATTCAGCTCGAAGTCGGCGCTGACCGAGGTGGCGCGGACACTGAAGCTGAACATCGTCTACACCGTAAAGACGCGGTTGGTGAACCGCACGAAGGACCTCTATGGGGAGTCGCCGATAGAGGTGATGTTTATTGACAATGCGGAGGATGAATATGCCGCACTGGATGTGAGCATTGTGGATGAAGAGCGGATGAGCATAGTGGTGCAGGGATACGACCCCATAGTGGCACGGTATGGCGACACGGTGGCCACGCCATTCGGTCGGGTGGTGGTGAACAACACGTGGTTTCTGACGGCATCGTATTTCGGCCAAGTGGTTCACGTGTGCCACTACAGCCTCTCGGACATTGCCGACCACTACCGCTGGGCGATGAGCGTTACGCGCGACGACGAGCTGAACACCATCATCAGCATAGTGCTGCAGGATTCCTCGCCCATAAGGGCAGCGGAGGTCATCAACGAGGCCATCCGCGTCTACAACGATGATGCCGTCAAGGACAAAGAGCGCATCATTGCCTACACCTACGACTACATCAACGAGCGTTTAGTACTGCTGCAGAAAGACCTCGGGGTGCAAGAGAGCGAATTGGCCAACTTCAAGAAGGATAATATGCTGCTTGACGTGTCGGTCTACGGTCAGTCCTATCTCAACGCCAGCATACAGAGCACCGAGGAGATAGAGCGCATCAACAAGCAGCTTTCCACGGCTCGCTACCTGATGCAACTCTGCGATAGCGAAGCGGAGACGCGCCTTATCCCCAACACGATGGGAATAGAGGATGAGCATGTGGCACAGATGATAGCGGAATACAATGCCCTGGTGCTGGAGATAGGCAAGTACCAGAGCGTGAACAACCCAGTGGTGAAGCAGAAGATGGCCACGATAAAGACCCTTCGTGCCGATATGAAGACGCTGCTTGATATCTACATCGGAGTGCTTCAAGAACGGCTGGCCGAGGCCAAAGTGGTGGCTCGGCAGGCATCCACCAAGTTGAACGATGTGCCAGAGCAGCAGCTCTACTTGGAGAACCTTGAGCGAGTGCAAAAAATCAAGGAAGAACTTTACCTGCACCTGTTGCGCAGGCGCGAGGAGCTAATGATAAGCAAGCCCTCGATTGAGCCTAACGGCAAGGTGCTGGATCCTGCGAAGATAAACACCACGCCAGTGGCACCCGACGAGCAGCGCGTTACCCTGCTGGGGTTGCTGGTGGGGCTGGCACTACCTATCGGCATTTTCTTCCTGCGGAGGTTGCTCAACACCAAGGTGCAGTACCACACCGACATCGTGCGTAGCACGGCGGCACCATTCCTCTGCGAACTTCCACAGCGCAAGAGAAAGGATGCTCGCAAGATAGTGGTTTCCACACACGACCGCGACAGCCTCTCGGAGTCGTTCCGACTGCTGCGCACGAAGATAGACTTCTTCGCCACTGGCGAGCAACGTCAGGGCGGGCGCGTGATAATGGTAACCTCGCTGCTGCCTGGCATGGGCAAGACGTTTATCTCTACCAACCTGGCTGCAAGCATAGCGCTGGCGGAGAAAAAGGTGATGGTGATAGACCTTGACTTGCGGCGTGGGTCGATGACGAAGCAGTTCTATTCGCGGCATCATGAAGGGTTGGTCAACTACCTAATGGGGAGAGTGGATTCGTGGCAAGGGCTGGTGAGGCACAATATGGTGTATCAGAACGTGGATAGCATCTTCACAGGCATATTGCCCCCCAATCCGAGCGAGCTGCTGAGCAATGGAAGGTTTGAGCGGATGCTGGAAGAGTTGAGGGCGCAATACGAGTATATCATCCTCGACACTGCACCTATCGGCATGGTGGTGGACACCGACATCATCAGTCAGCTGGCCGACAACACGATATTTGTCATCCGAGCGGGCAAGTTCGACAAACGGCTGGTGGAGAACATTGACCAACTGTATAAGAGCCAAACCTACAAGAACATGGCCGTAGTGCTGAACGATGTACACTACAAGAAGATGACCCCGCTTGAGCGTCGGTATGGCTATGGCTACGGCTATGGTTACGGCTACGGAAGTGGTTATGGTTATGGCTACGGCTATGGTTATGGCTACGGCTATGGTTATGGAGATGAGGAGATAGGGAAGGAAGAAGAGGCTGACAAGACAGAAGAAAACAATGAATAAAACAACGCATATGAAGAAGGTTGTAATTGCTGCGGTACTGGCAATGATGGCTTCGTGGGCATCGGCACAAGCTCCAGTGCGGCGCGGCGTGGCCTTGGGTGCTGACAGGGACACGTTGCAGTATATCATCGCCTCGCCATTCGACAACTGGTTTTTGGAGTTAGGCGGCGGTGTGCAGACGTATATCGGCAACGAGCTGGTGGCTTCGGCACGAAAGAACAAGCTCAACTACAACTTGCGTGCCGAGATAGGCAAGTGGCTTATCCCCGACATTGCTGTCTCGCTGCGTGTAGGACTTTCGAGCATCAGCGGGCAGTCGCAGTACGCGAGGCAGCCGTTTATTGACAAGATAAACGATGCACCAGCAGACAATGGCTATTGGCCGTTTGATGCGCATGTGGCCTACGCACTGGGAGTGTTTACGTTTGACTGGACCAACTTCCTCTCTGGCTACGAAGCTGGTAAGCGGAAGCGAATGCATGTCTACACCCCGTTCGGACTGGGTGCGGCCATGATGTACGGTTCACTGAAAAGTCATGCCCAGTCATTTGAAAACGAGGGACTTACACCTGGCGACACCTACCGCAACTACGAGCTTGCCTTTACGGGAGGTTTAGGCTTTGCCTACGAGGCATCGCCCAGCTTGGCCATCAACCTATCGGCTGACGTGCTGGGAGCTAGGCATTCGTTGGATGCTAGCCCGTATGACAACAGCTACTCAATGTTCGATTTGATGCCATCGGTCAATATCGGATTCAGGTTCAACCTGTTGAACAATATCAACAAGTATAACCCCTACACCAAGCAGGCTCGCCGCGAGGCGGTGAACCACGAGTTCCTCACCTATGGAACGGGGGGCGACATGAAGAGCCTGACGGCTCGCATACAGCGGCTGAACGCGAAGATAGACTCGGTGCAGGCCCTTGCCGACAACGAGCATCGCCGTGCCGACAGCGAGAAGCATCGTGCTGACAGCCTGCTGCTTCAGTTGCTCAATGCCGAGCTCTTGATACTTGACTCCACCCAGGCAGCAGCTGTGGTCAGCGGTGAGCCAGAGAACGTGTTCGATGAGTTGCTGCAGGTCAACCAAGAGATTGATGTGCCGTTCACCATCATCTACTTCGACCTAAACAAGCACGACATCCGGTCTGACAGCTACAAGCGGTTGCAGTACTTCGCAAAGAAAGTGGCCAATATGGGCGACACAGCCGAGTTCTACGTCATCGGTGCGGCTGATGCCGAGACAGGTAATCCGAGACACAACCTGCGGCTGTCGCAGTTGCGTTGCAAAGAGACTTCGAATGTGCTGGTGCGTCGGTTGAGTGTGGATGCCACCCAGCTGATCAATGTGCCGATGGGCGGTGTGGCTGGCTCGGGCGACAAGAACCGCATGGCCATGATTATTCTCAAAGTACCAGCCACCGAGGCTATTGTAGACCACTGGAGCCGAAGCGTCAAGCGATGAAGAGGCAACGGAAAGTGAAGTAGAAAGGAAGAATGCCGAGAGTGCCAGGGTTGCGCTCTCGGCATTTTGAGGTGAAAAATGGCAATAGTACCCTAAGCGTTTTATCAGAAACTTCGTAATGGAAAAAATTTTCCCCTTGTGGAGGGTGAATTTTCAATTCTCAATTTTCAATTTTCAAGTGCCACTTGGTCCGTGTCAACTCCGTGTCAGGTCCGTGTCAGGTCCGTGTCACCTCCGACTCGGGTCGGACATAACACGGGGCAAACACGCACCAAAAACGCATCAAGCACGGGTCAAGTCCCTACCCTTCGTTTTGCACACCCTTTTGCAGGTCTTCTCCGCCTGCTATTCAACGAAGCAGGTGCTGCCCGACGAAAAATAATTTGGACACAATTGGAGAAATAGATGAAAAAAAATGTAGTTCTCAACAATAAGAAGCGTGTTGGATAGTTATAAGATAGTTGCAGGACGAGCATCGATGAAAAAGAGAATACATAACATATTATATAGCATAGGCTTCTGGTTGCTGATGTTGGAGGTAGGGCTAATGTCGGGTGTGGCCAATGGGCAAACTATTGTTGGTGGCTATGATTTAGACTATCTTACTCCTAAAACCTATGAGATAGGAGGCATCACGTTTGAGGGTGCAGAGAACTTCGACACACGGGTAGTGCAACTTGTGGCGGGATTGCAGGTGGGGGATAAGCTTAAGTTGCCAGGCGAAAAGGTGTCGGCGGCGGTGGACAACCTATGGAAACAGGGAATGTTTGAGGATGTGCAGATACTGGTCAGTCGCATTCAAGGCAATATCGTCTTTCTGAAAATAGTGCTCAAAGAGCGTCCCCGAATGGAAAATTTCAACTTCAAGGGAGTGAAGAAAGGGGAGGCTGACAAGTTGAGGGAGGAAATCAAGTTGGTCAGCGGCGATGTGGTAACGGAAAACCTGCTACGAACCTCAACCAATAAGATAAAGGGCTACTATATTGACAAAGGGTATACGCGTGTGGAAGTAACTCCCACCACAACGCCCGACAGCAACGGCCGATTGACCATCACGTTCAACGTCAATCGGGGAAAGAAAGTGAAGATAGATTCGCTCAACTTTGTGGGCAACGAAAAGGTGAGTACTATCAAGTTGCAGTCGAAGATGGAGAAGACGCACGATGCACACTATTTTTGGCATCTGCGTTTTTGGACAAAGCCTTTTTGGAAGAAAAATCGCTTTATTGAGAATGATTACAGGGAGGATTTGAACAAGGTGATTGACTACTACAACGAGTTGGGCTATCGCGATGCCAAGGTGGTTAGCGACACAGTGTGGGATATGGTAACGCCCGATGGTTCAGCGGCAAAAGGGAAGAAGAGCAAACAGTCGAGAATCAGGGTGAGGGTGAACCTATATGAGGGGCAACGGTTCGTCTTCCGCAATATCACGTTCAGTGGCAACACCATCTATAGCGATGAAGTGCTGCATAGGGCGTTGCGCATAAAAAAGGGCGACCCCTACAACAAAAAGGAACTCGACCAGAACCTCACCTATAACCCTTCGGGAACGGATATCACCTCGCTTTACATGGACAATGGCTATCTGTTCTTCCGTGCCACACCAGTGGAAGTGGCAGTAGAGGGAGATTCCATTGATATTGAAATCCGCATTACCGAAGGTAAGCAGGCACGCATAAGGGATGTGTGGGTGGAGGGTAATACGATTACCAATGATAAAATCATCATGCGCGAGCTTCACACTCGCCCGGGCGACCTGTTCAGCCGCGAGGCCTTGCTGCGTAGCCGTCGTGAATTGGTAACGCTTGGTTACTTCAAAGAGGAAAGTATTATTCCAGAACCGCGCCCCAACGCTGAAGAGGGGACAGTGGATATTGTCTACAAAGTAGAGGAGGGATCGACCAGTCAGCTCAACCTGCAAGGGGGCTATGGCAGCGGAATGGTGATTGGGCAAGTAGGAGTGCAGCTCAACAATTTCAGTGTCCGCAATATATTCAACCGCAAAGCGTGGGCACCACTACCCGCAGGCGACGGCCAAAAGTTGGGGCTTAACTTGGTAACCAATGGTTCCTACTATTATGCAGTCAATGCCTCGTTTACCGAACCGTGGCTCGGTGGACACAGGGCACAGAGCCTCACTGGATCCATCTACCACAACCTATACAGCAATGGCTACTACTACGGGAAAAACAACCCCAACTATTATAGCCTCCGTATAACTGGAGGGGGCATTAGTTTCTCGAAACGCATGAAGTGGCCCGACGACTACTTCGTCATGGGACACGGGTTGAGCTATAAGCTCTACCAATTGCAAAACTACAATAACTTGGCTGCGGGTCTGTTCGCTAACGGGAGGGCCAACGACATCTCCTATGGCTTCACCTTAAGCCGCAACTCGCTTGATTCGCCCATCTATGCCCGTAGCGGATCCGACATCAGCCTGGCCGCTTACCTGACGCCGCCCTATTCGCTCTTAAGTGGGAAAGACTATTCCGAAGCCGACGAGCAGGAAAAGTACCGCTGGGTGGAGTACTACAAGGTGAACCTCCGCGGGTCGTGGATGCTCAACGTGGTGGGAGATGTGGTGCTTAACACACGCTTCCGTTTTGGCTACCTCGGCTACTACAACAAGGATATTGGCACCTCTCCCTTTGGTCGCTACTTCCTCGGAGGCGATGGGCTATCGTCGTGGATGCTCGACGGACGTGAGGTGATCCCGCTCCGCGGCTATGAGAACAATTCGCTCAACCCGACGGCTGGCGGCTCTGTGTTCGACCGCTTCACCTTCGAGCTTCGCCAGCCTATTATCGAGAGTGCCACGGCCACAATATGGGTGGCAGGCTTCCTCGAAGGTGGCAACTGCTGGGCGGATATAAAGGAATTCCAGCCGTATAAGATGTATAACTCGGCTGGCCTCGGAGTGCGCCTCTTCATGCCTATGCTGGGTATGATAGGCGTGGACTGGGGCTATGGCTTCGATGGAGCTTCGGGCGGCAGTCAGTTCCACTTCTCCATTGGACAAAGTTTGGATTGAACATGAAGTGCAGATGGGTCATACTCTTCCTGCTGCTGGCCGTAGTGCCGATGGCCGCAGCACAAAAGTATGCCTGTGTGAATACCGATTATGTCCTGCGTAATATTCCAGAATATGCCGAGGCTCAGAAGAAGCTTGACCGCTTGGTGGAGGAGTGGCGTAAGGAACTGGAAGAAAAAATGGCCGAGATAGACCGTATGCGGACTGAATATGAACAGGAAAGTTTTCTCCTGCCCGACAATCTGAAGAAGCAGCGCCTTGAGGATATTCGGCTGAAAGAACAGGAAATCCACGAACTCCAGCAGAAACGCTTCGGGGCTGATGGCGATTTGGACAAGAAGCGGAGCGAACTGATGCGCTCGGTGCAGGACAGGGTCTACTCGGCCATCGAGCGCATCGCAAAAGATAAAGGCTATGCTTTTGTCTTCGACAAGGCAGGGTCGGCGACGGTGCTTTTCGCCAGCAAAAAGTACGACATAAGTGATGAAGTTTTAGAATCGCTGGGCTACAAGCCTGGCATGGTGCAGACGGAAGAGACTGACGGGAAGCAGAAACCGCAGACGAAAAAGGGCAATGCAGCGACTAATCCCGAGATGCGCGTGCCCCTGTCGGGCAGCAGATAGAACAATCGTATGTAAAACAACAACCTATTAATCTAATGAAGAAGAAATTAATTGCAATCGTGATGGCACTCCTCTGCGTGGGAGGGAGTGCAATGGCTCAAAACCGTATTAAGCTTGGCCACATCAATTCATCCGAACTGATGCAGATTATGCCTGGCCGTGATTCCGTCATGGCAGTTCTGCAGGCCGAAGTAGAGGAACTGCAAGAGACCCTCAAGTCTATGCAGACGGAAGCCGAAAAACGCTACAATGACTATCAGGCCAACAAGGCTGGCTGGACCGAACTCATACGGCAGACCAAAGAGCGTGAGGTGCAGGATATGATGGCCAGAATGCAAGAGTTTCAAGAGAATGCCCAAAAGCAGTTGCAGGAGCGCGAAGCCAAACTAACCAAGCCTATCATCGACCGAGCCAAGAAGGCCATCGAGGATGTGGCGAAGGAAAATGGCTATAGTTATATCTTCGACACGGGCACTTCTGCACTCCTCTATTCGCAGGACAGCGACGACATCATGCCACAGGTGAAAGCCAAGCTTGGCCTCAAGTAGCAGGTCTTTGGCGAAGACTAATAAAGAAAGCCGCACAACTGATGAAGCGTTGTGCGGCATTTCTGTTGCAACTGCAGGGCGAGGCGACTTACTTCGTTACCAGTTGGTAGGTGTCGCTCGCGATGACGTATTCCTCATCGGTGGTAACCACCACGGTGGCAATCTTCGAGTTGGGAGTGCTGATGATGACATCCTCGCCCATGGTCTTGTCGTTGAGTTCCATATCCACTTCAACGCCGAGACACTCCAAGCCTTCAAGGATTGGGTGGCGCATAAACCAGGCGTTCTCGCCGATGCCGCCAGTGAAGAGCAGCAGGTCGCAACCGCCCATCTCGGCCATGTAGCCACCGATGTAGCGTTTGACGCGCTGGGCAAACATATCGAAGGCGTAGGTAGCGCGGGTGTCGCCTGCATCGCGGCCAGCACGTATGTCGCGCATATCCTGCTTATCGCCACTGATGCCAAGCAGTCCGCTCTGTTTGTAGAGCAGTTTGGTCAGCTCTTTCGAGGTCATCCCTTTGTCGAGGAGATAGAGGATAACACCAGGGTCAATATCGCCGCAGCGTGACCCCATGAGGAGGCCCTCAAGGGCAGTCAGCCCCATCGTGGTATCGAAACTCTTGCCATGGTCAATGGCACAGATTGAGGCACCGCTACCGAGGTGGCAGGAGATAATCTTTAGGTCGTTCCAATCGCGGCCAATCATCTTGGCAGCTTTCTCGGCCACAAACTTGTGGCTTGTGCCGTGGAAGCCGTAGCGGCGGATACCATATTTCTCGTAGTACTCGTAGGGAATGCCGTAGAGGTAGCTCTTGGGGGGCATGGTGTTGTGGAAGGCAGTGTCGAACACGGCCACCTGTGGGACGCCAGGAAGCACCTCGCGCATAGCATAGATACCCGCCAGATTGCCAGGAGTGTGGAGCGGGGCGAGAGGCTCCAGGCTCTTAATTTTTTCTATCACCTCGTCGTCCACCAGCACGCTGCCACTGAACAATTCGCCACCGTGTGCCACGCGGTTGCCTACTGCACCAATCTCTTTCAGGTCGGCGATTACACCAATCTTCGGGTCGGTCAATGCTTTCAGCACTATCTTGATACCCTCGGTGTGGTTGGCTATCGGCAGTTGCTCATAGTGCTTCTGCCCGTTGTACTTGTGGGTAAACTCACCCATCTCGAGGCCGATGCGTTCCAGCAGGCCTTTGGCCATCACCTGTGCGTTGTTCGCCATGTCTATCAACTGGTATTTGATAGACGAACTGCCACAGTTGAGAACTAAAATCTTCATGTCTTGTGTATTTGTTTGATTATTATGTTGTCTGTTGGCTGCGCTATTTGCTTGCAGCAGGTCAAAGATACAAAAAAAATCTCATCTTCCTCCAATTATTTTTGCTGCCCTGCATATCTCAATTCCTCAATTCTCCAATTTTCAATTCTCGACTTTCAAGTCCCAATTTCCCACCCGCTCCGTATCCGCTCCGTATCCACTCCGTATCCGCTCCGTATCAAGTCCGTATCCGGGCGGTGAGCATACGGGGCGGAAGCGGCTCGAAAGCAGGGTGGGTTGCTCTCGACTTCGCCTCACTAAAGAAACACATTTCTTCCACCTCCTCCGAGCAATCGGAGTAATCGGAGTAATCAGAATATTCTGATTACTCAAATCCCTATGTAGCAAGAGAAGGTCAGTTCTACTTGGCACGCACCGCACGAACAGAGTAGCCCAAGCTGCGGTCGCTGTGGTCCATGCGCTGGCGGACGGAATAGAAGTAGAAGGTCCACGCGCCGACCGGGTAGTCCGTGAGGAGCGACGACGACCGGTAGTAGCCGTGGCTGCCGGCATCGTAGAGGCTCGTACCGATACGATAGCCAGCGGCGGGCAGGAAGATAGAGTTGCCATTAGTGGCAGTGAGAAGGCGGCCATTCACGCCGTTGCGGGTTGTCCATATGGCGGTGGTGTTGTCCAGCAGTTCTTGCCATTCATCGGCAGTAGGGGTGCGGGCGCCGCTGCCGAGGGCTTGAGTGGCTTCATCGTCCATCGCCTGCAAGGTGGTCAAGTCATCGGTGAAGCCATTGTAGCCGAAAGAGGAGTTGTTGCAGTATTTGGTCAATTGGTCGTGATCGCCGTTGGCGTAGCGATAGGTATCCCAGTAATAGTCGCTTTTAGGAGAAGTTTCACCCCAAGCGTAGTAGTTGCCGTAGCCTTCGGGGGTGCTGGCACCGAGGTTGCACTCGGCCCACAACAGGCCGCTCGGCAAGCCGAGGTCGACAAAGCCCGCAGGGGCAGTGCTACCACCGCCACCATTGCTTCCCCCATTATTGCTGTTGTTGCTGCTGCTGTCTTCTTTTTCGCAGGCTGTCATCCCTGCTGCCAGCACTGCCGTCAAGGCCAGTATGGCCACCCGTCTTAAGTCTCTTTTCATAGTTGTTTTGTTATTAAAGGTTATTACTAATGCGTCGTTTTATTATCCAAAGAGGAAAAAGGAGAAGCCTCGGCTGCATACACCACAAAGGTATGCAGCCGAGGCTCACATCGCCACCGTAGAGGTGCGACACCCCCACAGAGACGCGGCACGCCGCCTCTCTACAGCCTAAACGACCACCGCAATTGGGGGGGGGGGGGCTGATAATCAATATGTTACAAGAAGCATTCAACTTGCTTTCTCTCTGCTTTCGCACTGCAAAGATACGACAATTATCTGGAACGGCATCAGGGAGGATGGTGTGGTTTGAAAAAAAAGTGTATATTTGCAGTCAAGAAAAGAGACGTGGTATGAACAGAATAAGACTGATACTCACCACAGCAGCAATGCTTTGGGTGGCAAGTGGGGAGGCACAGCCTTCGCAGTTGGAGGCCAATAGCGAGTTTATGTTCAAATTGGAACTGGGCTACTCTCCTTTTGTCGGCAACACAGGCACGGCAGACGAGGAGGGGTATGCACTGCAGCACCAGGAGAGTGCAGCAGGGATTGACGCGGTGGCTGGGGTGAACCTTTACCAGGATTGGTTCGTTGGCGGCGGCGTGGGCGGACAGCTTTTCCACAACCTCACGCAGCATGGTGTGGAGACGAAGATGGGGGCTACGGTGTTTGCCGATGCCGACTATCGCCCGTGGCGGCAGTCTCCCTCGCTGCTGGAGAAGAGTACGGTGGCCATCATGTTCGCCCCCCTGGTGGGAGTGCGGGCTGGGGCGAGTGCACTGATGGGCGAGGAGATGAAGCTTTCGCCAATGGCGGAGGTGTATGGCGGCATCAGCTGGTACTATGCCCGCGGCTTGCGCAACACCACGCTCCACCGCCATTCGGTCTATGCCACCCTCGGCGTGGCCTACATGCAGCAGACAGTCTTCCTGCCCGTCCGCATAGGATGGCGCTGGTAGCCCACAAAAGAATACTGGATATGCAGAACACACGACAGCAGCGGATATGCCGGCTGATACAGCAGGAGATGAGCGAGATATTCCTGCGCGAGACGAAGGAGACGCTCGGGCAGTCGCTCATCAGCGTGAGCGAGGTGCGCATCACGCCCGACCTCTCGATAGCGAGGGTCTACCTTTCGATAATGCCCATCGGTGGGGGCACGCCCGACGGCGTGATGGCACTGGTGAGGGAGAACACACCCGACCTGCGGCGGCGGCTGGGGATGCACGTGGGCAAACAGCTCCGCATCGTGCCGCGGCTGGAGTTCTTCCTCGACGACACACTGGATTATATCGAGAACATCAACCGATTGCTCAAGCAGTGAGGCTGGAAGCACTTATCGCCAGCCGCTACCTTTTTGCACAGAAGCACCGCTCGGTGGTAACGGTCATCTCGTGGGTGTCACTCATCGGACTGATGGTAAGCACGGCGGCACTGATAGTGGTGCTGTCGGTCTACAACGGCATCGGCGAGGTAACACGGGGACTATTCGGCACCTTCGACCCCGAGCTGGTGGTGGAGCCTGCCGAGGGCAAGACATTTCGCGTGGACGAGAAGACTTGGAGGCAGCTGCAACAGGTGGAGGGAGTGAAGATGGCATGCCAGATGGTCAGCGAGACGGCTTGGCTGACCTACGGCGACAACCAGGCCATCGTTACCCTGCGGGGGGTGGACAGCACATATCGGCTGCTCTCGGGGCTTGACACACTCATCAGCGAAGGGCACTACACCACCCGCATAGGCGAGCTGGCAACGCTGGTAGTGGGAGGCGAGGTGTGGTACAGCCTCGGCATCAGAATGCCATCCAACACAATGGCAGCAGTGCATATTCCTCGTCGAGGCACCGCCTCGATGGGCTACAGCCTCGACCAAGCATTCCGCATAGGCTATGCCCTTCCCGTGGGCAACTTCTTCATCCAGCAGGATATTGACCAGCGCTATGTGGTGGCCGACATCGACTTTGTGCGTGGACTGACCGACTATGCACCCGACGAGTGCACGGCCATTGCCCTCAAGGTGGCCGAGGGCGAGAAGGTGGAGCGGGCGAAGTGCGGCGTGGAGGCTTGGACAGCGACCACGGGCGAGCAGCTAACGGTGAAAGACCGCTACGACCAACAGCCGCTCTACTTCAAAATATTCCGCACCGAGCGGCTGGGCATCTACCTCATCCTCGCACTGATAGTGCTGATATCCACCTTGAGCCTGGTGGCCTCGCTCTCGCTGCTGATTATCAACAAGCGGCACGATGTGTTCACCCTACGCAGCCTGGGGATGACCACTCGGCGGCTGCAGCTGACATTCCTCGCCGAAGGGCTGCTCATCTGCGGCATTGCAGTGGCAGCGGGGCTGCTGATTGGCTTTGCAGTGAGTTTCGTGCAGCAGCAGTGGGGCATCATCACCATGGGCGACGGCAACTTTGTTACCAGTGCGTTCCCCGTGGCGATACGCGGACTGGATTTCCTATGGACATTCCTGCTGGTGATGACCCTCAGCAGCCTTTCGGTGGGACTCACCGTGCGGCACGCACAGCTCTGACTCTTTGGGCGAGATTCTCTGGGCAAAATTCACTGGGCGAAGATGGAATCTTCGCCTCCTTGGACTCGGTATGACTCCCCGTGTACCACGCTCGATTCTGACTCATTGGGCGAAGATGAAATCTTCGCCTCCTTGAGCTTGGTACCTTCAGAAGGTATAAACCATGCTCAACGATAGGCGGAGGTTGCCGACTGGGGTGGCGTAGCCTGCACGGGTGTACTCGGCTTCGGCAGTGAAGGAGAGGGCGTCGAGGGTGGTATAGGTCAGGCGAGGCTGGATGCGCCAAAGGTAGTCCATCTCCGCCCCCCGTCCGAGGACGATAGCCGCAGCAGGGATATCACCCACTTGATGGGCATAGCCAAGAAAGAGGCCAGGTCTCCAATGGCCGCGGTTGCGTTCCAAGTCAAGCCAAAGGGTGTTGAAGTGCCAGTCGAGCGCCTTATAGTCGAGGCTGTCGGCAGTGGGCAGCAGCATATAGCCTCCGAGCGAGCAGCCTTCGTAGAGGCTATTGCCCAGCAGGGTTTGCGCTTTGAGGGTGATGCCTTCGAGCCGTAGGCTTGCGAAGAGGGAGTAGGAGAAAGAGGTGTGGAGTGTATGTGGTGAGGCAAGGCTCGTGGTGTTCACCACAGGTTGCACCGTCTTGGCATTGACTGCCATGCCAGCGAACAAGCGTTCACCACGGTAGCGCAGTTGTGCGTTCAATTCGGGCAACAGGGAATGCCTTGCAAAGAGAGTACTGGTGGCAGTCTCGCCATCGAGAAGTCCCTGGCTGGCATTGTCCAGTTGCCATTGTGCCACGGCCACTGCCTCAAGGGTATGCAGGTGGTATTCGTAGCGCACTTGCGGCTGGCGGGCGTAGGGATGGAAAGGGGCACCCATATTGAGGGGGTTGGTCATGGGCATCACCTCGTGTACCACCATAGCATACCAGTATAGCCCCACCAGCAAGCGATGGTGCTGCCATTGCATATCGATATAGGCATGGCGAAGGCGTAGGTTGTTGATGGTGGCATTGGTGGCACCAGTGAAGTCGCCCTCGAGGTAGGCCGAGGTTCTGGCATCCAGCAGGTCAGGGCCGCTGACGCGCAAACCGAGGCGGGCGGTGATGGCCAGCATATCGGCCTGCCACCCGCTGTTGATGTCGTGCCCGAGGCTGTCGCGGACAATGGGCTTGGGGTAGAAGAGCATCATATCCTCGCGTCCACCCACCACCGAGCGGCTGTCAGCATAGTAGTGGGGATTGACTAATCCGCTTAAGCTGAATCGTGTCTGTGCTTCAGACGGGGTGAAAGAGGCGAAAGCCATCGCCACCAGCAGAATTGTCAATGCCCTACGTGCCATACAACCTCGAAAGCCAATGTCGCCACTCACTTTTTAGAGCCTCCAGCCAAGGCAAGGATAAGTCCCAAGGCCACGCCGAGTAGGGCAGCGAAGAGCACTTGCAGGTTCTGTGGCAGGATGAAGGTGATGGTGTGGGCAGGAAACCAGAAGAGCGGGATAGTCTTCTTGAAGACGATGTTCCACTGGACATCCCAATTGATTTTCTCGCGGAATATCTCGCGCATCTTCATCGGGCGCAGCAATCCGCACACAGTGCCTCCATTGTCGGTAATATGGATGTCGGTACACTTATGAAAAGTCATCATCACTGGTGCGAAGATGCTATTCATCAGCACACTGACTGCAAAGGCGATGCCCAGCTTGCCCCACGTCAGATGGGGCGAGGCAAAGGTGGCAGCATAGGAGGCAGCATGGCCAGTGCTACCGCTGACGGCATCAGCCACCGAGCCGAGAAACACGGGCACTCCACTCTTGAAGATGACCATGGCCATAGCGATGCACATGCCGAGGAATCCCCACACCATCATGCGTGGCACCACTCCAAAGCCTTTCTTGCTGTAGACACCTTCGCGGATACGCAAGGCCAGCATCTCGCCCAGTGTGGCAAGGATGGCAAATTTGAAGAATGCCATAATGTAGGGGTGGTGGGCAGTAGCCCAGTTGAAGCCTTCGGCACAGTGGGTCTGCGGGAGGGCAAAGAGTGCAGCCACAATGGCCACACACGCGATGAGTATCCAGTCTGCTCTTTTCATTCGGATTGCTTTTTGGTGAGGAGATACCATGCCGAGGTGGTGTAGAAGTTGCGCAGCCACGGCAAAGCGTTGAACGGCCACACCTCGCGCAGGGGCAAGAGGTGGAATTTCTGCTTGTAGTGAGGATTGATGACCCACAAGGTTCGCTTCTTGACCTCCATCCCAGCCTCCGTGGCCAGCCGCTGGAAACGCTCGACAGGCAACCTGCACTGCTTGATGCTCAACATCTCGTCCACCACGTTCTGCGGCTCGCCGCAACGGCGAAGCAGCCACCCGTAGACCCTGGCGGGCAGCAGGTGGATGTAGGGCAACTTGGAGAGGCGGCTGTGGCATATCTGCTGGTGGCCACCGAAGGGCATCTGCCAGGCGGGAAAGCCGAAGAATGCCACCGCCTGCGGCTTCATGAAGCACTGCATGAGCTGCATAAAGGGCAGTTTACTCTCGGGCGGAATATGCTCAATGACATCGTGCACCAGCACCAGGTCGAATGCCTCGGCTTCATCCTTGGGCAATGGCACTTTTAGGAAGTCGGAGGCAATAAACTCGCCCTCCACACCAGCCTCGGCAAAGAAGCTGCGTGCGTTGTCAATCCGCTTTGCATCAATGTCGATGCCCACCACCTTGCACCCAGCCTCGGCAAAAGGCAGCAGGTTGCCCCCCTCGCCGCAACCGATTTCCAGCACTCGGGTGCCACCTCCGACGGCCATCACCCGTGCCACATAATCCACGTAGAACTCTCGCGCCGTCCCTGCCAGCTCGGTGAAGTAAAGTTTCCTATCGGTATGTCGCTTCTGCATAATATCTACAATGCCTGCTATCTCTATTTTCTCTATTTTCTCTATTGTTTCTATTATCTCTATCCACCCTTCAAACGCCTTTACCCTTGCTTTATTGCGTGCCTCTCCAAAATCTCTCTGCTGCCAGTCGCGATATTTTTGCTATCTTTGCACTGCCAATAACCCCCACAACCACCGACCAACCTATGGAGCGACACTTCGACCCCTGGCAGCAGCAAGCCATCGAAATCAGCAGCGGGCGGCACCTCGTACTCGCACCCCCAGGCTGCGGCAAGACCGACATCCTCACCGAGCGCGTGGTCCACGCCCACACCCACGGCATCCCCTACGCTGATATGCTCTGCCTCACCTTCACCAACCGCGCCGCCAAGGGTATGGCACAGCGCATCGCCGACCGCACTTCCGCCCCCCTGCCCGACGACCTCTTCGTGGGCAACATCCACCGCTTCTGCTCGCAAATGCTCTTCACCGAAGGCGTGGTCAACCACAACTCGACCATCATCGACGAAATCGATGCCGCCAATATCATCCAAGAGGAGCTCTGTCCACAATTCAACACCAAAGTGCGCACCTCCGAACTGCTCCGCACCCAGCACGGTCTGCGCCAAATGGCCATGGGTATGCGTGGCGACCTCATTCTCCACGCCGACCTCTTCCACACGGGCCTTATGTCGAAGCTCTGCGACGTTCTCGGCCTGCCTTTCAACGAGGAGAACCTCGCCCACATCTACACCCACATCGAGTCCCTCACCTCGCGCTACCAAGTCCTTTCCGAGCTGCCAGCCGCCAACCTCATGGTGCTCGCCAACTCCTACGAGCGCTACAAGCAGGACCACGACCTACTCGACTACGACGACCTCCTCCTCCTCGCCTACCAGCACCTCTCCCAACCCCAATCCACCACCCGCTTCAGCTGGATTGAAGTGGACGAGGTGCAAGACCTCAATTCCCTCCAGCTCGCTATCATCGACCTTCTCGCTACCCCCGAGGCTACCATCGTATACCTCGGCGACGAGCAGCAGGCTATCTTCTCTTTCATCGGCGCCAAACTGGAGACCCTCCAAGCCCTCAAGCAGCGCTGCGAAGGCCACGTCCACTACCTCCACAACAACTACCGCTCCCCCGCCTACCTCCTCGACCTCCAAAACGACTATGCCTCCCTCAACCTCGGCATCCCACCCGATGCCCTTCCCACCACCGACAACCACACCCCTCCCCAACCTGGCGACCTCTGCCTCATCGACCTCGCCGACGGCACCCTCGAAAGCTACTACGCTGCACGCTTCGCCCAACGCTATGGCACCTCCTCCAGCAGCAAGGTGGCCATCCTCGTCAGTACCAACCGCGAGGCCGACAGCATCAGCGAGGCTATGACCAACCTCGGCATCGCCCACTTCAAAATCAGCGGCACCGACCTCTTCTCCCTCCCCGCAGTCAAGCTGCTCATCGCCCACCTCTGCGTCGTGGCCGACGAGAACACCTCTTTCGCCTGGGCACGCCTCTTTTGGAGTCTCGGCCTGCTCCCCACCTACACCGCAGCTCGCCACCTGATGCACTCCCTCCAACGCGTCGCCCTCCTTCCCTCCGACTTCCTCCTCCACCCCGACAGCTCCTACCTCCAAGCCTTCTCCCATGCCTACGACACCGAAACCCTCGTCATCTTCGATACCGAAACCACTGGCCTCGACCCCACCACCGACGACATTATCCAGATTGCGGCCATCAAGGTGCATCGCGGCCAACCCATCGGCCAGTCCTTCAACATCATCCTCTCCACCTCCCGGCCCATCCCCGCCGAAGTGGGCGGCCACCCCAACCCTATGCTCGACCTCTACCACAACAGCCATCGCTACTCCCCAGCCGAGGGCCTACGCCGCTTCCTCGACTTCTGCGACGGCCTACCCCTCGTGGGCCACAACGCCGCCTTCGACTATTCCATCCTCGACCACAACCTCCGCCGCCACTGCCCCGACCTCATCCTCGCCGACCACTGTCCCCGCTGCTTCGATACCCTCAAATACATCCGCCTCATCCGCCCCCGCCTCCGCCGCTACAAGCTCGGCTACCTCCTCGACACCCTCCACCTCGAAGGAGCCAACAGCCACCGCGCCGACGACGACATCCTCGCCACCCTTGCCCTGCTCCGCTTCTGCCACACTGCCGCCTCGCCTCTCATCGCCCAGCAACGCCTCTTCCTCGCCGACAACCGCCAGCTAATCGCCGACTTCCGCTCGCGCTACGCCGACCTCTACCTCCACGCCTACCACCAGCAGCAAGGCAGCATCACCTCCGAGCTGCAATTCGCCTACCAACGCCTGCTCGCTTCTGGCCTCATCAGCCCAATAGACAAATGGGAACACCTCATCCACTACCTCGACACCGACCTTATCCGCTCCGACCGCTACCCCACCCTCCATCAGCAACTCGCCCGCTACGCCACCGACCTCACCACCAGCAAGGAAGCCGACCTCTGCGGTGGCTCGCTCCAAGAGCAATACATCATCTCCACCATCCACAAGGCCAAAGGGCTTGAGTTCGACGCCGTGGTCATCCCCCGCGCCACCGACGACAACTACCCCGGCCCCCGCAGCTGGACCGAACATCAAATCCAAGAGGATGCCCGATGCCTCTTCGTGGCCATCTCCCGCTCGCGCCGCTGCCTCTGCATCCTCTACCACTCCCGCCTCAGCTCCTCCGCCCACTCGCTTTCCCCATTCCTCAAAAAGGTGCAACGCCACTTCACCCTCTACCGCCGCACTCCCGACGGCAAAATCCGCCCCGCTTGAAGCCCGATGCTCACATCCCGTAGCTCTCCAGCCGCTGCCGCGCCAGCTGCTCGTAGCGCGTCCCCGGCCGCCCATAATTGACGTAAGGGTGAATGCTGATGCCACCCCGAGGCACAAACAACCCCACCACCTCAAGGTAGCGCGGCTCCAGCAATGCCACCAAGTCGCGCAGGATGATGTTCACGCAATCCTCATGGAAATCGCCATGGTTGCGAAACGAGAAGAGGTAAAGCTTCAAGCTCTTGCTCTCCACCATGCGGCGGTCGGGGATATACATGATGCGCAACTCCGCAAAGTCGGGCTGCCCAGTGATAGGGCACAGCGTGGTGAACTCCGGACAGTTGAGCTGCACCCAATAGTCGCGCTCGGCATGTGCATTGTCGAACGCTTCCAGCACCTCGGGGGCATAACTGGCAGGCACCTCCGCATGCCGCCCCAAGGCATGCAGCTGCTCTTTGCTCTGATTCATCTTATTCCTATCATTTTGTGTATCTGCATCGAAAGTCGCCACTCGGGATGCCCTTTGACGTACTCCACCGCCGCAGCCACCAGCTCCGCATTGCGCTCCCGCTCGCCCACATCCATCGGCTGCAAGCTGCGCTGCGCCTCGTGCCCCAGCTCCTCCCAGTAGCCCTGCGGCTCATGTTCTCCATCGTAGAGCACCTTCACCTCATCCACCCGCTGCCTCACCACCTGCGCCTCCGCACCCAGCCATTCCCCTTTGGGCGAGACGCACACCCAGTCCACCGCCGCATCGATGGCCACCGTCCCATTGGTCTCCACCGCCACTCTCCGCCCCACAGCATGCAGCCTATCTACCAAGCCAGCCAACGGCTGCAACGCAGGCTCACCCCCCGTCAGCAGCACCCACAGCGAGGGATAGCGCAGCACCTCCGCCACTACCTCCTCTTCGCTCATCTCCACCCAAGCCTCATGCCGCGTGTCGCAAAACGGACAGGCAAGATTGCAGCCGCTCAAGCGCACAAAGACCATCGCCTCGCCCTGCATTGCCCCCTCGCCCTGCAGCGAATAGAATATCTCATTTACCCTCATTCCAACATGCCAATTTCCGCATCATCCGCCACATAGGTGGCCACATTCCCCGCCGTCTCCTGCACGTCCACACGGTAGCACCGCGACACCTGCTGCTGGCACCACCGCGCGATGTTCTCCGCCGTCGGGTTGCAACCGATCACGTCGTTCACCACCTGGTGGTCGAGCCTATCGGCCACCCGCCGCTTAATCTCGGCGAAATCCACCACCATCCCGTTCCTGTCCAGCTCCGCCGCACGGCAGTATACCGTAATCAGCCAGTTGTGGCCATGCATCTGGGTGCACTTGCTCGCGTAATCCAGCTCCAGTCGGTGCGCCCCCGACACCTCGAAAGTCTTTTTGACGTAGTACATGGTTGATAGAAATAATAGAATTAATAGAAATTATAGGATTCTCTCAATTTTCAATTCTCAATTCTCAATTTTCAATTCTCAATTCTCAATTTTCAATTCTCAATTCTCAATTTTCAATTCTCAATTCTCCAAGTAGCTCGTAGGGTCCTCCACGCCGGCTTGGCGGAATGCTTCGCGCCGCTCTACGCAGGTGCCGCAACAGCCGCAATGCCGCTCGCCACCGCGGTAGCACGAATAGGTCCAGCTGAAATCTACCCCCAGCGCGGCCCCACGCCTCACAATGTCGGCCTTGCATAGCTCCGTGTAGGGAGCCTCCAGCCGCACCCCCTCGTAGGTGCCGGCCTGCATCGCCCTGTCCATAGCCGCCACAAACTCGGGACGGCAGTCGGGATATATCGCATGGTCGCCCCCATGATTGGCCATCAGCACCCGCCGAAGCCCACGGCTCTCGGCTATCCCACAGGCCACCGCCAGCATCACCCCGTTGCGAAACGGCACCACCGTCGACCGCATATTCTCCTCCCCATAACCGCCCGCAGGCACCGCATCTCCACCCTCCAGCAGCGACGAAGAGAAGAGCCCCCTCACAAAATCCAACCCCACCACCAAATGCTCCACCCCCAGCCGCTGGCAATGGTAGCGCGCACACGCCAACTCGCGCTCGGCATGATTGCTGCCATAGTCAAACGTGATGGCCAACGCCACCCGCTCGCGCTCCTCGTAGAGCAACGTGGTGGAATCCAACCCACCCGAATAGATAATCGCCGCATCGCGCGGCATAGCACCCGTTTCGTTCATCGTATTCCTTGTTTTGTTGAAGGGGGTTACCTCCACACTTTCAGAGGGCTACACCGCGTAGCACAAGCACCCCTGCGGTCAAAACCGCCCTGCAAAGTTACACATTTTTTTCAAATCCCACCCTCTGCGACAACTTCTCCCTTTGAGCCTCATACTTCCCGGCTCCCGATTTCCGCCCAGCCATTCAAAGTTGTCGGATACCAATAGTTCTCCTGTCTATGAAATAATAATGCCGATGTCGGCAAAAAATCGTATCTTTGCAGCGGTTTTTCAATTAAAACTTGCCGATAGTATGGGATATATTTCAGTCATTCAGTTTGCCGAAAAGTACGGCATTAGCGAGCGTACCGCCCGCAACTATTGTGCTTCGGGCAAGATTGATGGAGCTTTTCTCACAGGTAAAACTTGGAGTATACCTGCCGACGCTGCTTTACCACAAAAGGGGAAGAAGAAAATATCACCTTTACTTCAGCGCCTGCGTGAGGAAAAGGAAGCCAAGCTCAAGGGCGGTATCTATCATCGCACACAAATTGACTTCACCTACAACTCCAACCACATGGAAGGCAGCCGCCTAACCAAAGAGCAAACGCGATACATATTCGAGACAAACACACTTGGCATAACGACCGAGAACACTCGAATTGACGACATTATGGAGACCGTCAACCACTTCCACTGCATAGACTATATCATCGCCCATGCCACAGACCGCCTGACAGAAGCCCACATAAGGCAACTGCACTTTATCCTCAAAACCAACACTTCCGATAGTCAGAAATCATGGTTTGCCGTGGGGGAATACAAACGGCTTGCCAACGAAGTCGGAGGCGAGGAAACGGTGCAACCCAGAGAAGTCCGCGAGCACATACGGACTTTGCTTGCCGAATATAATAGCATTGAGAAAGTCAATTTCACAGACATTCTAAACTTTCATGTTCAGTTTGAACGCATTCACCCGTTTCAAGACGGCAACGGTCGTGTGGGGCGTCTGGTAATGTTTTGGCAGTGTCTGCACAGCGGAATTGTGCCGTTCATTATTACCGACGACTTGCGACTGTACTACTATCGTGGCCTACGGAATTGGGGCAGTATAAATGGTTTTCTTACCGACACATGCCTCACCGCCCAGGACAACTACAAAGCATTGCTCGACTACTTCAATATCAAGTATTAGCGTTTTTCTCTTCCAAGATACTTCTTCGCTCGCTCATCGCTCCGCTGGCGAGCAATGGGCTTGTGCTTATCACCTCTCGCCCCAACAAGCCACACCAGCAGCCTCCAAATTCTGCCAAACTGCACGACCCTCGTCAATCGGCTCTCTATCAAGGCGTAAGACAATCGTTCTTCAATCGTTCTTCAATCGTTCTTCAATAAACTATTGAAGAACTATTGAACATCTATTGAAGAACTATTGAAGAACTGACCTAAAAAATCCATAGCAAATCGAGGGCAAATTCACCGCAAATCTACGGGCAATTTGTGGACAATCCGTGGGAAAAGAAAAGGGCAGCGAAAATGCTAAATTATGTTAATCCCGACATTATTTGGGGGAAGCGATTTGCTTTTTTGAATAAAAATGGGTAAGTTTGTAGCCATTTTCATTGTCAAAAAAAGCAGGATATATGTATATAAGTCATTGTAATGCAGGCATTTACCCCCCCCCCCACGATTTTAAGTGAAGCGAGCCACGCATTGTGTCTTTCCTCGCCATCCCCCCGTCGAGGAGGCTTGTCCGCTGCCAGCAAGACAGCACAGCGAGCAGACAGGTGGCACGCCGCTGTTATCCAATGCATTATTTTCATTGCCGCCGTCTGCGGGCTGACAAATGCTGCGCAGGCACAAGGCCTCTCGGGGTATACCTACTCCACTGGCACGACTTCGCTCACCCAGACCGTCAGCACTGCGATCCTTACGGGTGCTAACAAAGACGATAATCTCAATTACGACTTTGATGACAAGACCACGATGCTATACGACATCGGGTTCTCTTTTCCTTTCGGCGGGCAAGAATACACGAAGTTCTCCGTAAACACCAACGGCATCCTTCGACTGGGCGACGATGTAAGTACTGGCTATGGCGATTTCGGCAGCAATGACGGTGCGCCGCGCATCAGCGGTTTCCTCTGCGATGGTTATGCCAAGGCAAATGCCTACGTGAAGACTGGTCTCTTTGGCGATACTTTGCGTGTGGTTGAAATCTATTTGAGTACCTATAAAAACTGGTACGAAAACAGCCAAAACTACCTATGGAAACACCAGATTCATCTCTATAGATCAGGCCGTGTACGCATCATACAACAATCAAGTTCTAATTATGTACCTCGTCCCGACTGGCAGGTGGGCATGAGCATCGACAACTACGATGGCTGGGTGGTGAAGCCAGACTACACGGCGGTGCATTTCGACAATCCTGGCGATGCTGGTGAGTACTTTATTGGCCTCGAGAACAGCGGAACTGTCAAGTTTGTCGCCAACCGCTGGTTTCTCTTCACTCCGCCGTCAGCAACGCTCTATGCCGTGCGTCCGCCGTCGGGGGTGAAGGCAGCCTCCTTCTCCTCCACGGGCTTCACCCTTTCGTGGGTAGGCCAAGCCACTGCCACGAAGTACATCGTCCGCTATGGCGCCACCGAGGTGTCCACCACCTCCACCAGCTATGCCATCACCGGCCTCACCCCGCAGCAGCCGCTGACCGTCCAGGTAGCCACGGTCGTCGGCACCGACACCAGTTCCTTCACCCCGCTCTTCGTCCAGATGCCCTACAGCCTACCCTATGTGCAGAACTTCGACAGCTACACTGGCGACCTCTTCGGGGTCAAGCCTGCCGGCTGGTGGGACTCATACGACTACTACGGCAACTACACCAACGGCTTGATTAGCGGTCAAGAGCCTTATGTGTGGCTTGAGCACGACATCAACGGCGGTCAGGTATGTTGGAGCTGC
Source organism: Bacteroidales bacterium (assembly GCA_017455205.1). Taxonomy (GTDB): domain Bacteria; phylum Bacteroidota; class Bacteroidia; order Bacteroidales; family P3; genus Colimorpha. The sequence continues at coordinate 27,012 of JAFTBM010000067.1, forward strand.
GATGTCACCCCCACCACCCAGCCCGGAAGTGTGACGCAGCTCAGCATGAGCAACTACTATAACTCTTCGGACAACTTCCTGCATGCCCGTACCCTTGCGGCACTGCCCCCATTCGATGTGAATGCCAGTAATTTGAAGATTACTTTCGACTATGCCGTATGGGCTCTCAACAAAGACGGTACGGAGTCTAATACCAATATCAAGCTCTATGTCGGCTTGATCAAGGATCTCAGCAGCGAGGAGGCGATGTGCGGGACTGCCAATTGGACTGCCTTGACAACCATTACACCTACCTTAAAGAAGTGGAATACGGTTACTTATACCTATAGTACCGCAGCAGCCCCTGGCACTTATCGCCTTGCTTTCTATTATGCTAACCTCAACAACGGAGAAGACCTTGCCGTCTACATTGACAACATCAAGGTGGAGAACAAGAGTTGCTCCACCCCCACCACCCAGCCCACCGACCTCTACGCCACCAACCTCACCTCCTCGGGCTTCCGCCTCAACTGGAGCAGCACGGCTGATGCCTCCGTGCCTTACACCGTCTTCCTCGACGACCAGGTGGCAGGCACCACCGCCAACGGCGTCAAGTATTTCGACATCACGGGTCTTGAACCACTCTCCTTCCACCGCCTCCAGGTGCGTGCCGCCTCTTCCTGCCCCTCGTTGCCAAGCGACGTGATGTTCATCCGCACCGCCTGCGATGGCGATATTGATGCCCCCTACAGCGAGGACTTCGACGACTACTCGGGTGCTGGCGTGGCTGGTGGCACCATTGCTCCCAACGCCCCCCCCATCCGCCCTGGCTGCTGGACTTTCAACGGCCTCGGCACTTGGTCTACATCAAGCTACAAGTTCACTACGGGTATTGACGCAAGCAAATGGATAGCAACAACCAGCAACAAGAGTCTGACGCGGACGAACGACAATAATGGTGATTGTGTAGTGTCGGGACTGAAGACGATGACCTTTTCATTTCCATTTGGAGGAAGCACCTACACGCAGTTCTCATTCAACGAGGACGGACAAATCCGCTTGGGTAGCGACGAGGTGGTAGGCAATACCTGCATCAACGAACCCCTGTCGGGCAGCGGTGCCAATAGCAACAATCCCAAAGTGGTGGGGTGTGGCATGGACGGGCAGATGAAGGATAACGGCAGTAACACCTATGGAGCGTGGGCCAACTATAGTGACACAGTAACAGTGGTGCAGTACCGCATGTGTCCCATCTACTACATCGCTTCAGACCCAGGCGTTGTGTACCTTCCCTATCAGGTGCAACTCTACAAGAGCGGACGCATCTTGATAGCTTATCAGACGATGTCGGGAACGGCTTGGTCGCCCAGCTATCAGGTAGGCTTTGCCACCGATGCCTCCAACGTCTGGTCGGTCAGCAGCGATGGCCTCTCCACCTCATTCCACGGCAACGGCAGCAGCGACAAACTTGATGCCTGGCCTGCCAACGGCCGCTATTTCGAATGGAAACCCACGACGGCCAACTATCCGCAGGCATTTCTCACTTCAGGCATCTCACAAAGCGAAAACGCACTGCTGCTGGTCAACGGCAGGGCAGAGGACGTGCAGCACATCGCCTTGCCACTCATCGAGAGTGGCGACCTCAACCACCTCGCCGTCAGCTTTGCCTACCGCCAGTCCACCACTGCCACCTCGGTGGGCGAGCTAGCTCTCGGCACTATGGCCGACCCCGATGACCCCTCCACGTTTGTCCTCATCCGCACCCTCCCGCGCACCACCTCGTGGACTACCGTGCGCGACACCCTCGGCATCCACGACCTGGCGGTCTCACAGCAGTACATTGCCTTGCGCTACACTGGCGGCACCACGGTGGGAGAAAACACAGCCATTGACAACGTCAGCGTTACCAAAATAAAATGTCTCCCACCCACAGGGCTGACCGCCAGCAACATCACCACCACCAGTATGCGCCTCAGCTGGACTGACCACAACGGAGGCGAGTCCGACTACGTCATCGACCTCAACGGCACGGAATACGTGGTCGCCGCCGGCACCAACTACCGCGACTTCACTGGCCTAAGCCACGGCCAGCCGTGCCGTTTCATCGTCAAAGCCGACTGCGATGAAGACGGCTATTCCGCCACCCGCACCCTCTATGCCGCCACCCTCTGCGACGACGGCGTCGACCTGCCCTACACCGAGAATTTCGACTACTATGGGTCAGTCATCACCACTAACACCTCTGCCCCCACTGGCTACCCCGCCACCCACACGCTGCCCAACTGCTGGACCTTCACCGGCCTCAGCGCCAGCACAAGTACCTATCCGCAGGCATTCCTCACCAGCAGCAGCAGCTGGCGCGTAACGGGCAACGGACTACTTTTCAACAGCAACACCACCGCCCCCCTACTGGCTGCACTGCCACTACCTTCGGGCAGCATTCCCACCTCGCAACTCCGGCTGCACTTCCAATACAAGCAATCCGACACCACCAACTACACGGGGCGGCTCGTCTATGGCTTGATGAGCGACCCCGACGATGCCGCCACCTTCGTGCCACTCGACACACTGAAGCGCATCGCCCTATGGACCACGGTGGACTGCGACATTGCCGCCCATCCGCGTTCCCAAGCGGCATTCACGGCCTCCAGCCGCGTACACGTGGCTTTCAAGTATATCGGTGGAACGGGTAATAACAGCAAATATACAGCCATCGACGATGTGCGGCTGACGCGCGTCTGCGTGGCCGACCTTGCCACCAGCACCACCGCCACCTCCTGCCGCCTGAGTTGGACCGATGTCAGCGGCGGCACCTACGGCTTCGAAGTCTACGAGGGCGAGACCCGCCTCGGTGTCGTCGCCGCAGGCACCACCTATTTCGACATTACTTCGCTCACCCCGGGCAGCACCCACACCTACAGGGTGACGGCCACCTGCGGCGGCTGCGAGTGCGACCCCGCTTCCGTCACCGTCACGCTCCCCTGCAACGGCTCGCTCCCCTATGCCGAGTACTTCGACACCTATGGCAGCAGTGGTACTTCCATTAGGACAGGCTCCTCTACTGACCCGCCCTCACTCTACCCCAACCATACAATGCCTACCTGCTGGCAGTTCCCCACCATGTCTGCCTCCTCCTCCACCTTCCCACAGGTGTTCCTTCATGCCTATTCAAATCATTGGGTTTCCTCTCCGTGCGGCTTATTTATGCGCACAAATGAATACAACAAGCCTGTTGTTGCCATCGTTGCGCAGGACTTCGGCTACCCCCTTCACCGCTTCCGCCTCCAATTCAGAGGGCGTGTGTATAACAACACTTTGGGAAGCACCACAGAAGCCAGGATTGAATGGGGGGTAGTTACCGACCTCGCCGACCCTACCTCTTTTGTCGCCCTCGGTAGTCTCAAAAGCACCTCGTTTGTGGCAATAGACGACACCTTGGGTAACCACTCCCTGCCCTCGGGCAACCTCTATGTGGCCTTCCGCTTTGTCCATGTCTCGCCAACTAGTAGCTCTACTACGTATGGTGGTATTGACAATGTAGACATCACCCTCCTGCCCGACTGCAACGTCTACGGCCTCACCGTCAGCTCCATCACCAATTCCACCGCCACGCTGCGCTGGGAGAACCCCACCGCCACCTCCTGGACCTACACCGTCAAGAACGGCGATGATGTGTTGGCATCGGGCATTACCGACACCTTCTGCAATGCCAGCTCACTCAGCGCCAGCACCACCTACACCCTCACCATTGTCCCCTCGTGCGGCGGCAGCGGGCGCAGCATCAGCTTCACCACCGACTGCGATGCCACCAACTACTGCGACAACTTCGAGAACTACACTGCCCAAACCAGCAACACCACGGCCAGCAGTTCCAACTTCCCCGGCCAACGACCTGCCTGCTGGGCTTTCCCAGGTCATAGTGGCGTCTCGGGCGACTACCCTTACGCTGTGGTCTCTTCCAACAGCTCCTGCCGCAACGCTGGCAGCAAAGGGATGGTGCTCCAGAGTGTAGGTTCGGCAGCCCCAGCGGTGGCCGTCCTGCCCGCAGTCTACAGCACACCGATTGCCTACATGAGGCTTAGCCTCTCCTATAAGTACGCCAACGCCTCCTATGGCGAACTCTCCTACGGCGTCATGTCCAACACCTACGACACCAACACCTTCATCAAGATCGGCATCTTCCCGAGGGTCAATACTGCCTGGCACACCGATACCGTCTACATCGGCCACCACAATGCCACCTTCTCCTCGGCCTATAAGCATATCGTCCTCCGCTATGCCTCCACTGGCACTTCCTACTATGCTGCCATCGACGACCTCTGCCTCGAAGCACAAGATTGCCCGCCCGTGGGTGGCCTCACGGTGAGCAACATCACCGGCACCACCGCCGACCTCGCATGGACAGACCATAGTGGCGGCACCGCAACCTACCACATCGTCGTCAACGATGTCGAAGCCTATACCACCGCCGCCGGTGCCACCTCCCACACCCTCACTGGTCTGCTCCGCGGCAGCGTGAACACCATCGGCGTCTACGCCGACTGCGGCGGTGAGCACACAGGTAAAGTTTCCATCGTGCGGGTAATTACCCCATGCGCAAGCGGCGTGGACATACCTTATTCGGAGAACTTCAACCGATATAATGAGAACGTCTACAACAACTCCGATGTCATCTCCGTCTCCATGAGTACTACCTACACCACTCCCTCCACCTATCCTCTCTCCCACACGCGGCCTTCTTGCTGGACATTCACTAACCTCAGTGCCAGCACCAGCTCCTATCCACAAATATTCATCGCCAAGAACCCCAACTACAACCGCGATGGCGATAGCATCAAGCATCGTGGTCTAATGTTCAAAAACTACAGCACTGTGGCTAATGGAGCCATTGCCTGCCTCCCGCTGGCCAACAGTGGCAACCTCAACCGTGTGAAAGTCTCCTTCGACTACAAGCAATCCCACACCGATGTAGGAGAAGGGGTACTGAGCCTCGGTGTCATGACCGACCCCGATGACCCTGCCACCTTTACCATCATCAAGTCGTTCCCAAAAACAACATCCTGGGTACATATTGACGACACCATCTGCAAGTCCACCTTATTGCCCCTCGGCGACCCGCTATACATAGCCTTCCAACAGGGTGCTTCATCTGGTACCACCTACTACTACACTGGCCTTGACAATGTTCAGCTCTCCTTCCTTGACGGTTGCCTGCCGCCTGGCGGCCTGACGACCACCACCATCGATGGCAACACTGTCAGCCTTGCCTGGCTCGACAACAATAGTGGCTCCAAGCCCTACCACATCCTCGTCAATGGTGACGAATGGCTCACCACCGCTGCTGGTGCCACCTCCTGCACCCTCACCGACCTGCCGCGCGGCTCCTACATCACCATCGGAGCCTACGCCGATTGTGGCGACTCCCACAGCGACATCGTCGAAATCTCCGTCTTCATCGCCTGCGATGGCCAAGTAGATTTCCCCTACCTCGAGACCTTCGACCGCTACAACGAGAATGTCTACAACACCAACGATGTCATCTCGGTCTCCACGAGTACCACCTATACTACCCCCTCTGCCTATCCGCTCTCCCACACGCGACCCGACTGCTGGAGATTCATGGGATTGAGTGCTACCACCAGCACCTATCCGCAAATCTTCATTGCCAAGAACCCCAACTACAACCGCGACGGCGACACCATCGGCCATCGCGCTTTGATGTTCAAGACGCAGATGACCTGCAAGCAGCAGTGCTATGCCGTGCTGCCGCTTGCCAACGCTGGCAACCTCACCCGTGCCAAACTCTCGTTCGACTACAAGCAGAGTACCGCCACTGCCGACGAGGGTGTGCTCAGTTACGGCGTGATGACCAACCCCAACGATTCCACCACCTACGTCAATATCGCCACCCTCGCCAAGGTTACCGCATGGACGCATATCGATGCCAACATCGGGCAGGCCGTGGGCATCCCCCTCGACCGTCCGCTTTGGGTGGCATTCCGCTTCGGTAGTGTGAACGCCAACACGGGAACCGACGCCCGCTACACTGGCCTTGACAACGTCCAGCTTACCCTCGACGATGATGCCTGCCAGGCACCAGGCTTGGGTGTCTCCGACAACACCACCGGCACCGCCGTCACCCTCAGCTGGTACGACAACAACCTCGGTTCTTGCACCTACTCCGTCTTCAAGGACGGTGTGTCGGTCGCTACGGGCATCACCGACACCTTCTACACACTTTCCGGTCTCACCGCCTACACCGACTATACCTTCAAAGTCCAGGCCAGCTGCGGCACCAACCCCTATAGCGAATTGACCGTCCGCACCACCTGCGCCGCTGGCATCAACCTCCCCTACACCGAAAACTTCGAAGGTTACACCAATGGCATTGTGGGTGTAGATATCACCAACGTAGGTGCTGGCCAACCCATCATCTCTACCTACCCCGTCCACCTTCTCCCCAACTGCTGGACATTCACTAACACATCAACAGCACTTCCCGAAGCCTCCTCTGGCAAACTGCTCACCACCGCTGGAGCATTCCCCAACGCCTATATCACCACCAACTCCGACTACCGTCAGGGCTCCTACGGCCTGCTTTTCCGCACAGCCTACACCGGCAAGTCAGTCTACGCCGCCCTCCCCTTGGTCAATGGCGGCAGCCTCACCCCCGTCATTCTCAACTTTAAATACAAGAACAACACCACCACCGCCAACCAGGGCGTACTGAGCTACGGCGTGATGACTAACCCCACCGATACCTCCACCTTCACCCCCATCGCCACCATGACTAAAACCACTGCATGGACCACCATCACCGATACCCTCAGCATGCATGCCCTCCCTTCGGGCACCCTCTACGTTGCCTTTAAGTACAGCAATATCTACTCTAGCACCTCCTACTATATGGGGCTTGACGACATCTCTCTTACCCGTGCCGAAGGCTGCATCCGCCCCAGCGTGCTGACCGCTGCCGAAGTCGCTGGCTCCACCGCCCGCCTCACTTGGCACGACAACTGCCTCGGCTCTGCCACCTACCACGTGACCGTGGATGGCACCGAATGGCTCACCACCGCCGCCGGGGCCACCGGCTGCACCCTTACAGGGCTGCCACGAGGCAGCGACCTCACCGTCGGTGTCTACGCCGACTGCGGCGGCGGCTCCCAAAGCCCCACCACCTACATCACCGTCTATACCCCCTGTGGCGAGGGCGTCGATGCACCCTATACCGAAAACTTCAACCGCTATCGCGGCACCGACATTGACAATTCCAATACTACCACACCTTCCCCAACCATAAGCATGGGATACCCCTCCTCCCACAAGCTACCCAACTGCTGGACATTCCTCCACCTCAGCTCTGGTACCGCCACCTATCCTCAAGCGTTCATCTCTACCACCTCCTACTACAACAACGATGGCGACACCATCGGCCACCGCGCCCTCGTGCTCAAAACCACCACCACCATCAAGCGCAAACTCTACGCAGCCCTGCCGCTCGCCAATCGTGGCGACCTCCGCCGCCTAAAGCTCTCCTTTGACTACAAGCAGTCCACCACCACTCGCCATTCAGGTGTCTTGAGCTATGGCGTGATGACCGACCCCGAAGACTCTACCACCTACGTCAACATTGCCACCCTGCCCAAAGCCAACACCTGGACCACCATCAACAGCAACCTCTATGAGGTTTCCAATCTCCCCATCGGTGTACCTCTCTATGTTGCCTTCCGCTATGGCAGCGACTCGACTCATACCAGTAACACTGCCGAAATAACAGGCATCGACAATGTGCGCCTCACTTTGGTTGAAGGCTGCCTGCCACCAAGCGTAAGCGTTACCGACAACTCCACTGGCTCCTCTATTACCCTCAAATGGCGCGACAACAACCTCGGCTCCTGCACCTACTCCGTCTTCAAGAACAGCACTTCAGTCGAATCTGGGCTTACCGACACCTTCTACACCTTCTCCAACCTTACACCCCACACCAGCTATACCCTCAAAGTCCAAGCCAGCTGTAACACCAACCCTTATAGTGAACTCACCGTCCGCACCACCTGCGCCGCTGGCATCAACCTCCCCTACTCCGAAAACTTCGAGGGCTATACGGGCCTCCCCACCGTCGACTTCGCCATTACCGCCAATGCCCAACCCATGATAGCCTCCTACCCCACCCATATTCTGCCCAGCTGCTGGACGTTCGCTAATATGTCGCAAGTCAAGCCTAACGCCTCCTACAAACTGCAAACTGGTTCAAGTTCCTACTACCCCAACGCCTATATTACCCAAAACGCCACCTATGCCAAAGACACCAAGAGTCTCATGTTCCGACAGGCCTACACTGGAGCCTCCATCTTCGCCTCTATGCCCCTCATCAATGGTGGTAGCCTCACCCGCACCCTGCTTTCCTTCAAATACTATCAGAATTATGCTTATACCAACAAAGGAGTATTAAGCTATGGCGTAATGACCGACCCCAGCGACACTGCCACCTACGTCAATATCAAGACTCTTAACTTGGTTCAAACCACATGGACCTCCGTAACCGATACCCTCTGCATGTATACCCTCCCGCAAGGTCCACTCTACGTAACATTCCGCTTCGGTGGCAATTGCTCTACATATACTTTCTACACCACCATCGACGACATCCAGCTGCAACGTTTGGAGGGCTGCCTCCGACCCGGCGGTCTGACAGCCACCATCCTCGACGCCTCCGATGCCTCCAACGGCAAAATCCTACTCACGTGGAACGACCACAACAACGACTCCCCCTCGCCTACCTACAGCGTCAAGCAAAACGGCGACCTCCTCCACTCCACCACCTCCACTCTCTCCTCCGACACCATCACTGGCCTATCCACTGGCACCACCTACACCTTCACCGTCCACCCCTCCTGCGACCCCACAAAGTACTCTTCCGTAACCGTCCAGTTCCCCTGCACTGGCGGAACACTCCCCTACACCGAGGACTTCGACTCCTACAACACCAGCCAAGGCATTAGTACTGGTACAAATTGCCCCACCACCACGAACTACACCTACACCTCGGGCAACAACGTGATGCCCACCTGCTGGCAGTTCCCCAACATCAACCGCACTACCTACCCCCAGGCGTTCCTCACCTCCAGCGAAGCCAATTCTGGCCGTACCCTTATCATGAAAACTGGGAACACCACACCCATTGTCGCAGTCATCGCCAAAGACTTCGGAGTACCAGCCAACCAATTGGGTATCTCCTTCAAATATAAGATTAGCAACACCACATATCCCCGACTCGAATGGGGCATCACAACCAACCCCGCCGATGCTGCCTCGTTCATCCCACTGGGTGCCCACCCAAGAACAATATATACAAGCTATCTTGACGTAACCGCCAACCTCGGCGACTATCCCAACGTCACCAACCTCGGCACCGTCTATTTCGCTTTCCGCCTCACAAGCCCCAACACAAACAACTACTACGGCCGCATCGACAACGTAACTGTCTGCAATGTAACCACCACCCCCACCGTGGCCGTACTCAGTGGCGACTCCTACACCTGGTCTTCGGGCAATGGCAACACCTACACCGAACCAGGGGAATACTACTACCGCCACGTGGTAAGCAACTGCCCCTTGGTCGACACCCTACGCCTGCTGCCCCAATACCACCTCCACCTCCACCTGATGCCCAACAGCGACTATGGGAACATCTCCCTTCACAACAACACCACTGGCGACGACTATCCTACCGCCACTGCCATCAACGCCACCAAGTTTAGTGCGGGCGACACCCTGACCCTCACCGCCGCGCCGGCTGCCCGCCGCACCTTCCTCAAGTGGGAGGAAGCCCCCACCGCGCCCGCCCAGCTGACCATCGTCATGCCCGCAGCCGACACCGTCCTTCGCGCCCGCTTCGCCGCCTCGCGCCGCTGGGCCGACAGCATCTATGATGCCACCACCGCCGGCCTCTACTACGTCCCTGGCGACCCCTACACCACCCGCCCCTCGGGCAAAGACTACGTCATCACCCACGACGGCGACGTCCACATCTACTCCGAGCGCGGCCTGGCCTGGCTCATCTCCGACGTCAACGGCCTCAACGGC